>NZ_NOYE01000025.1:0-405478 GCF_002258285.1 Rhodococcus sp. 06-418-5
GTCCTCGGTGAGGAGGTTGGTGATCATCGCGGCCTGTGCGACGTCGGAGAGCTTGGACTGCTCCGGGTCGTAGTCCTGGCCGCCGAGTGCGGCGAAGTTACGACCTTCGTCCCACGGCACGTAGTCGTGAGGGTGCCACTCCCGAGCCATCGAGATGTGACGGTTCACATTGTCCTCGGCAGTGGGCACCAGCTCTTGCAGAAGCTCGAGCTGTGTCAGATCCCTCGCCATTAGATCGCCTCCATAGATTGCGTACGACCGGTCCAGCTTACGGCACCGTAGGTTCGGTGTGAACCTCGTCGCGGCTGTTCACTTGCTGTTCCGGCGGTCGTGATGTTCGGTGTCGATCGGCGCGAAGTCTCCCCGAAGCGTCGATCTTGCGACCGGCCCTCGCGAGTGCACGACCGCTGCAGTTCCCCCAACACGTCGTTCGGTCTCGGCCGATCGTTACGCCCGAGTGTACGTTCCGGACAGGTGTGAGCACTGTTACTCGGACGGTGTGTGGTGCCCCCAGTAGGACTCGAACCTACGACCTGCGGATTAAAAGTCCGTAGCTCTACCAACTGAGCTATAGGGGCGCGGCTCGAAAGTGTAATGGGCCGCGTAGCGCCAACGGGCAGTACCCCCGGCAGTGGGTTCCGACGGGTCAGCGCCCGAAGCTGCTGCATCCGCTCGGCACCGGAATGCCTGCCAGCCGGTCGTCGATCCAGGCGTACGCGCCGGGAATGCCGCTGAGCGCGACGATCAGGTGTTCGCCGAGATATTCCTCGAGTCTGACGTTCGCACCCTGGGCGCACCACTCGTCGTAGAGGGTCTCGGCTCCCTGTCGAGGAATCCAGAACTCCTGCCTGCCCTGATAGATCATGGTGGGGATGGTGGGCGCGAGGTCGCCGCCGAGACGGGTCGCGGCGATGATGCTCTCGGCGATCTCGGTGCGATCGACATTCGGAACGTTCGAGAGCGCCTGTGCCGGGATCGGAGCCACCACGCCACCGGGGGCGAGCAGACCGACGCACATGTCCTTGGCGATCGTGGCCAGACGCAGTCCGTCGGCGTTCATCAGCGAGAACATCTCGGGGTACTCCCGTGCCACCCCGAGCGCCGCCGACAGGAAGAGCGTCGATGCGGCCGTGCCGTTCATCGACGTCAGCAGAATCCGGTAATCGGTCGGTGGACCACCGAACGCCGCGCCCACCAGATTGACATCGGGCGCGTACGTGGGGGCCAATTGTGCCGCCCATCCTGTGGCGATCGCCCCACCCGAGTACCCCGTCATGGCGATGGGAGAAGACGCAGGCACGCCGAGCTCGGGCAGTCGAACCATGGCTCGGAGGGCGTCGAGCACCGCGTGTGCGGCCATGCGTCCGGCGGCGTAGGCCTGCCGTGGCCCCTCGTGATCGGTGACGACGACGGCGTAGTTCTTGGCCAGGAACGCCTGAACGGCCGGTATCTCTCGGGCGAGGCCGCGAGGAAGCAGCCACGACGGCGCACAGGTGTTGCCGAGTGAATTGATGGCCATGTTGTATGCCACGACGGGTCGGCTCCCGGCTCCGGTCCACGGTGCGACCGGCACGATCACGGTGGTGGCCGCAGCGACGGGACGGTCCTTGGAATCGTTGGTGCGGAACAGGATCTGAGTCGAGGTGACCGGCGTGAACAACGGTCCGACGGTCACCTGTCTGGTTGCGAGTACGGTCCCGGGAGGTTGTTGTTCGTAGCCTGCAGGGGGATCGAACCAGGGCTCACCCAGTGGGGTGGGTAGATAGAGAGCCGGGTCGGCGACGGGGGCCACGAAGTTGCCAAGGGGGTCTGCAGGCGCCGTGCCGGTCGTCGACAGAGCGAGTACGACCACCGCGAACGACGTTGTGATGGAACGAAATACGCGAATCGGCACCTTCATGGCATGCACTCGTTTCCGATCGGCCGAACTACTCCATGTGGTGCATGTCACAGTAAATCAGTACAGGTGCGAGTTCGGTGCGAGTCCGGGAACGTGTCGAAAACGTTACCGACCGGTCTTTCTCATATCGATTACCGGGCAATGGATTTGACCGAGGTCAGACAGCGGTTTCGGCGTATTCGATTGCCGATCACTAGATTTGAAATGCTAACGAGCAACGCGAATTAGTTCTGGTCCGAGATCCGTTACCGTGAAATGTAATTCGGTTTTCAACCGAAAGTGCGTGGTGTGCTCTGAGCGACGTGAAGGATACGTCGATCGTTCGTTTCACGGAACTCGGCTGTACCCCGGTCGCTGCCGCTGGCGAATCGGTCGAGCCGCAAGTCGGCACGGGGTCGGTAAGGGGGGCGGTCCGAAGAAGGTCGCGTCGGCGACAGCGGTGGACCGAGTGGAAAGCGGCTCGAGTGCGCACCCCCTGCAGCGCACTCGAGCCGCGCAGATCATACCATCCGGCTTGTTTCGGACGCCTAACCGATTTTTCCGACGGATGTGTGTGGCGAAGCGAACCGTAGGTGAGTCGACTCACGTGTCGTTCGGGTGAAGTACTCTCTATATGTACTACCTGCGGATACGCAGGGCGCTTGGGGCTCGGAGGCACGGAATAAATGGCACAACAAGAGCGCGCACGGCGGACCCGGGCTGCCATCGTGGAGGCGGCGGCGGCGGAATTCGCCAAGCGTGGATACGCAGCGGCATCCGTCAACACCATCTTGGAGGGCTCCAACGCCACCAAGGGTGCGATGTATTTCCATTTCCAGTCGAAGGAAGATCTGGCCCGAGCCGTGCTCGGGGCCGGTCTGGATCGGTACGTCGCTATCACGGAGAAGTGGGCCGACACCACCGCACACCCGTTCTACGTCATCCGCGGGATCGTGGACGACATCGCGCAGAACTTCCAGAACGACGTGATCGTGCGCGCCGAGTTCCGGTTGATAGTCGAGCCGGAGTTCTACGCGGAGGTGCACTCCGGGGGCGGTCGCGTCTGGGGAGCTCAAGGCCACAAGCAAGCCGAGCGCGCTCTCGCGATGGGCGACCTCAAGCCGGAGTTCGACGCAGCCAAATTCGTGCGGGTGCTTGCCGCGTCGATGGCCGGTCAGCGGTACATGTCGGATCTGGTTGCCGACAACGCGGATCTGCGCGAGCGGTTCGAGGAATCCGTCGAGGTCGTACTGCTCGCCATGGCGTCCGAGCGTTGGCTCGCCGAGTTCAAACTGCACGGGTGGGAGCACTACGGCGAAAACTGCGCGAAAACCACCTCTGACCTGCCGGTTTGAGATTTGCAGCGAAAGTGTCCTAAGCTATCCCAGCTCCCAACGGAACGCCGTTGAGGGTAACGTCGAAGCAGTTCGGCGGGCCCCCTTCGTCTAGCGGCCTAGGACGCCGCCCTTTCAAGGCGGTAGCGCGGGTTCGAATCCCGTAGGGGGTACGTAGGAAGAGATCGGATTGACAATCCGGTCGGCAGTACAGCATTCTTCGTCTCGCTTCCCGCGTGATGCGGATTTGCAGTTCGGAGAGTTGGTGCGCTAGAAATAGCGCGGCAACAACAGCAAGGCCCTGTGGCGCAGTTGGTTAGCGCGCCGCCCTGTCACGGCGGAGGTCGCGGGTTCGAGTCCCGTCAGGGTCGCAACATCGGTACGAAGGTACCGACATTGCGATGGCATTGTTTCACCGGTGCCGCCCGGCCAGGTAGCTCAGTTGGTACGAGCGTCCGCCTGAAAAGCGGAAGGTCGCCGGTTCGATCCCGGCCCTGGCCACCACGGTGTTGGATCGACAAGCACGATGAAAGCCCCTTCCGGTCGTCCGGCAGGGGCTTTTTCGTTCCCAGGAGTTATTGTCGACGCGTGGACGTGATCGATCGAGCTCAGGAGGATCTGGCGCGCGGAGACAGTATCGCCGCTCGAGATCGGCTGGTCGGCGCATTGGTCCGGAACCCGACGTCGCCCGGCATCCTAGAATTGCTCGCGTACACGCATCTGGTACTCGGCGATCGTGCGGCGGCCGGAGCCGTCTGGTTCCTCACCGACAAGTCCGACGACGATCCGACGGCGTCCGCAGCGTTCGCCGCCCTGGAGAAGCAGTACCGGTCGCCTCTGATGATTGCGCGGGCACTGCCCATCCACGCGCCCTCCGATTGGTATCCCACCCGCGCTCGGATACGGCTGGAGCGGCTGGGTGCCGCGATCGAAGCCAACGGTCAGCACTGGGTGCCGCCACGAGACGTCGTGTATTTCGACGAGGACGGGCTGAACTCGGACGACTTCTACGGCCGGGACGGCGATCAGGACGACTCGGAGTACGACCGCGCAGGGTCGAGTTACCGAACGGTGCGGCAGCGGGCGATCGCGGCGACCATCGTCATCGCGATCGCTGCCACCTCGGCATCGGTGGTGCTGGCACTCGTCTTCGGGTGACGCCGGTTCACGGACGAAGCGTGCGGCACCGAGCGTAGAGTCGCGAAAGAATTTCCGCCGACGATCGAGGGTGACGAGTTTCCATGGGCACAGCGAACGGTGCGGCGTCACCGGCTCCGCGAGACGACAACTATGCCGTCAACCTCGAGCAGGCGAGGGTGTTCGCGAGAGGGCTGGCCGAACATATCGAGACATGCTCGGCGTCCATCGAACTGGCGCAGTCCAAGGCATTTCGAGCTCGCGCGGATCGCGCCGAATCCCGTGCCCGAGCGTTCGAGTCCGAAGCGTCGACGCTCCGAACCGAGCTCTACGAGATGTACCGACACATCGACGCGATGACGGCACGCTTTCCGGAGCTGCGCAGCGACCCATCCGTTCGCGGCTAGCTCTCCGGAGCGCTCGTTCGATCAGAGGGCAGCCGAATCGGTGACCAGGCCGAAGGTCGTCTCTGCGCCTCGACGGCCGAGTGCCGATCCCCAGACCTCGTACACCGCGTCGGTGGCGGAGGATCGCTCGATGTCGCGGCCCTCCGCGACGGTGATGAGCGTGCGAGAGAGCTCGAACAGACTGACCCGGTGATGTCTCGCGGTCGTGAACAGCTCGTCGATGGCGTCGGCAACGGATCCACCGTGGATCCCGATGAGCACTCCGGTTGCGATGTCCACGTGAGTGCGGGACGCAGGCGATTCGGGCAGTCTGTCGGTCATCTTTTTCCTCGAGATGGTGTGTGGTCGGTGCGGATGACCGAAGTGGATCCTGGCGTCGAGCGGCTTCACTGTCTCACACGGACATGACATTTCATACCGTCGGTTTCGCCCGCACGTGCATCCGCTCGCCCTGGGGTCCGAACAGGCTCAGAAGCTCCACCGGTCGGTTTCCGACGGCACCGAACCAGTGCGGCACACGAGTGTCGAATTCGGCTGCCTCGCCTGCCTTCATCGTCAGATCGTGCTCGCCGAGAATCAGCCGCAGGGTGCCGTCGAGGACGTACAACCACTCGTACCCCTCGTGTGTCCGCGGACGCGGCTCCGAGCCCTCCGGGCGGACCAGGAGCTTGTACGCCTGAAGACCGCCGGGGCGCAGCGTCAGCGGCAGGATGGTCACGTGTTCGCGAACGGTCGCCGTGGTGCGCACCCGAGGGTCCGCCACGGGCGGCGCGGTCACCAGATCGTCGAGTTTCATCTGATGGGCACGAGCGATGGGCCACAGCAATTCGAGGCTGGGCTTGCGGTCACCGGACTCGAGTCGCGACAGTGTGCTGATCGAAATTCCCGTGGTGTCCGACAGCGATGCCAGGGTGGTGTTCTTCTCCATCCTGATGCGCTTGAGGCGGGGACCGAGGCCCGCGATGACCTCGTCCAGGCCGGTGTTCGAATCTTCCATGACACCATTGCAGGTTCGGCAACGAGGTTTGTCAACCCAGGAAACATCGAGGCGCGAAAACGGCCCGCGAAAACGGCCCGCGGGCGACGGCAGGCGGCACATACTCGATCGATGACCGGTCGTCCGGGGACCACATATCGCAGTGGCATGATCCGCGATGCCTACGGAAGCAGTGCATCCGAGGCGTTCATGGTCGTCGCCATCGCGACCATTCTGATCACAAGGGCTTACCTGGAGTTGACCGACTATCCCCAGGTCGGGGGCAAATCGTTGCACATCGCTCACGCCCTGTACGGCGGCGCTGCGATGATGCTCGCGTTGCTGATCGGGTGGATGTTCATCGGGTTCGGCGTTCGAGTGTTCACGGTGGTGCTCGGCGGAATCGGATTCGGGCTCTTTCTCGACGAAGTCGGCAAATTCGTCACCAAGGACAACGACTACTTCTACGGTCCCTCGTCGGAGATCATGTACGTCCTGGTGGTGCTGCTGTTGGTGTTCAGCAGGATCGTTCGGGAGTTCCGCCGGCCCTCGGTCGACGAATCGCTGGCCAACGCGGCTGCGATCGCAGCCGACGGCGTCGCGCACGGCCTACCCGAGCATCGACGCGACTGGGCGCTACGCATGGTCGCGCGGGCCGAGGCCGAGGGTGCCGACGCGGACACCGTGGCCGGGATCCGACTGTTGCTCGGCCGCGCTCGACAGTCGACGTCGCGGACCCACTCGCTGAAAAATGTCGTTCCCCGGCTGATTCCCGCGTTCTTCACCAGCGCCCGGTGGATTCCCGTCGTCGGGTGGGGGTTGGTTCTGCTCTCCGGGGCGGGGGTGGTGTTCGGGATCGTCGAGCTCGTCATCGGGGACCTGCACATCGATCGACGCGACCTGACGATCGACGTCGACAGAATGGGAATCGCGAGCGGGATCCTGTTCGTCAGTGCCTGCCTCACCTTCGTCACGGCGCTGCCTGCGATGCTGTGCTTACGTGCTCGAGGACCGCTCTGGCCGCTGCGAACCCTCCGGGTGTCCGCGTTGATCTTCACTCTTCTCAACGCCCTCGTGGACTTCGCTCAGGAGGGTTTCGCCGCGCTGGGGAATGTGGCGGTGGGACTGTTCGCGCTCGCGGTCATCTCGCATCGAATCACCGTCCGTACCGCCGAGCTCACGTCGGAAGCTGCTGCGACGCAGGCGGATCGAGACTCCGATTGCTCTCGAACCGTCGAATCAGGCCGCTGAGCGGATCGACGAATTCGATCGAACGCGCCAGCAAGCGAAGCGGATCGGAGTAGTCGTCGTCGGCGACCTCACGGAACGAGGGATAGAAATTGTCGCCGACGATCGGAATGCCCAACGAGCACAGATGAACTCGAAGTTGATGCGTCTTCCCGGTTCGCGGACGCAATCGATACAGGCCGTGGGCTCCGAACGTGTCGACGAGCTCGACGAGTGTTTCCGCGTTGGGCTCGCCCGGTACTTCTCGGGCCTGAAGAACGCCGCGCTCCTTGATGATTCGGCTGCGTACCGTCAGCGGGAAGTCGATGTCCCGGGAGCGTGGGGCAATCGCCTCGTACTGCTTGGTGATGGTGCGTTGAGCGAACAACTCCTGGTACGGCCGGCGGGCCTGCTGTCGCACGGTGAACACCAGAACCCCTGCGGTGAGCCTGTCCAGACGGTGCGCCGGGCTGAGCTCGGGCAGGTCGAATCGGCGGCGGAGCAGAACGAGGGCCGAGCGAGCGATGTATGCGCCGCGCGGAGTGGTGGCCAGAAAATGCGGCTTGTCGACGACGAGCAAGTTCTCGTCGCGATGGAGGACGTCGAGTGAGAACGGTACCGTCGGCTCCACCGGCGGGTCGCGGTAGAGGTAGATGTCCGCCCGCGGTCTCGCGACGGTCGTCGAATCGACGGGTACGCCTGCTGCGTCGACGATCTCGCCGCTCGCAACTTTCTCGGTCAGTCGGGCGGCGTCCTGCGGGAACCGGGCGCGCAGGTACTCGAGCACCGTCGCTCCGGTCGCGACCTCCGGCATCCGCACCCGAGTGGGATCGAGGCCGTCGCGCAACGGGAGGGGAGCGGCGGGCATGCACCGACTGTAATCGGTCTGGGCATGGAAACACCCCGGCCGGAAATTCCGGCCGGGGTGTGGTCTGCGGTGAAACCGTTCGGGTTCTACCTAGATGGTGACAACCATCTTGCCGGTGTTCTCGCCCTTCATCAGGCCGATGAACGCCGAGGGGGCGTTGTTCAGACCGTCGACGACCGTCTCGTCGAATTCGACTGCGCCGCTGCCCAGCCACTCGGTCATCTTCGAGCGGAACTCCTCGGTCACGTGCGCGTAGGAGCCGACGATGAAGCCCTTGAGCGTCAGCTCCTTGCCGATGGCGAGGGCAAGGTTGCGCGGTGCCGGTGTCGGTTCGGTCGAGTTGTACTGAGCGATGGCCCCGCACATGGCGATTCGGCCGAACTTGTTCATCGAACCGATGGCGGCTTCGAGGTGCTCGCCGCCGACGTTGTCGAAGTACACGTCGATGCCGTCCGGTGCTGCCTGTCGCAACTGCTCGGCAACCGGGCCGTCGTGGTAATCGAACGCCGCGTCGAAGCCGAGCTCGAGCAGGCGAGCCACCTTGGCGGGGGAGCCCGCACTGCCGATGACCCGAGATGCACCGAGCGCCTTGGCGATCTGTCCGACGAGCGAACCGACTGCGCCTGCAGCCCCGGAAACGAAGACGACGTTGCCCTCCGCGAACGAGGCGACCTCGGTCAGCCCGGCGTACGCCGTGGTGCCCGTCATTCCGAGCGCGCTGAGATATGCGGACGCCTTCGCGGCCGAGAGATCGACCTTGCTTGCGCCCTTGGCGGGGACGACGGCGACATCGCGCCAGCCCTTACCGTGCAGAACGGCGTCGCCGACAGCGAAACCCTCGGCCTTGGATTCGATGATCTCGCCGACGGCACCGCCGTCGAGCGGGGCGTCGAGCTGGAACGGCGGGACGTACGACTTCACATCGTTCATCCGGCCACGCATGTACGGATCGACCGACATCACGATGTTGCGGACGAGGATCTGCCCGTCGGCGAGTTCGGGAAGGTCGACGACCTCCGCGCGAAAGTTGTCTTCCGTCGGCCAGCCTTCTGGGCGGGACGCGAGGTGAATTTCGTGTGCCTTCAAGGGATTTCCTCTACTCGTCTTCGGTGACTGTGACGGTGACGTCGATGTTGCCGCGGGTGGCGTTGGAGTACGGGCACACCTGGTGGGCCTTGTCGGCCAGGGCCTGGGCGTTCTCGCGGCTCAAATTGGGCAGGGTCACCTCGAGGGTGACGGCGAGCTGGAAGCCGCCCGCGTCGTTGGGGCCGATGTCGACACGAGCGCCGACGGCCGAATCGGTGACGTCGGCCTTGTCCTGACGAGCGACCATCTGCAGTGCGGAGTGGAAGCATGCGGCGTAGCCGGCGGCGAAGAGCTGCTCGGGGTTGGTGCCGTTGCCGCTGCCGCCCATGGCCTCCGGGATGGCGAGGTCGAGATCGAGCCGTCCGTCGGAAGTGCGGGCGTGGCCGTTTCGGCCTTCACCGGTGGCCAGTGCCTCGGCGGTGTAGATCGTCTTCATGATGCTCCTTCTGTCGTGCCGGAATCGGTGTGATGCAGAGCGCTCGTCAATGCGTCGAGCGACTCCTTGAGTTTGACGAGATCGTCGACGTTCATGCCGGTCTTCTCGGCCAGCTTTCGTGGAATGTCGAGTGCCTTTGCGCGCATGGCACTTCCAGTCTCGGTGAGGTGGATCTCGACCCGACGTTCGTCGGTGCTCAGGCGTCGGCGCTCGATGAAACCGAGGCCTTCGAGGCGCTTGAGCATCGGCGACAGCGTGCCGGTGTCGAGATCGAGTTCGGCGCAGATGTCCTTGACGCCGCGCCCGTCCCGTTCCCACAGCACCAGCAGTACGAGGTACTGCGGATACGTGACGCCGAGCTCGTCGAGCATCGGGCGATACACCGCGGTGGTAGCCCGCGATGCGGAGTACAGCGCGAAGCACACCTGACGGTCGAGTGCGAGTTCGTTGGTCACGTCAAGAACAGTAGTGCACGGTTAAGTTGCGCGCAACCTACCTGTTCGATGTGCATGGAACTTCGTAGTGGGCTACGAAGTTCCATGCACATGGGGGTCAGCTCTGCAGGGCGCTCTTCAGGCCGTCGAGCACGATCGTTGCCGCCGTCGGGCCGGCATTGAGGTACCACGGGTCGTCGTCGACGCGCACGATGTGGTTCTCGGTTGCCGCGCTCATTCCGGTCCACAGCGGGTTGGTGGTGTACGACGCGGCGCTGGAATCGGCTCCGGCGTCCTGGCTCGATACGAACACCCAGTCCGCGTTCGCGAGCTGAATTTCCTCCTCGCTGAAATCCTGCGAGGTCTTGTCGAACTGCTGGCTGTCCGGGCGCGCCAGACCGGCATCCCAGGCGATGTATCCCGCGAACGACGGGATGCCGAACACTCGCGCTCGATCGGCGGTGAAGCGGACGAACGAGACCGTGGGTGCTCCGGTGTCGGCAAACGAACCACCCAGTGCCGCAGCGTCGGAGGTGAAGCTGTCGATGAAGGTCTGCGCCTGCTCGGTTCGGCCCAACGCGTCGGCGAGAAGGAGGAAGTCCTGCTTCCAGTTCACTCCGGTGCCCTCCGTGAGCACGGTCGGCGCGATGGTCGAGAGCGTCGGGTAGATGTCCTCGGAGCCGGTCTTGTTCGCCAGGATGAGGTCGGGTTCGATGGCTGCGATGGCCTCGATGTCGACCTCCTGTCGGTTGCCGACGTCGACAAACTGCGACATGCGATCCGCGTACTGCGGGAACGAGAAGCTGATGTAGTCCGGGACCAGTGCGGCGCCGTCCCCGTAGGCGACTCCGGTGGGTACGACGCCCAGAGTGAGAGCTGCGTCGAGCTGACCGGTGGCGATCACGACGATCTTCTTCGGTTCGGCGGGGATCTCGGTCGAGCCGCCGAAGTGGCCGACCGTGCGGGGGAACACGCCGTCCGCGGCACCGGAACCCATGCCGTCGGGGATGCCGGTCGGGCCGGGGGCGTCGGTGGCCGCATCGGCTGTGACCGACGTCGACGCGGTGGAGGGAGTGGCCGTCTGCTCGGCGGTGCCGCCGCAGGCGACAGTGGTCAGTGCGGTGACCGCGGCGATCGTGGTGGCCAGGAGTAGACGTTTCACTTCGTTCTCTTTCACAGATCGGGCGTAGGCAGGTAAGCCTAGCCTGTACCTGGCGAACGAGGTGAGCGGAACTTCGTAGCAGGGGTCGAAGTTCCGCTCACCTGGGTCAGCGCAGCGCGGCCGCCGCCTGCACCATGTTTCTCAGCGACCGCTCGACCTCCGCCACGCCGCGGGTCTTGAGTCCACAGTCGGGGTTGACCCAGAGTCGTTCGGCAGGAACTGCTTTCAATGCCGCCCGCAGCGATTCGGTGATCTCGTCGACGCTCGGCACCCGCGGTGAATGGATGTCGTACACGCCGGGGCCGACACCGAGGTCGAATCCGATCGAGTTCAGGTCGTCGAGTACTTCCATGTGCGAGCGGGCCGCCTCGATCGACGTCACGTCGGCGTCGAGGTCGGCGATCGCGTCGATAATCTCACCGAACTCCGAGTAGCACAGATGCGTGTGAATCTGCGTGTGGTCGGACACGCCGGATGTCGAGATCTTGAACGATCGCACGGCCCAGTCCAGGTACGCCGCTGTGTCTTTCGAGCGCAGGGGGAGGAGCTCACGAAGGGCAGGTTCGTCCACCTGGACGATTCGAATACCCGCTGCCTCCAGATCGATCGTCTCGTCGCGAATCGCCAGGGCGATCTGGGCTGCGGATTCGGCCAACGGTAGGTCGTCTCGGACGAACGACCACGCCAGAATCGTCACCGGGCCGGTCAACATGCCTTTGACCGGCTTGTCGGTGAGCGACTGCGCGTACTCGGACCAGTGCACGGTCATCGGTTTCGGGCGCGAGACGTCGCCGTACAGAATCGGCGGCCGAACGCACCGAGATCCGTACGACTGGACCCAGCCGTTCGACGTGGCCGCGAAGCCACTGAGCTGCTCGGCGAAGTACTGCACCATGTCGTTTCGCTCGGGCTCGCCGTGGACCAGCACATCGAGGCCGATCTTCTCCTGCAGTGCAACGACATCGGCGATCTCGGATTGCATCCGGGATACGTATTCGGCGTCGTCGATCTCACCGGTGCGCAGGGCTGCCCGAGCGAGTCGAATCTGCGTGGTCTGCGGATACGAACCGATGGTGGTCGTCGGCAACGACGGCAAGTCCAGTCGCGCAGCCTGAGCCCGGCAGCGTTCCTCGGCCGGGGTGCGGTCGACGGAGATTCCCGCGTCGAGACGTGCCCGAACGGCCGCGTCGTGCAGACGAGGGTCGGTGCGACGAGTCTCGAGCGCGGCTCGGGCCTGCTCGAGCTCGGACGACACCGATTCGGTGCCCTCTCGCAGCGCCCTCGCGAGGACGGCCACCTCGGCAACCTTCTCGGTACCGAAGGCCAGCCAGGATCGGAGCGGATCGACGATGTCGGTCTCTCCGTCGAGGGTGTACGGAACGTGCAGCAGCGAACACGAACTCGACACCGCGAGCGTGCCGGCACTACCCAACAGGCTCGCCAACGTTGCCAGCGCCTTGTCGAGATCCGTCCGCCAGATGTTGCGCCCGTCAACGACGCCCGCGACTATGTGCTTGCTCGCGAGCGCAGGTATCACGGCAACGTGCTCGACGGTGCCCGGCACCGTCAGATCGATCGACAATCCCTCGATACCGGTCGACGCGAGCACGGGCAGTACCGCACCGAGGTCACCGAAGTACGACGCCAGCAGTATGGCAGGCCTCGTCGACACTGCGCTCAGGTAGTCGTAAGCCTTCTTCGCACAGTCGATCTCGTGCTGCGTGCGGTCGGCCACGAGCGCAGGTTCGTCGAGCTGGACCCACTTCGCCCCGGCATCGGCGAGGTGTGTCAGCAGCTCCGCGTACAGCGGCAGAATCTCGTCGAGGCGGTCCAGTAGCGGGGCGCTGCTGCCGACTGCCTTTGACAGCAACAGGAACGTCACCGGTCCCAGGACGACCGGTCGAGCCGGGACATCGAGCGCGCGAGCTTCTTCGAGCTCGGCGAGCACCTTCTCGGGATGCAGTGAAAAGGTTGTCGCCGGGGAGATTTCGGGCACGAGGTAGTGGTAGTTGGTGTCGAACCACTTGGTCATCTCCAGTGGTGCGACGGTCTCGTTGCCTCGGGCGGCGGCGAAACAGCGGTCCAGCTCGCTGTTGATGCTCCGAACCCGCTCGGGTAGTGCGCCGAGCATGACCGTGGTGTCGAGCACGTGGTCGTAGTACGAAAAGGTGTTCACCGGAACGGAATCGAGTCCGGCAGCGACGAGTTCTCGCCAGGTGTTCTCGCGCAATGTTCGCGCGACGGATTCGAGTGCGGCTGCGTCGAGCGTTCCGGCCCAGTAGGATTCGACGGCTTTCTTCAGTTCTCGGTTCGGTCCGATACGGGCGGAACCGAGCACGGTGGCGGTGAATTCGATACTCACGGTAGTTCTCCAGGTGACTGCTGCATCGATGGCGCACCGCCTTCTCGGGCGCGCGAATCCCGGAGAGCCCCACGAGCAGCCGTACCAGGGTTACGCGCCCATTCCACGAGGCGGTGAACCGCTGCGCACGGCGTGCACAGCACAGACGGCAGGTATTCGGACTCGCGGGCACGTGGACGAACAGTCCACTCCTACTGGCCGTCGCTTCCCGAAGAGGCCTCTTCAGTGCTGTTGACGGCGGTCGTTCCTGCATACCGCTGCGGGACAGTCCCGGATTCTCACCGGGTTCCCTCTCACGACGCGCCGTACCGCACGCATCGCTTCGGCGCCGTGGTGAACTTCGGGGCTCCTCATGACCACCTGGCGAACCGACTGCAGGGACGAGCATAGATGCATCGACGAAGCGTCTGCTACGGTGCTCTCATGCAGCGCACGTATTTCTGGTTTAGCAGGCCGGCCCCGGGTGGGTCAGCCAGCGACGCCATGCGCTGAACTTCCACCCCACGAGCCGGATACAGACCGGCTCGAAGTGCGTGTGGAGCATGAGGAGCCGGCCTGGGAACAGGAACGACCTCTCATGACACTCTCTCTCGACACCCCACCTCTCGACGATCAGCGGACCATCAGCATCAGTCCGTTGATCGCTCCGTCGGTGCTGCGCCGCGAGCATGCCGTCGACGACGCGATCTCGGCCACGGTCCGTACCGGCCGCGCCGGTGTGGTCGACGTGCTGGACGGCCGCGACGATCGGCTGATCGTCGTCGTCGGCCCGTGCTCGGTGCACGACACCGCCGCTGCTCTCGACTACGCCCGACGCCTCGCCGCCAAGGCATCCGAACTGGGCGATCGCCTGCACATCGTCATGCGCGTCTACTTCGAGAAGCCGCGAACGACGCTGGGCTGGAAGGGTTTGATCAACGATCCGCACCTCGACGGCAGCTTCGACATCAACGCCGGTCTGCGAGTGGGACGCCAACTGCTGCTCGACATTTCCGCGCTCGGTCTGCCGGTCGGGTGCGAGTTCCTCGACCCGATCACCCCGCAGTACATCGCAGACCTGGTCAGCTACGGCGCAATCGGTGCGCGAACGGCGGCCAGCCAGGTGCACCGGCAGCTGTGCAGCGCGTTGTCGATGCCGGTGGGGATCAAGAACTCCACCGAGGGGGACATCCAGGTTGCGGTCGACGGCACCCGCGCTGCCGCCGCGAGCCACGTCTTCCCCGGCACCGATCTCGACGGTCAGGCGGCTCTCATTCGCACTGTCGGGAACCCGGACTGCCACGTGATCCTGCGCGGCGGTGTCGACGGGCCGAACTACGACGCCGAATCGGTCGCCGATACCGTTGCGCGACTGCGTAAGTCGGGTCTGCCGGAGCGGGTGGTCATCGACGCCAGTCACGGCAACAGTCGTAAGGACCACAACAAGCAGGTCGACGTGGTCACCGACGTGGCCGCTCGGGTGGCGGCAGGCGAACACGGCATCGTCGGACTGATGCTGGAGAGCTTCCTGGTCGCGGGCCGTCAGGATCTCGAACTCGGCCACCGGGACGAGCTGGTGTACGGACAGTCGATCACCGACGCCTGCCTCGATTGGGACACGACGGCAACGCAATTGGACACGTTGGCCGCAGCGGTGGTGGAGCGACGGAACTCGATCACCGCTCGTTGACGAACCCGGCCCGTCAGCGAACCCCGCGCGGTCGGAACTGCACGCTGATGCGTGGGCCGATCGCGCGGGTCGACTTGGGAATCGCATGCTCCCAGGTGCGTTGGCACGAGCCGCCCATCACCACCAGGTCCCCGTGGGCCAGCGTGAACTTCAGCGACGTTCCGCCGCCACGCGGTCGAAGCATGAGTTGCCGTGTGGCACCCAGCGATACGATCGCGACCATGGTGTCCTCGGTGGCGCTGCGACCGATGTTGTCGCCGTGCCAGGCGACGCTGTCGGATCCGTCGCGGTAGTAGCACAGTCCGGCGGTGGCGAACGATTCACCGAGTTCGGTGCGGTAGTGATCGTCGAGCGCATCGCGTGCGTCGTACAGGGCTGCGTCGGGCCACCGTTCGCGCTCGGCGTAGAACCGAACCAGGCGCGGCACGTCGACCACGCGGTCGTACATCTGCCTACGTTCGGCTCGCCAATCGACGGCGTCCACCAGCGAATCGAACAGGTGGGAACCGGCCAACCAGCCCGGTCGAACGTCCACCCACGCCCCGAGCGTGAGTTCGCGGCGGGTGACGGACTGCAGCGATCCGACGCCACCGTCGTCGTCACCGAACAGGGAGCCTTGCATCGCGAGCGACATGGATCGACTGTATCGAACAGGTGTTCCCATTGCCAGTGAGTGGCGGTATCGTGCCCGCATGGGATACGGACTTCAGGTTGTGGTCGACAGCTCGAACCCCCATGCGCTGGCGAAGTGGTGGGCGCAGACGCTGGGCTGGCAGGTCGAACCCAGCAACGAGAGTTTCATCCGTGAGATGGTCGCCGCGGGCCACGCCCGCGAAGAGGACACGACCGTCTTCGAGGGCGTTCTGGTGTGGCGGGCGGGCGCCGGCATCTCGGATCCCGAGTCGCCCGGCAGTCCGCGGGTGTTGTTCCAATCGGTGCCCGAACCGAAAACGGTGAAGAATCGGTTGCACCTCGACATTCGCGTCGGCGACGAGCGCGAGACGGTGGTCACGCAACTGCAGGCCCGGGGTGCATCTGTACTGCATCGAGGACACCAAGGCCCCAGTGTCTGGATCACCATGACCGATCCGGAGGGCAACGAGTTCTGCGTCAGTTGAGCCGGTAAGCACCGGGAGTCTGGCCGGTCCATCGCTTGAAGGCCCGGCGGAAGGCACTGGGCTCGGAGAACCCCAGGCGGGTCGAGATGTCGTCGACGCTGTCGCCGCGACTGAGCCCGGAGATCGCCGCATCGCGCAGTACTTCTTCGCGCAGTTGGTTGATGGAGGTGCCCTCCTGCCGAAGAATTCGTCGCAGGTGCGGTGGGCTGATGTTGAGCATCGCCGCGATCTCGTCGGTTCCCGGTGCTCCACCTTTGAAACCGGTTTCCAGGGCGCGGCGGACCTGGCTCGACGCCGTGCTGTCGTAATCTCGAGACGAGAACAGTAGATTGGGCGACTCCGCGAGATAGTCCGCCAGCGTCGCCTCGGTCTGCACGATCGGTGCCCGCATCACTGCGCTGTCGAATTCCAGTGTGGCCAGATCGGTTCCGAACTCCACATGAGTGCCGAAGATGGCGTCGTACATCTTTCCCGCTTCGGGTCCCGGCAGCGGGTAGGGCAGTTGGACCGACAGAAGTTTGACCCGGTTGCCGATGAGCCACGCCGCGAATCGGTGCAGCAGAATCAACAGGAAGTCGGTCAGCAGTCGCTCGGCGAGTTCGTTGCCCTCCGGGCTGAGGTGGGTGGTGGGGGTGACGTGCACGGTCAACACCGTGGATTCCTCGGTTCGGTCCATCGTCATGGGGCGCACCGGAATCAGCACCCGCATGGTCTCGGACATCCGAACCAGCGCAGCCCACAGGTTCTCGGTGTGTATCAGCGTCTGGCACACCACGCGAAAGCTGCCGCGTCGCACCGGAACTGCGGCGAGGCCGAACAGTTCGTCGCCGGTCATCGCCCAGACCGCCTGGGTGAACGCGGTGACCTGCCGAGTGGTCAGGCGCTCCGCAGGATTGCCGAGGATGGTGGAACCGATGCCGGCCATCGACAGCGGGTAGGTCAGGTCCACCCCGCTTTTCGTCGCGAGGTCGACGGCCTGCCTGACGAAGTACGCCGGGATCGTCGGTTGCGCAGTCACAACTTTCGTAGCCTCTCGGCTGCGTCGGCGAGAACCTCGTCCTGCTTGCAGAAAGCGAAGCGCACCAATGATTTCCACGGACCCGGCTCGTCGACGAACGCGGTCACCGGAACCGCCGCCACGCCGACCAGGTCCGGGAGGGCACGGCAGAATTCGTAGGCGTCACCGCGCCCGATCGCCGCGATGTCGGCACAGACGAAATAAGTTCCCGCGCTGTACTTCACATCCGCTCCTGCGGCGGCGAGCGCGGCCGAGAGCGTGTCCCGTTTGCGTTGCAGGCCGTCGCGCATCGTGGCTATCCAGGCCTGTTCGTGCTCGAGCGCGTAGGCCACGGCCGGTTGGAACGGAGTACCGCCGACGAAGCTCATGAACTGTTTGGCGGCGCGGACGGCGTCGATCAGTTCGGCAGGCCCCAACGCCCAGCCCGTCTTCCACCCGGTGGCGTTGAAGGTCTTGGCGGCGCTCGACACGGTGACGGTTCGCTCGAACATCCCGGGCAGTGTCGCGATCGGCGTGTGTACGCGGCCGTCGAAGACGAGATGCTCGTAGACCTCGTCGGTGAGGACCAGCAGATCGTGTGCCACCGCGATCTCGGCGATGCGGATCATGGTGTCGCGGTCGAAGACCGTGCCGGTGGGATTGTGCGGGGAATTGACGATCAGCATGCGCGTGCGAGGCCCGATGGCGCGTTGGAGGGCGTCGGTGTCGACGGTCCACCCGTTGCCGTCGGCGACCAGCGACACGGCGGTCCGGGTGGCACCGGCGAGAGCGATGGCGGCGGCATAGGAGTCGTAGAACGGCTCGATCAGCAGGACGTCGTCGCCCGGCTCGATCAGACCGAGGAGGGACGCCGAGATCGCCTCGGTGGCACCGACGGTGACGAGTATCTGCGAATCGGGGTCGTAGCGCAGACCGAATCGCGCCGACCGGTCCTCGGCGATGGCAGCGCGCAGCACCGGCATGCCAGGGCCGGGGGAGTACTGATTGAGGCCACTGGCGATGGCCTGGCGCGCGGCGTCGAGCATGGCGGGTGGGCCGTCGGTGTCGGGGAAGCCCTGCCCGAGGTTGACGGCATTCTTCCGGACGGCGAGCGCGGTCATCTCGGCGAAGATCGTCGATGCGAACGGGCGCAACCGTGCCACTGTGCGCGAGGGGAACGACTCGGACATTCCTGCAGCGTAGTTCACAGACGGCAGCCGGTCGTTCGCCCTGCGTCTGTACTGTGCCTGTCATGCGATTCGGATTGTTCGTGCCACAGGGGTGGCGTCTCGATCTCGTCGGTATCGACCCTGCCCGGCAGTGGAGTGCGATGCGCGACCACGCACTCGCCGCCGAGGCCGGTCCGTGGGAATCTCTGTGGGTCTACGACCACTTCCATACCGTTCCCACCGCGACCGACGAGGCCACGCACGAGGCCTGGTCGCTGATGTCCGCGTTGGCCGCGTCCACCTCGCGGATCAGGCTCGGGCAGATGTGCACGGCGATGGCGTACCGCAACCCGGCCTACCTGGCCAAAGTTGCTGCCACCGTGGACATCGTGTCGGGCGGCCGCGTCGAGATGGGCATCGGCGGCGGCTGGCACGAGCACGAGTTCCGAGCCTACGGCTACGGATTTCCCTCTGCCGGAGAACGATTGGGCAGGCTCGACGAGGGTGTGCAGATCTTCAAGCAGGCATGGACGGCCGGCGAGGTATTCCTCGACGGAAAGTACTACGAGATCGACGGTGCCGTGGTGCGACCCCTGCCGTTGCAGGAGGGCGGCATCCCGCTGTGGATCGCGGGTGGCGGCGAGAAGGTCACCCTCAAGATCGCCGCGAAGTACGCCGACTACACCAACTTCGACGGAACCCCCACCGGTTTCGCCGCCAAATCCGCTCTGTTGCGTGAACATTGTGCAACCGTGGGTACCGATTTCGATGCCATCGTCCGCTCGGCGAACTACAACGTCGCCATCGGTGCAACCGAGGCCGAGGTGGAAGACCGACTGCGCGCCCTCGAAAGTCGCCTGACCGAGTACGTGGGTGCAGAGAAGGCGCAGGGTGCCCTCGACGCGTACCGCGGGATGCCCGCAGTGGGAACTCCTGAGCAGATCGTCGAGAATCTGACGGCGCTGCAGGAACAAGGGATGACGTACGGCATCTTCTACTTCCCCGAAGCGGCGTACGACCGGTCCGGTATCGAACTCTTCGAGCGCGAGGTGATCCCCGCCCTGGCCTAGGCCGGGGATGCGGTTCGATTCAGCGCAGGTCGTCGGGAAGATCCGCAGGATCGATGAGCAACTGTTGGTTCTTGGCGGTGCGGACCTTCTCCGACAGGCCGATGTTGGCGTGCAGCAACGCCCACTCGCCCTCGGTGATCTCCTCGACTGCCCGCGCGATGACCCCCGGATCGGTGGTTCCCCATGCGATGGGCATCGCCGTGGCCAACTGCCACGTTCGCCCACCGGTGTTGCGGCCACGGTCCGCGAGAACCGACACCGCAGGCACCTGAGCGCCCCGCTCGACGGCGTGGCCGGGAAGCGTGCGCACGACGCGGGTGATCAACACGTAGTGCGGCTCGTCCACCTCCGGCTTCGCGATGTCGATCAGAGCCAGCAGTATCGCTCCGCTCGGTAGCTTCTCGGCCACCATCGCCGGCACCAGATCGCCTGCAGCATATTGCGATTCGATGGAACCCATCTTTCGGGGTGCCCACAGCATCACCCAGAGCGAGGTGGCCGCACCGATCAGGAACACTGCGCCGAGGATGTACGACCACGGAGCGGCGATCCAGATGAACCAGGCCCCGAGCGCGATGAGGAACACGGCGGTCAGCGCTGCGGAGGAACGCAGCCGACGAAGCTCGGTGAACGTCTCGTTGACCGACTTCGCGTGGGCTACGTCTACAGGGAACTCGAACTTGCGCACAGAGGTATTCCTAGCACGGCCCCGAGTGGACCCGACGTCTCAGATCGCCGGACCGAGCAGATCGTCCGCGTCGGTGATGCGGTAGGCGTAGCCCTGTTCGGCGAGGAAACGCTGACGGTGGGCTGCGTACTCGGCGTCGAGGGTGTCGCGGGAGACCACCGAGTAGAAATGCGCCTGACCGCCGTCGTGCTTCGGCCGGAGCAGCCGGCCGAGGCGCTGCGCCTCCTCTTGCCTGGAGCCGAACGTTCCCGAAACCTGAACTGCCACAGAGGCTTCAGGAAGGTCGATCGAGAAGTTCGCCACCTTGCTCACCACGAGCGTCTGGATCTCGCCCTTGCGGAACGCGTCGAACAGCACCTCACGCTCCTTGTTCTTGGTCGAGCCCTGAATGACCGGAGCGTTCAGCGCTTCACCGAGCTCGTTCAACTGATCGAGATACGCGCCGATGACCAACGTCGGAGCGTCCTGATGTTTGGCGAGGATCGACTTCACGACGGCGATCTTGGTGTGCGCCGTCGAGCACAGCTTGTAGCGCTCCTCGGGCTCGGCGACGGCATAGGACATGCGCTCGGCATCGGTGAGGGTGACGCGAACCTCGATGCACTCGGCAGGCGCGATCCAGCCCTGTGCCTCGATGTCCTTCCACGGAGCGTCGTACCGCTTGGGTCCGATCAGCGAGAAGACGTCGCCCTCGCGGCCGTCCTCGCGGACGAGGGTCGCGGTGAGGCCGAGGCGTCGACGGGACTGCAGATCGGCCGTCATGCGGAACACCGGCGCGGGGAGCAGGTGCACCTCGTCGTAGATCACCAATCCCCAGTCGCGGGAATCGAAGAGCTCCAGGTGCTTGTACTCACCCTTGGTGCGACGCGTGATCACCTGATACGTGGCGATTGTCACAGGGCGAATTTCCTTGCGCTCTCCCGAATACTCGCCGATCTCGTCCTCGGTGAGCGAGGTGCGTGCGATGAGTTCGCGCTTCCACTGCCGACCGGCGACGGTGTTGGTGACCAGAATCAGCGTGGTCGCCTTCGCTCGGGCCATCGCGGCTGCGCCGACCATCGTCTTGCCGGCACCACAGGGCAGTACCACCACTCCCGAGCCACCGGCCCAGAACGAATCGGCCGCCATCTCCTGGTAGTCGCGAAGCGTCCAGTTGCCGCCCTCGGTGTCGAGCTCGATGGGGTGAGCTTCGCCGTCGACGTAGCCGGCGAGGTCCTCGGCAGGCCAACCGATCTTGAGCAGCATCTGCTTGACGTGGCCGCGTTCGGACGGATGCACGATCACCGTGTCCTCGTCGACCATCGCGCCGAGCATGGGTGCAATCTTCTTGTGCCGCATCACCTCTGTGAGCACGGCGCGGTCCAGACTGATCAGGACCAGACCGTGTATCGGGCTCTTGACCAACTGCAACCGGCCGTAGCGCGCCATGGTGTCGACGATGTCGACCAGCAGCGGTTGCGGCACCGCGTAACGCGAGAAGTTCACCAGCGCGTCGACCACCTGCTCGGCGTCGTGGCCCGCGGCACGGGCGTTCCACAGGGCCAGCGGGGTGATGCGATAGGTGTGCACGTGCTCGGGGGCACGTTCGAGCTCCGCGAACGGTGCGATGGCCGCCCGCGCTGCGCCCGCGAGTTCGTGATCGACCTCGAGCAACAGCGTTTTGTCGGACTGGACGATCAGCGGGCCGTCGGTCACGGTTCCTCCTAGAGACATCTGCTGCGCCCGAAAGAGCGCAACTTCTCCATTGTCCACAGGTAGGGGCGCGCGTGCACGTGAGCCCGGTCTACTCGACCAGTGCGACCGAGGTGATGCGATGCAGGGTGAAGCGTCGAACCCCACCGGTTGCGGGGTCGAACGCGTCGAGTTGGCCGCCGCCGATGCTGATCGGATCGACGATGCGATGGGTGGCCACGCCCTGGGCGTCGACGTAGCCGATGCTCACGCTCCGTTTGACCTTCGCCGCGGTCTGCAGCAGCGTCATCGTCGCGGTGCTGCTGGCTCGAGATCCGTCGGCGCGCACCACCGCGCCGCCGTTGCCTGCCGCTCTGTCGGCTGCGCGCATTCCACGCACCAACGAACCCAGCTGTTCCTCGGTCGGGACGGCCGGAGTGCGGAACGTCTGGCGTGGACGCCTGGCCGATACCCTCGACCCGCGGGCACGCAGATCGACTATGGTGCCGGACGAGTCCTCGCCCGCAGGCGCGAATCCCGCTCCGGCCAGGACCGTGAGCACCTCGGCGAGCGGGGCCTGTGAGATCGCGACGGTCGGAGCCAGTGCCCTCAGGGCCAGGGATTCGGCTGCCGGCGACGCCATCACCTCGGCCAGCAGGGCCGGGTCCTCGCATCGAACGAACGACGCGGCGACGCCCGCTCGTAGGCGGCCGTGCCGACGAGCCACATCGTCGATCAGGTAGGTCAGGGCCTGGGGTACCGGCGTTCGCGAGTGGGTGGCGAACAACGAGTGCAGTTCGGAGGCGGTCAGTCCGACGTCGAGGGCGCGGCGCAGGCTGGTGTCGCTGATCCGGTACATCGTGGCTGCGCCCGCGGACTCCACGTCGGCGACCAGTTCGATTCGATCCTGTAGTTCGGGCTCGAGGGGTCCGGGTGCCACCAGGGTGAGGTCGGCCTGCACCAGGACGTAGTCGATGGGCTCGGGCAGCGTCGCACGCATGTCTGCCTCGGCGTTGCCGTCGTGCAGCAGGGAGCGTCCCGGGGTCGAGATCGCCCCGCGGGCGACGATGCCGAGAGCCGTTGCTTCGGCGAGAACATGTCCGACGGGGGTGACGCCGAAGCGTCCCGACCACCGGGGTCGACGCCACGCCAGGGTGCGGGCGAGATCGGCGGGCTGTGCTGCGTGTCCGCTGCCGAGTTCGGCGAGCAACTCGAGAATCATCCGTCGGTCCCGGGGTGCGGCCGGGGATCGGACTTCGTCGGACAGGGCGGCGATGGGCTTGTCGTTGGGGTCACGCATCCCGATGACCCACGGTGCCCGTGGCACTTCGAGCCAGGCGGAGGCGAGGGTGTGCCAGCGGGCAGCGGGGGCCGCGGTGAGCCACGCGTCGACGGCGGGTGTGGGTGCCCAGTAGTCGTCGCCGTTGTCGGACGCAGGCCCCGGGTCCGGTGTTCCGCTCGAGATGAGATGGGCGGCGGCCAGTAACTCGACGAGGATGCTCACTCGATCGTCGTCGAGGCCGGTGGCCTTGGTGATCTTGCGGAGCTCGCGCACTCCGAGGCCGCCGGCCTTGAGGGCGGGTGCAGGCGAGGCCGACAACGCCTCGATCACGGCTACGCAGTGTCGGTTCAGCTCCAGTGCCTCTCCCGCGGCAGCGGCGTCGACATCGGTGAGCGAATAGGTGCTGGTGGCGAGCTTGGGTTCGGCGAGCGAGCGTGGGTCGGACATCGGTTCGCCGCGCAGGATCTGCCCGACCTGGACGGGAAGCTCGACGGTTTGCTCGTCCAACCAGATCAGTAGGCCTGCGGCGAGCAGCTTCTGGACGGGTCGATCGGGCGGTGTTCCCGGTGCGGCGTCTCGGGTGCGGCCGGTCGGGGACGATCTGGCGAGGGTGTCGAGAAGGCTGCGTTCGCCGTCGCCGAGCTCGGCCAGAGCCGCGGTGATGTGTGATTCGGTGAGGTTGTCGACCGGGTCGAGTGCGCGGCCGATGCGCCACGGCACCGCGTCCGCCGCGGTGGCGCTGATTCGGAAGCCGGCTGCATCGCCCCACACCAGCAGGCGTTCGCGCAGCTGGGCCAGTGCCCTGTCCACGCTCTTGGCCGGTGCGCGTTTGGCGACCACTGCCAGCAGCGCGGCGCGAGTGACGGGTCGTTCGTACGCTTCCTCGATGGCGAGGATCTCGAGGATCGTCAGGGCCAGGGTGTCGAGGGTGTCCGCGGTGTGCAGGATCGATCGGCGCTGCTCGGCCCGTCCGGCCAGCACGGCCAGGGATGCGGGCGGCGGCGCGGTCAGATCCGGACGCAGCGACATGGCCTTGATCAGCTCGGCGTCGCTGCGAGCTGCGATCCATTGCGGCAGATCAGGAGGCGTGTCGGTGTGTCGGTGCGCAGTCGTGTCGGTCATCGTCTATCAGATTAGAGACCTGGGCTGGTGCTCGCCGCAGGGCAGGTGTCAAAATGGGCCCATGGTGAACAAGTCGAAGAAGCCCTATGTCGATCCAGGCTGGCCGGACACCGCTCGCGGTGACCACGCGGTGACCGAACTCTCGTCCGCTCGATCGGGTGGCTTGTCACCCTTCGGCGAGGACACCGAGTTCCCGCTGCCCGTCGAAGACCTGCCCTATGCCCACCCGGTGACCGTGGTCAATCGCTGATTGCGGACCTCGAACACGAAAAAGCCCCCGACGATCGTCGGGGGCTTTTCTCGTACGAGCTCGAACTGCCGTGCAGCCTACTGGGGCAGGAATGCCTTGTTGGCCTGGTAGAAGTTCACGATCTGCGGATCGAGCTGGATGCCCTGAGCCGCGTTCTGCACGAACGCTGCGATCTGCGGATCGTTGGTGATGTTCTGGACGGCGGTGACGATGCCTTCGACGACCTCGGCCGAGCTGTCCACGGCCGGGACGGACGTGAGGTCGGGGAGAGCGGGAACCTCCGGTGCCTTCGGGGTGACCGGAACGCTGCGCTCGGTGGGCGCGCTGTTCAGGCCGAGGCTCGAGGAGCAGGACGGCCATGCGCCCCAGCCCTGCGAGTCGAGGACCTTCTCCGCCACTGCGATCTGCTCTTCGCGGCTGGCCTGGTTGGCCGTGGCCGCGTACTGCTGGCCGCCGTGTGCGTTCCAGGTGCTGGGGGAGAACTGCAGCCCGCCCTGGAAGCCGTTGCCGGTGTTGATGCCCCAATTGCCGCCGGCTTCACACTGTGCCAGGCGGTCCCAGTCGGAATCCGGTGCCGCGTTGGCGGTGCCGGTGAAGGCGATGCTCGCGGTGCCCATGATGGCTCCGGTGACTGCCACCTTCGCGACGGTCTTGCCAGTGGTGCTCGGCTTGCGATGACGTCCGCTCATACGAGTTGAAATCCTCTCCACACGCGCCTGCGAGGTCAGCTGTCGGGTTCGGGCTGAGAGGTAGCCCGGCCTTTTCGCTCACTCCTCGGAATGAGCAATTGGGCTTAACCCCAAGGGAAGTCGGGGCGGCTTCGTGAGCCGCTACAACTTCCCGGTTGTCCGTGGAGGACGTGGGTCCCCCGTCCTCGTCCCCTGGGTGATCGTCGAGGGTGTTCCGGTTCCCGCGGGACGAGGTTTGGCGCTGCGGGCCGGAATTCGGCCGAACTTTCCGGCCGCTGCTGACCGTACTGAAATTCCCGCCTTACGTCACTATTTGGTAACTGTCGATTTCGGGGCGTCGTCGAGAGCGCATTTCGTACCTGTTTCGGGTCTCTCGAGTCGGCCCAGCTAGTGGACGTGCCGGGCATTGAACCCCTGTCCGTTGCCTGTCCGTTACCCGAGCGTGATGTGATGGAAGTCACATCGGCGTCGCCTCGTTCGAGAGGTCACCGAACGGCAACGATGTCCTTGCCGAGGGGCATGAGGGATACGGGAATCATCTTGAGGTTCGCGATCGCCAACGGGATGCCGATGATGGTGATCGCCATCGCGAGCGCAGTGAGCACGTGAGTCAGGGCCAACCACCAACCGGCCAGAATCAGCCAGAGCACGTTCCCGATGAGCGCGCCCGATCCGGACCCCGGCTTGTCGACGATCGTCGACCCGAACGGCCACAGCGCGTAGACGCCGATGCGGAACGACGCGATCCCGAACGGGATCGTCACGATGAGGATGCACAGCAGCAGTCCGGCGAGGAAGTAGCCGAGCGCCAGCCACAGGCCGCCGAAGACCAGCCAGATGATGTTCAGAATCAATCGCATGGTCAGCGCGCCCGTCGTCCGGATGCCAGCGCGTACACCAGGGCCAGCAGGAAGCCGGTCGGCGCGGAGAACATGGCCGTCAGATACAGCCCCAGTGGGGGCTTGGCGTCGGAGAAGATCGGAAACATCAGGATCGCGACGATGGCGACGAGGCCGATCGCGAACAGGGTCAGCGCGATGCGCAGCAGGGCGGTGCTGCTCTTACGGGTCGTTGTGTCCACGTACCCCACGGTAGTGCGAAGCGGGGCGCTGTGAGGAGCACGGTGCGGGAACAACTCGAATGCTCTATCCGGGCTCACCGCGCTAGACTGAAGTATTCGCGTCCTACGTTCTCGTGGGGCGCGAAACTTGTGCGGGCCGACCATCGGTCCCACGACCAACGCAACTATCGACAGCAACAGATGAACGGGTGAGCTCAGTGCCGACCGGCAAGGTGAAGTGGTACGACGTCGACAAGGGATTCGGATTCCTCTCGCAGGAGGAAGGCGAGGACGTCTACGTGCGTTCCTCGGCGCTGCCCGAGGGCGTCGAAGGCCTCAAAGCCGGCCAGCGGGTCGAGTTCGGGATGGCCGCGGGCCGCCGCGGGCCGCAGGCACTGAGCCTGAAGGTCCTCGAGCCCGCACCGTCGGTGCGTCAGAACACCGGCAGCACCCGCCGCGAACCCGTCGAGCGCAAGCACACTCCCGACGAACTGCACGGGATGGTCGAGGACATGATCACGCTGCTCGAAGCGACCGTGCAGCCCGAGCTCCGCAAGGGCAAGTACCCGGACCGCAAGATCGCGCAGCGCATCTCCGAGGTGGTCCGGGCCGTCGCCCGCGAGCTGGACAGCTGATCCCGGGGAGGAACTACGGGCGCGTGCCGATCGACCAGATGGCGTGGCTGACGAAGCCCTCCTGATTGGTGTCGGTGTCGATGATGCCGGTGGGCAGACGAATTTCGATCCCCAGCAGGGTCCGGTCGCTGTCGTCCGTGGTGGGCACCGTGACGCTGAGCCTGGTTCCGGGTTCGTTGAACTCGCTGTCCTCGACGATGTTCCCGCTGTCGTCGCCGTAGACCCGGGCCAGCACCCACGGCGCCGAGTAGACGGCCTCGGGGAGTGAGAGCTGCACCGTCGGGGCCTTGCCGACCTCGATTTCGGTCGTCTCGCCGACATTGGTGCACAGCGGGTCGGTGACGGCGCAGTACAGGTACGGCTCCACTTCGACGGCCCGGCCGTTGGCGTAGGCGGAGACGGTCGGTTCCTTCTCCGGTGCGTTCCCGATCAACAGTGCGAGGACCGCGACGAACGCGGCGGCGACGACGAACAGACCAGCGACGGTCAGGGCGGCGATCTTCTTGGTACGGGGAGCGAGATTCACTTGGTCACGTTTTCGCCGAAGGAACCGTCGGACACTTCTTGTTCGACGTGGTCGGGGCGGTTGCCGCCGAAGCCGGGCAGAAGCGATCTGCCGCGGTAGGTGAGGAATGTCTGCACGAGCCCGATCGTAAGCAACACCGAGACCACCGTGAAACCGAGCCAGTACTCGGTGGGGAGCAGGACGCCGAGCGTGCCGCCGAGGACCCAGCACAGCTGCATAACGGTTTCCGAGCGGCCGAATCCCGACGCGATCGATTCCGGCGGCAGGTCGGCCTGGAGCGACGCGTCGAGGGAGACCTTGGCGAGTGCGCTGGCGCTCGACGCGACGAGCGCGGCCACCGCCGCGGTCAGCAGGCTGTCGGTGATGGCAGCGACCACGGCCACCACGGTCACGGCGATGGTGCACCGCAGGACGACCAGGGACGGCCGACCGAGCTTGATCCTGGCACCGAGCGCGTTGCCCGAGAAGTTGCCGAGACCGGCGGCGGCCCCGACGAGTCCGAGCATCGCAGCCTGCTGAAGCGGCTCGTGTTCGGTACGGGACTTGGCGACGAACGCGATGTAGAGCGTGAGGAACCCGGTGAGAACCCGGATGGTGCCGTTGCCCCACAGACCGACGATGACCGCGCGGCCGAGGGGCTGTCTGCGGTTCTTGGTGCTGCCCGACGTCGGCGGGGCCGAGACCGTGCGGCGGAGGTTCTCGGTCGGGGCACCGCTTCCGGCGTAATCGCGTCCACCGTGCTGATCGGCGTGGTAGCTCAGGGTCGCGGGCACTTCGCCCTCGGTGATCTCGACCCAGGACGGGATGCGCATGCTCAGATACGCGCCGAGCACGGTGATCGCGGCGACGAACCACAGGGCTCCCGGTGAACCTGCGACGAACGCGATGCCGCCGGCGAGCGCGCCGGCAGCGATGGTGCCGCCGAGCAGACCGAACACCGTCAGACGGGAGTTGACGCGAACGAGGTCGATCTCCGGCGGCAGTACTCGCGGCGTCACCGCGCTCTTGAGCACCGCAAAGGACTTGCTCAGGACGAGCATGCCGAGCGCGGCCGGATACAACACCCAGCTGTCGAAATTGAACACCAGCACCACCGCCAACACGGTGCGCAACCCGAACGAGGTGGCCAGCGCGATGCGACGGCCGTGCTGCAATCGGTCGAGCAGTGGCCCGATGAGCGGCGCGATCAGCGCGAACGGTGCGATGGTGATGACGAGATACAGCGCGACCTTGGTCTTGTCCTCACCGGTGGCAGCCGAGAAGAAGAGCGTGTTGGCCAATGCGATCGCCAGGGCGGCGTCCGAAGCGAAGTTCGCCATGGTGGCGTACGTGAGTGCGGTCAGACCGGACTTGTCGGCACCGTCCGCCTTCGCGGCTCGCTGGAAGGACGCGATGCCCTTGCCGGTCAGCTCGCGGCCGCGCATGGCGGCGACGCGGGTGACGGTCAGCTTCTTGGGCATCGGCGGCGGCTTGCGTGCGCCGGCCCTGCCACGCGCGGCAGTGATCTGCTCGGTACGCGGCGGGTGCAACGGCGGCAACGGCTGACGCCGACTCGGAACATGGGTGGACGTCAGGGGAACAGCGGGCGGGTAGTTCGCCAGACCGGGGTGCTCGGTGGGGTCAGGAGCGGAGCCTGCGGAGTGACCGGTGGGGTCGGGAGCGGAGCCTGCGGAGTGACCGGTGGGGTCGGGAGCGGAGCCTGCGGAGTGACCGGTGGGGTCGGGAGCGCCGTTGCGCTCGGGGTCGTCCGCACCCGGTGGGGTGTGGGGGAGACGTGGATCGGTCACGGGTCAATTCTGTCCTACCGGCGCGGTATCGGTGAATCGCACCTCGAAGATCTTGGGCCAGTATTTGCCGGTCACGAGGAACCGGTCGGTGCCGGGGATCTGTGCGATGCCGTTGAACACGTCGGCACCGCCTCGGTCGGTGGCCGACATCGAATTCCACAGTGGGGTGCCGTCGATCACGGCGGTCACCGTGCCGGTCGCGGGATCGATGCGCATGATGTCGAACGTCTGCCACACGTTGGCGTACACCGATCCATCGTCGGCGCATTCGAGTTCGTTGAGTCGCTCGACCGGATTGCCGTCGAGTGTGACGTTCACGGTGGACTCGACGTCGAACGACGTGGGATCGCGGAAGGTGAGGGTGGACGAGCCGTCGCTCATCACGAGGCGGTCGTTCGGTGTCTGCGTGCACAGCCCCCAGCCCTCGCCGTCGTAGTTCACCCGGCGTCGCTCGGCCAGAGTGGTCGGGTCTCGGGCGATCGCGACGCCGTCCTGCCAGGTGATCTGCCACAGGGTGTCGCCGTCGACGGTGATGCCTTCGCCGAACAGGTCGGCCGGCAGATCCACGCGATCGAGTTCGGTCATGGTCTCGAGCGAGGTCCGCCTGACGAACGAAGAGCCTTCCAGTCCGGTGCCCTCGTAGAGGACGTCGCCGTCGATCTCGAAGCCCTGGGTGAATGCGTCGTCGCCGCGGTCGTATTCGCGCACGATCTCTGGCGTCAGGGCCGGAACCGAGTCGGACGTCACCGGGGCCGGCTGCGTCGACGACGAGCAGGCGGACACAGCCAGCAGCGAGGTGACTATGGCGGCGTAGGTGCGAGCGCTGGCGGTCATTGCACCCATGATGGCAGCCCGAACTGGGCGTCACCGAGTCGATGCGGCAAACTGAATGTGTGAGTTTCGTATCTTCTCCAGAGCTCGATTCCATCCGCCCCGTCTTGGCCGATGCCGTGGACCTCGCGCGGCAGGCTCTGCTCGACCTGGGAGAGGGCGGTGTCGGGGAGTACCTCGGGGTCACCGCTGAGGACGCCAGTGCGGCCACTCACCGGTTCGCCAGCGATCTCGAGGGGTACCGAGGATGGCAGTGGGCCGTCGTGGTCGCCGCCCCGGAGGACGCGGACCACGCCACGATCAGTGAGCTGGTTCTGCTTCCTGGCCCCGATGCTCTCGTGGCTCCGTCCTGGGTGCCGTGGGACGAGCGCATCCGTCCCGGCGACCTGGGACCGGGCGATCTGCTCTCTCCGCGTCAGAACGATCCGCGGCTCGTGCCGGGGTACATGGCATCCGGTGACCCTGCGATCGACGAGGTGGCAGGCGAGATCGGTCTGGGCCGAACACAGGTCACCAGCCTCGAGGGACGCCTCGACGCTGCCCAGCGGTGGCACGACGGTGATTACGGTCCCGATACCGAGATGGCCAAGGCCGCGCCGTCGACCTGCGGGCTCTGCGGCTTCTATCTCCCCATCGCCGGCTCGCTGTCGGCCGCATTCGGGGTGTGCGGCAACGAATTCGCCGCCGACGGACGCGTGGTGCACGCCGAGTACGGCTGCGGTGCGCACTCCGACACCGAACTCCCCACCGGGGCCGGATCGCCACAATTCGAGCCGTACGACGACGCAGCACTCGACGTCATCGCAACGCCGGTTCCCCCGGTGAAGCCGGCCGACAGCGTCGAGACAGCCGACAGCGTCGAGACAGCCGACAGCGTCGAGACAGCCGACAGCGTCGAGACAGCCGACAGCGTCGAGACAGCCGACAGCGTCGAGACAGCCGACACTGTCGAGACAGCCGACACTGTCGAGACAACTGAATCGGCCGATACGGTCGAGACGACCGACACCGTCGAGACGACGGGAGTCACCGAGGCTGCCCCGGCAGAGTCCACGGCTGCCGATCTCGTTGCGTCCGACGAGGCCGACACAGTGGCCGATGATGCCGCGACCACCACCGATCGCGCTGCGCAGGAAGAGGATTCGGCATCTCCGAGCTGATCGATCCGTTCGATACCGGGTCGTTGCGGGAGTCTGTTCTCGCGGCGTGGGGCTCGTCGCCCACCCGGCTTCGGGAGGATTCGGCGTCCGAGTCCGATCTGGTGCGCGGGGGCTACCGCGACCGGCTGTTGACCGAGCTCGCGCAGAACGCAGCGGATGCTGCCCGACGCGCCGGTGTCCCGGGTCGCATGGCGGTCTGGACCGATGACGCCGGTGCCGTCCATGTGGCCAACACCGGTGCTGCGCTGGATGTTTCGGGTGTGCATGCGTTGACCGCTTTGAGGGCGTCGGGCAAGACTGCTGCGGATTCGGGCGTCGGACAGTTCGGGGTCGGGTTCACCGCCGTGCGGTCGGTGTCCGACGAGATCGAGGTGCGATCCCGCAACGGCGGCGTGATGTTCAGCGCGCATCGCACGCTCGAGGCGCTGCGTGAGCGAGACATGCGTACGCCCGACACCGGCGTGCCGGTGCTGCGGCTCGCGTGGCCGGTCGCCGTCCCGCCCGCCGATGGGTTCGACACCGAGATCGTGCTGACGGTGCGAGCCGACGCGGCAGCGAATTCTGTCGCCGCGGGCTTCGCGGACGAGGCGGTCGACCTACTGCTCGAACTGGAGGCGCTGAACTCCATCGAGATCGATGGTGTCGTGATCGACTGCGTCAGAACGACACTCGATGACAGCAGCGCCGAGATCACGATCGGATCGCGAACCTGGCGGCAGTTCGTCACCCCGGCGGCGCGCTGGCTCACTCCGGTCGTCGACGGTGTGCCCGTTCCCTCGCCGCCCGACGTCTTGCGCGCGCCGACTCGCTCGGACGAGCTGATGTCGTTGCCCGCGTTGGTCATTGCCGATGTGCCGATGCAGCCCGATCGGCGGCGCGTGTTGCCGGGTGTGTCGTTCGACGCGGTAGCGCACGGGTACCCGGACTTCGTGGCCTCGCTGCCTGCCGGGTCGAGGGCGTCGTTCGTACCCGAAGTCGGATTCGCGCGCAGTGAGGTCGACGGCGCACTGCGTGAACTGATCTTTCGTCGATTGTCCAGTGCGCCATGGCTTCCCGGTGCCAACGGACGTGACCTCGTGCCCGAGCAGGCGAACGTCATCGCGGACGCCACCGAGGAACTCGTGTCGGCTCTGGTCGACGTCGTACCGAATCCGGTCGACGCATCGCTGTCGGGTGCGCGGCATGCATCGGCGCTGTCGGCGGTGGGTGTGCACCGGATCGGGTTGGCGAGGCTGGCGGAGATGGTCGGTGGGCTCGATCGCGAGCCGAGTTGGTGGCGGCGAGTGTACGACGCCTTGACCCCGCTCGTGGTCGATGGCGTGGCTGCGGAAGAGCTTGCCGCGCTGCCTGTTCCGCTCGCAGACGGTCGTACGGTGACCGGCCCGCGCACGACGGTGATCGGCTCCGATGCCTCTGCCGCGGTCACCTGGGTCCGGCTGGTGCATCCGGACGCGGTGAGTTCGCTGCTCGCACGCTTGGGTGCTCGGGAGGCGACTGCGACCGAACTGCTCAGCGACCCGGCACTCGAGGCGGCTCTGGACGATCTCGACTGGGACGAGAGCGAGGAGGTCGACGGGCTGGTCGATGCCGTGCTCGCGCTGGCGGGAGAGGCGGGTGAGCTACCGAGTTGGCTGGGCGGCCTGCCCCTCGCGGACGACGAGGGCGAATTGCGCAGCGCCGACGAATTGTTGCTTCCCGGAGCGCCGTTGGCGGATCTGCTGGTTCAGGACTCGCCGTTCGGTGTTCTCGCGTCCGCGGTGGTGGACAAGTTCGGTGAGCGTGCGCTGCGTGCAGTGGGGGTCGGGTGGGGATTCTCGGTGGTGCGTGACGAGCTGCCGACCGGGCCTGATCACGATCTCGACGACGAGGCGGCGTGGTGGTCGAGTCTGTCCGATGAGCCGGAGACACTTCTCGCGGTCCGGGATCTCGACCTCGTTCGATCTGACGCATGGACCGAGGCCCTGACGGTGCTACTCGACGATCCCGGTACCTGTGCGGCACTGGTCGATCGTGAGGGCTACACCGCGTGGTGGCTCAGGCGTCATGCACGACTGCACGATTCGCGTCCGATCGAGTTCCGAGCGCCATCGGACGAGACGTTCGCCGGGTTGCTCGATCCGCTGGATCATCCGCGTGCCGACGAACTGCAGGCGGTGCTCAGCGCGTCGAACTGCGAGAACGCCGATACTGCCCGCGTGCTGCTGGCGGCGCTGTCGGATTCGCAGCGCACCCCGACTCCTGCGGTGATCGCGCGAACCCACACGCTCATCGCCACCGCTGTTGCAGAGCAACGCATCGAGGTCTCGGACATCGATCCACCGGATCGCGTCCGCACGCTCGGCGGCACAGTCGTGGACGCATCGGATGCGCTGGTGATCGACGCTCCGTGGCTGGCGAGCGTGGTACCGCCGGAGGTCGCCGTGCTCTCGGACATGGCAACCGCTGCGGCACTGGCCGATGTTCTGGACGTCGGGCAGGCGTCGGAGGCGATCGGCGGAGAAGTGATCGGCGTAGGACGCGTCAGCTCGTGGGATCGTGAACCGGGAGCCGTGTTGTCCTGTGCCGTAATGGGATTGCCGCTGCCGTCAGGAGGGGTGGTGGTCCATCACGAGCTGGTGGTTCGGCTGTCCGGTGACGTGAGCGGAGATCGAGAAGTGCCGTGGTGGGTGACCGCCGACGGAACGGTCCACTGCACGCAGAGTTGGGAGCGACCTCGTGGGGCTTGACGGTGTGATCCTGGACTGGATGGTCGAGCATCGAGTCGGTTGGGTCACGACGATGTTCTGGATCATCACCACGGTGGGCAACACGGTGTCGATGTTTCTGCTGTCCACGGTGATCGTGGGTGCGTTGCTTCGCGTCGGACGCAGATCGGATGCCGTTGTCGTCGCGGGCTCGATGCTGACCGGGTGGGGTCTGATGAATGCGCTCAAATTCGCGTTCGCGCGGGAGCGTCCACCGATTCCGGAGCGGCTGGTGGACATTGCGAGCCATTCGTTTCCGTCGGGCCACGCGATGGTGTCGATGGTGCTTGCCACGGTGGCGATCGCGGTGATGTTGCGATCGCCTGCTCCGTGGCTGCATCGGCCGGCCCTGCTCGTACTACCTGTGGTCGCGTCCCTGCTGATCGGATTCTCTCGGATCTACCTGGGTGCGCACTGGACCACGGACGTGCTGGCCGGCTGGGTGTTCGGTGCCCTGTGGGGGCTGGTGTCGATCTATGCCGTCAGGCTGATCAGCGCGAGAAATCGGAGCGCTGGGCGATGACGAGCAGCTCGTCGCGCATGGCCGGGCTGGAGACAGCGTTGGCGCGTGCGTAGAGGGCGCGGAGCGAGCGGACGTGGTTGCGGCGGTTGCGGTACTGAGAGACGAGCTTCATGGCCTGGCTTTCGTGGATCTAGTGGTTATCTGAACTGACATAACCCATGGTCCACGTTAACTTTGTGTTACTCAACCGGCTGACGGGTTAGTTTGCCCACGTCAGGGGCGGTGCGGTGACCGGGCTAACGTGATCCTGATCTCAATCGAGGCCTCGTTGGGCGGTTTTGCTTCCGCGACGTGACGCCGCTCTCTGCGCGAGGAAGATTCCGAAGCCTACTGCGCCCACGGCGATACCGGACCAACACGTCGCCAGTGCGTCGTCGGTGCGCTCTCCGGTGGCCGTGAACACCACCAGCGCGACGATCCAGCCGAGTATGCCGATCGTCAACACCGGCACCGGATCGGTGAGGCTGCGCGGAATCTGGGGGAGGTCGGCCACGAAATCACGCTACGCCACTGCGTTGGTCTCGGTTGCGTCGCTGCAGTTACCCAACTGCTTCGGTGTGCTTTATCGTTCGCTCATGCAATTGTCGTCGCGGCTACTCGACAACTACTTCAAGATCACCGAACGCGGCTCGACGGTCGGATCCGAGGTTCGAGGTGGCGTGGTCACGTTCGTGGCCATGGCGTACATCGTCGTCCTCAATCCGCTGATCCTGGGCAGCTTCTCCGCCGACGACGCAGCGGCCAAGACGGACGTACTCGGCAACATTCTGCCGGTCGCCCAGGTCGCCGCCGTCACGGCGCTGGTGGCCGGATTCATGAGCATCGCCTTCGGCATCATCGCCAATTACCCCTTCGGCATCGCAGCGGGCCTCGGCATCAACACCCTGCTCGCGGTGACCATCGCGCCGCAGGTGACGTGGCCCGAGGCGATGGGGCTCGTCGTCATCGACGGCATCATCATCGTGCTGCTGGCCGTCACCGGGTTCCGCACCGCGGTGTTCAACGCGATCCCGCCGGAGCTGAAGGCGGCGATCGCCGCCGGTATCGGCGCGTTCATCGCGTTCATCGGATTGGTCGACTCGGGCTTCGTGCGCCGCATCCCCGACGCTGCAGGCACGACGGTTCCCGTCGGGCTCGGTATCGACGGGTCCATTGCGTCGTGGCCGACGGTGATCTTCGTGTTCGGGCTGCTGCTGATGGGTGTGCTCGTGGTGCGCAAGGTCCGCGGCGGACTGCTGATCGGTATCGTCGTCACGACGATCTTCGCGGCGATCGTCGAGGCCGTCACCGATGTGGGGCCCTCCAACGGCGTCGACCCCAAGGGGTGGAATCTGTCGGTGCCGCAGTTGCCGAGCCAGTTGGTGCAGTCTCCCGATCTGTCGCTGGTCGGCAACGTCGATCTCTTCGGAGCGTTCACGCGCATCGGCGTGCTCGCCGCGAGCCTGCTGGTCTTCACGCTGGTGCTCGCGAATTTCTTCGATGCGATGGGCACGATGACCGGCTTGGGCAAGGAAGCGAAGCTGGACAAGGACGGGACCCTGCCGAACATCGGAAAGGCGCTGGTCGTCGAGGGAGCAGGAGCGATCGTGGGAGGCGGTGCTTCGGCGTCGTCGAACACGGTGTTCGTGGAATCGGCGTCCGGAATCGCCGAGGGGGCGCGTACCGGACTGGCCAACGTCGTCACCGGACTGCTCTTCCTGCTGGCCATGTTCTTCACCCCGCTCACGGCCGTGGTTCCGATCGAGGCGGCCGCGCCTGCGCTGGTCGTGGTGGGTGCACTGATGATCGGGCAGGTCCTCGACATCGACTTCCGCCGGTTCGATTACGCACTGCCCGCCTTCCTGACCATCGTGGTGATGCCCTTCACGTACTCCATCGCCAACGGGATCGGCGTCGGTTTCATCACCTGGGTCGTACTTGCGGTCGGTTCCGGTCGCGCGAAGTCGGTTCATCCCCTGTTGTGGATCGTCGCGTTGCTGTTCGTCGCATATTTCGCCGTCGGACCCATCACCGAGGCGGTTACATGACGCATGGTCGGTACCAGGGCGTATTCTCTGCGCTGTGACGTCGGGAAATGGTGTGAAGGACAATCGGAAATTGGCAAGCGACCTGTCGCTTGCGGTGGTGAGGCTGACTCGCCACCTTCGGGGTAGGCGAGTGGACTCGCAAGTCTCGCTCACTCAGCTGTCGGCTCTGGCCACGCTGAGTCGGGAGGGCGATATGACGCCGGGTGCACTGGCCGCGCGGGAGAAGGTCCAGCCGCCGTCGATGACACGGGTGATCGCATCGTTGGCCGAACTGGGCCTGGTGGCGCGCACCCCACATCCCACCGACGGGCGGCAGGTGATCGTCTCGCTCTCACCGGCCGGTCGAGAACTGATCGCCGACGAGGCCAGTGCCCGCGAAGCATGGATGACGGCGCAGCTCGCAGGCCTCGGTCCCGAGCAACTCGACACACTCCGTGACGCGGTAGCGATCATCGGGGCCCTCGTCAGCGACTCCGAGTAGTTACCTAGGTTTATTATTTGAACGGTGGCCCCTGCTTCCCGTACCCCCGGCTCGACGATGTTCGCTGCTCTGAAGACCCACAACTACCGATTGTGGGCGTCGGGGCAGATCGTCTCGTTGGTCGGCACGTGGATGCAGAGGGTCGCCCAGGACTGGCTCGTTCTGACGCTGTCCGGCGGAAACGGCTTCGCTGTCGGCATCGTCATGGCCCTGCAGTTCGGACCGACGCTGTTCCTCTCGGTCTGGGGTGGGGTCCTGGCAGACCGCTACGACAAGCGCAAGCTGCTGATGATCACCCAGGTCTTCGCCGCGGTCTGCGGTCTGGTGCTCGGCGTCCTCGACGTCGGGGGGATGGTCGAACTCTGGCACGTCTACGTCATCGCATTCGTCCTCGGCTGCTCGTCGGCGATCGACGCTCCGGTACGGCAATCCTTCACCATCGAGATGGTCGGCAAAGAGACCCTCGCCAATGCGATCGCGTTGAACTCGATGACCTTCAACATGGCCCGCATCGTCGGCCCTGCCGTGTCCGGAGTACTGATCACCCTCGTCGGCACCGGCTGGGTGTTTCTCATCAACGCCGTGTCGTTCGCGGCGGTCTTCGGTGCCCTCGTGGCGATGAACGTCGGTCAGCTCTTCCGCGTCGAACCCGCCCCACGCGCCAAAGGGCAGGTGCGAGAGGGCTTTCGATACGTCTGGGGGCGCGGTGACCTACGAGTACTGCTGGCCACGGTCTTCATGGTCTCGACGTTCGGCCTCAACTTTCCGCTGAGTCTGTCGGTGTTGGCGCGCAACACGTTCGGTAGCGGGGCAGACGCCTACGGTCTGCTCTCGACAACCCTGGCAGTGGGCACATTGGCCGGCGCGACCCTGGCGGCGCGGCGGGCGAGCGCGCCGCGCCTGCGGCTGTTCATCGGTGCCGTCATCGCGTTCGGAGCCTTCGAGCTGATCGTCGGATTGATGCCCAACTACCTGCTCGTCGCACTTCTGCTGATACCCACCGGTGCCCTGACGTTGACGTTCACGACGTCGGCGATGAACATTCTGCAGATGTCGGTGCCGTCCGACATGCGCGGACGCGTGATGGGCATCTACATGCTGTGCTTTCTGGGCGGAACTCCGCTCGGCAGCCCGGTGCTAGGCTGGCTCGCCGACGTCCTCGATCCACGCGCACCACTGGTGTTCGGCGGCGTCATCTCGCTGGCGACGGGGCTGTTCGCGGCCGTGTATCTACTGCGGCACAACAATTTGCGGATCACCGTGGTGCCGCCCGCAGACGGGCACCGGCTGCCCACCCTCGACACCGTGGCCGCCACCGCGAAGGTGTGAGGCGTTCAGATCCAGCCGTGGCGTCGGGCGAGAGCGCAGGCCTCGTGCCGGTTCGCTGCACCCAGTTTCGCAGCCGCCGCAGACAGGTAGTTGCGAGTGGTGCCGGGCGAAAGATGGGCGCGCCGTGCGATCTCCGCGATCGACGCGCCGTCGGCGGCGAACTCGAGCACATCGGCCTCGCGCGGTGTCAGCGGCGAGTCTCCGGCCCCGATGGCTTCGGCGGCCAGCGTCGGGTCGACGTAGCGCCCGCCGCCGTGCACGGTGCGCACCACCTCGGCCAGAGTGGCGGCCGAGGTGGTCTTGGGGAGGAAACCGCGCACGCCTGCTTCGAGCGCCTTCTTGAGGTAGCCCGGCCGGCCGTGGCTGGTGACGATGATCGACGCGCAGTCGGGCAACGTCTCGGCGATCTTCTGGGCCGTCTCGATGCCGTCGATTCCGCCCATCTGCAGGTCCAGCACGGCCACATCGGGGGAGAGCGAGGCTGCGGCGGTCAGCGCCTTCTCCCCGGAGTCGGCCTGCCCGACGATCTCGATGTCGTCCTCGAGATCGAGCATGGTTGCCAGCGCAGCACGGATGAGATTCTCGTCGTCGGCCAAGAGAACTCGGATCATGGTGTGGTCCTTGCGTTCTGGGGCGAGGTCGGCAACGCCGCAGTGAGGGTGAATTCGTCGGTGGTCTGCTCGGTGTGCAGGGTACCGTCGACGGCGACCAGCCGTTCTCGCAGTCCGCTCAGGCCTGTGCCGTCGTCGCGGCCGGTCGATGGCTGCGGATGATCGTTGATCAGTCGAATACTGTTGTTGGTCAGCTCGATCCGGCAATAGGTGGCCTCGGAGTGACGCAGAATGTTCGTCACACCCTCACGGACCACCCACGCGGCGGCCTCGGCTGCGCGCTCGTCGAGCATCGAGGTTTCACCGACGAGCTCGGTGGCGATGCCCGCGGCGGACAGCAGGGATCGAGCGCCGTCGAGTTCCGAGGCCACATCGATCGATCGATAGCCGCGAACCAGCTTTCTGGCGTCGGCCATGGATTCCTGGGCCAGAATGCGAACCTCGTCCATCTGGGCCGCAGCTCGATCGTCACCTCTACGCGCCAGTGCCGCGGCGAGTTCGCTCTTGACCGCGATGGCCGAGAGTGCGCGGCCGACGACGTCGTGCAGATCTCGCGAGAATCGCAGACGCTCCTCGGCAACGGAGAGCGCGGCAGCAGCGTCGCGGGTGGCATCGAGTTCGGTGACGATACGCAGCAGCCACGCCGACAGTTGGACGGTGAAGGCCATGAAGGCGATGAGGAGACCGAGCACCAGTGTTTCCACTGCCGGCGTGCCGAGAGCTGCTGCAAGTCCAGCAGCGGCCACGGCCGCCGCCAGGCACCACCGCAACGGGATCAGCGTTGCGACCGCAGTGGTGACGAGTACGACGGCCCACAATGCATTGTTCGTGGCCCCGCCGGCAACCAGCACCACGGCGGCGACAGCCATGATCGCCAGGGGAATTCGTGGGCTCGCCGTCGACTGGCCGCCGAGCGCGGGGGTGCGCTGAACGACCACGAAGGTCGCTGCGGCACAGACTGCCACGGCCGCCATCGACAGGTAGTCCTCGAACTGCAGTGACGTCAGCATCGCAGCGGCGGCAACACCGACGGTGATCAGCAGAAACGACTGGCGGGTGTAGACGCGCACCTTGTCCACTGCACTGCTGTCGTTCCAGCCGTGCAGTGGATTGAGATACTGGTGCAACTTCATGATCTCCAGCCTTGCAGACGGTGCGGCGAAAGGGGCGAACTAGGACCGCGGTTCCCAACGGAAGTGCGTGCGGGCGATCAGCAGGCTGCCGACGATCCAGGCGAGCATCACCAGCAGCGGCATTCCGGCTTCGGTGAAGGTGGCAGCGAAGCCGATGGGCGCGTCGCCGGGCGTGGTGGTGCCGAACCAGCCGAGGTTCAGCAGGTCCGAGACCGCGGCCATCGGGGTCAGTTCGATGACCCTGCCGAACGAATCCGGGAGGGCGTCGCGCAGCAGTGATGAGCCGGCCATGGCCACCAGGATCACCGGCAAGCTGGTGATCTGCGCGGCCTCTGCATTGCGGGTGAACGCCGAGGTGATCAGTGCCAGGGCAGCGAACAGTGCAGCACCGCCGAACAGTGCGGCCACGACCAGCAGTGCATTGGCGGGGACGGGTCCGCCGAAGGCCAGTACCACTGCACCGACGATCAGGCCGAGGACGACGGTGAGGATCAGCGAGGGTATCGCCGGTCCGAGCAGAATCTGAACGTCCGAGCTCTCTCCGGTGCGAAGTCGCTTGAGTACCAACTCGTCTCGACGCGTGGCGTAGACCGAGAGCATGTTGTAGTACACCATGAACACGAGCAGGAACAGTGCGAAGATCTCGAGTGCAGCTCCGACGCCTGCATCGGTCAATCCGTCATCGCCGCGGCTGCCGACGATCAGCAATGCGACCGGGAAGATCAACGGCATGACGATCGCGTTGAACAGCAGTACTCGGTTGCGTCCGAGCAGCGTGAACTCTGCTCGTGACAGGGCGGTCATCGTGCTCATGCGCTCATCACCTCGTTGTTCTGGATAGCGGAATTGTCGAATTCGTCTGCGATGGAAAGGAACACGGTTTCGAGAGACGCCGCTCGGGCGTCCAGTCCGTGCAGGGTCACTCCGTTGTCTCGCGCCCACAGCAGCAGGTCGGTCAAGGTCTCCTGTACTGAGGACGTCTGGATCGAGATGGTGTCTCCCGAGACGTCGATCGACGTACCGGGCAATGTCGGCAGCGCCGTACCGGGGGCCTGCAGTTCGATCTTCGCAGGATGGTCGGCGACCACCTCGTCGACCGTTCCGCTACGAACGACGCTGCCGCGGTGCATGATCGCCAGCCGATCGCACAGTGACTCGGCCTCGTCCAGGTAGTGCGTCGTCAACATGATCGTCACGCCGGAATTCTTCAGCTCCTGGATCAGACGCCACGTGTTGCGGCGAGATTCGGGATCGAGTCCGGTGGTCGGTTCGTCGAGGAACAGCACCCTCGGGCGGCTGATGATGGCGCACGCCAGATCCAACCTGCGCTGCTCGCCGCCCGAGAGAAACTTCACCCGCGTGTCGGCCCGGTCGGCCAGGTCGACGCGCCCCAGCACCTCCGCCGTCGGCAGTGGATTGCTGCACGTGCCCGCCCACATCCGCAGGCTTTCCGCGGTGGTCAGATCCTGGGGCAGGCCGCCCTTCTGCAGCATGATGCCGAGAGACGGTCGAACCTTGCGGCGATCGGACACCGGATCCATTCCCATGATCCGCACCGTGCCCTCGCTCGGCCGTGAAAGTCCCTGAATCACTTCTAGAGTGGAGGTCTTGCCGGCACCGTTGGTGCCCAGCAAGCCGAACAGCTCACCCTCCGCGATCTCGAGATCCAGCGCCTTCACGGCCTCGAAAGCGGTTTTGCCCGAACCGTAGCGGCGAGTCATGCCGCTGACTTCGATGATGGTCATGATTGCTTCTCCCAGTTGCGGAGTCCGATGACGAACCGCACGCCCATGAAGGCGACGATGACGCCGAGTGCGACGAATGCCGGAAGGGACGTGCCGACGATCGCGAACAACACGGCGACGATCGCGAGACTGATGACGATGACGACGATCTCACGCGCCATCGTCGGAGCCGGCCCGAGCTCCATGAGATCGGTGAACAGGTTTCCCTCGTCTGGTTGCTTCATGACTACGAGTCTGCTGCGCCCGAACCACCGAAAACAGTGCGGCGCATCATGACCTGAAGTGACACCGTCACGGTCCGGCCATGACAAAAGTCATGAGCGCGCTCGTGGGCGACGGCTGTTCTGTCGCTCGAACGGCGGGCGGTAGGGCCGCGGGCCGGGTACCTTCGGCTCGTGAATCGCACCGAGTCGGCGAGCCCCGGCCGTCGTACACAGATCCGCGTCATCCTGGCCGGTTCGGTGCCGAACCTGGTGCAGTGGTTCAACCTGTACCTCTACGCGACGTTTGCACCGTACTTTCGGACCGAGTTCTTCGATCCGGCCTCGACGAATTCGCTCGTGTACGTCTACGGACTGTTCGCACTGACCTTCGTCGTACGCCCACTCGGCTCGTGGTTGTTCGGCAGGCTCGCGGACGTGCGGGGCCGGCAGTTCGCGCTCGTCGCGGCGGTCACGCTGATGTCGGCCGGATCTGTTGCCCTTGCGGTCACTCCAACGGTCCACGACATCGGTGTCTGGGCGGCGGTGATCCTCGCGGTCGTGAGCATCGTGCAGGGCATCGCAACCGGTGGCGAGTACGCGGCGGCGACGGTGTTGCTCTCCGAATCGGGCACGCGCGGACACCGGGGATTCTTCGCCTCGTTCCAGGCCGCGACCATCGTCGGCGGTCTCGTGCTGGCGCAGGCCTGTCTGCTCGTGCTCCTCGCGGGTACGGATCGCGCGGCAATTTCCGAGTGGGGCTTTCGTCTCGCGTTCGCCGCGGGCGGCGCGGCGGGCCTGGCGTCGCTGTGGTGGGCGCGTGGACTCGATCCCGTGCCCCGTGCACCGGGAGCGCCGCGGGCGGACCGAGACGCCACGATGGGGGCGCTCTTTCGCGATCATCGGCGTCCGCTCGTCTGGGTGTTCTTGCTGACCGCGGGAGGGAGTGCGGCGTTCTACACCTACACGGTCACCGTTCCCTCGATCGTTCGCGAGACGTTCTTCGCCGCGGACGGTGCCAGGGGCGAGCTCACCGCGACCGGCCTCGTGCTCGCGGCCTTCGTGGTGTTGATGGTGCTGCAGCCGGTCGGCGGCGCACTGAGCGACCGCATCGGGAGAAAGCCTCTTCTCGTCGCGTTCGGGGCACTGGGAATACCGGCCACCGGCGCACTGGTGCTGGCCACCGCCCGGGTGACGTCTCCGCCTGCGGTGTTCGTCATCCTGGTGAGCGCATTCGCCGTTCTCACCTGTTACCTGTCGGTGAACGGCATCGCCAAGGCCGAAGTGTTTCCCGCTCACATTCGTGCCCTCGGCGTCGGCTTCGGCTACGCCGTGGCGAACTCCCTGTTCGGGGGTACTGCACCGTTGATCTACCACGCCACCAGCGGCCGTGGCAGCACCGACTTCGTCGTCTACACGACGGTGCTGCTCTCGGTGACGCTCTGCGCAGCCCTGTGGATGCGGGGTGGCTCGGCCAGCGCGCTCGATGCGTCGACCGGTCCTAGAAACCCCAGCCCATGACGGCCGGGCGCGCAGTTCCGAACGTCAGGTCGAGTGCGTGCAGCGACGCGTCGTTGCGGGCGGTGAGGCGGTTGGCCGCGGCGAACAAGCGGGCCCGATGGGTGCCGAAGTAGATGCTGGCGAGCACGTCGATGTCGAGTTCGATGTCCGGTTCGGACTCCACCCGGGTGCAGGTGGCGCGGCCGTCGGTCACGGTCAGCGAGTAGGTGCCGCCCGCATCGAGGAAGGGATCTCGCACAGCGATGATCAGCGAGGTGTCGAGCGCGTAGGTGCGTGCCTCCAAAGCTGCCTCGACGTGCATGATGCGGCCCCACAGAGCGTCGTGGTGAGCCGTGACCTTCGGTAGCCGATTGTTGGTCAGCAGGAACGGCAGCGCTTCGTCCCGTGCCTGCCGTACCTCGATGGTGTCGACCAGGTCCACGCCGACGAGGATCTGCCACAGCGCGGCGTACGCGTCGTCGGTCACCGCGATGAATTCCTCCACCACCACTCGGCTCGGGTTGCGGCCGCGTCGGTAGGCGACGTATCCGTCGGGATGAACGACGAAGAACAGAGCCGTCAGTCCGCCGCGCCGGTTCTCGCGGTCGGCGAAGAACCGCTCCCAGCGGATCGGCGGCTTGGGCTGCGCGCCTGCGGTCTGCTGCTGCCAGCGGTGGTAGATGTCGGGGAGCAGTTCGGTGGCCTCGGCCGATTCGATCAGCCGGACGCCGGTGGCCGGGGGAGCGTCCTTGCGGAACTGCGCGAATCGACGATCGATCGAGACGCTGATCTCCTCGGTCACCGGCCCGTAGCCGAAGCGTCCGTAGATCGTCGCCTCGCTGGCCGTGAGCAGCGAGAGCGGTGCGCCCGCGTCGTTCAGGGCGCGGTGCTGCTGGGTGAACATCGATCGCAGGATGCCGCGTCGACGATGCGTCGGCGCGACCGAGACCCAGGAGACTCCGGACGCCTCGACCTGCGCACCACCGGGAACGGTGACCGACATCGGGAAGTGCATGGCCACACCGACCGGGGTCTCGCCGTCCCACGCCAAGTACACGTGCTCGGACTGGGTCAGGATCTGCGTCTCGGCCAGGTCTTCGGCGTTCTGGTGCTCGCCGAACGCGTGGGCGTCGAGCAGCGCGACGGCATCCCAGTCGTCGTCGGTGGCGGTGCGGATGGTGATCGATTCGTCGGTAGTCATCGGACTTTACTTTTCCATACAGGAGTGGAGCCCGCGGAACGACCCGAAAAATCTGCCATACAGAAGCAGGCCTTCGCCGAGGGAGTCTCGAAATCGGCCGGGTGACAAGATGAGCACGTGGTGCATGTACTCGACATCGACGACCCCTCGGACCCGCGACTGGACGATTTTCGCGATCTCAACTCGTCGGATCGGCGACCCGACCTGCCCGAGGGCAAGGGTCTGGTGATCGCCGAGGGTGTGTTGGTGGCGCAGCGGCTGCTGACCTCGCGGTTTCCGATGATCAGCCTGCTGGGCGTGGATCGACGGCTCGACGCCCTGCGCGACGATCTCGTCGATTCGGACGTTCCGTTCTACCGGACGTCGGCGGAGGTGATGGCCGAGGTCGTCGGCTTCCACCTCAATCGTGGTGTGTTGGCCGCGGCGAACAGGCCGCCGGCCCTCGATCTCGACGAGGTGTTGGACGGTGCCAGGACGGTGGCGATTCTCGAGGGCGTCAACGATCACGAGAATCTCGGGTCGATGTTCCGCAACGCGGCGGGCCTCGGGGTCGATGCCGTTCTGTTCGGGGCCGCGTGTGCTGATCCGCTCTATCGTCGTTCGGTGCGAGTGTCGATGGGACATGTGCTGCGGGTGCCGTTCGCCAAGGTGCCCGAGTGGCCCCGTGGCCTCGATCGTGTTCGCGCGCACGGGTTTCAGCTGATCTCGTTGACGCCCAACCCGGCGGCGGTGTCGTTGGCGACGGCGATGACGGGGGAGAAGGTTGCCCTGCTGCTGGGTGCCGAGGGGCCGGGTCTGACCGAACATGCCATGCGAGCAACGGACATTCGCGCGCGGATTCCGATGGCCCCTGGCACCGATTCGCTGAACGTGGCGACGGCCGCGGCAATGGGGTTCTACGAACGCGTGCGCCTGACGTGAACGACCACGACCCGAGCGTCCGCTGGACCGGAGTCCCGATCGCCGTCATCTCGGCGGCGCTGGTGGGTGTGGCACTGACGACGTTCGGTCTGGAGCTGGCCAGAATTCATCCACTGCTCGCACTCGGTCTGAACATCATCGTCGTCGCGGGTGCAGCTCCGACGGTCATGCGGTGGCTCGCGATACCGGTGTGGCGCTGGGCGGTGTACGGAGCCGGTATCGGTTCCATCCTCAGCTTCGTGGCACTGGCGGCGCTGGCGTTCTGACAATCGCCGGCACCCAGGACGGCCCTGCCGCATCTACTTGCGCGAGAACCAACGCTTCTTCGGACGCGGTGCCTGTTCGTCGGGGGCGTCGGGCATCGGTTCCTGTGCGCCACGGCCGTTCGCACTCCGGTTCGGTGGCGGCGGCTCCTGTCCGGGAACGTACATCGTGAAGCCGCAGACCGGCAGGGTGTCGGGATCGAATTCGTCCGCGTGCGGCGCGCCGGTGTAGCGGAATCCGAGCCACTCGGCGTTGGCCGCCTCGGCGAATTCCTGTGGGTGGAACGGCAGCGATTGTGGATCCGGCATCACTCCGGGCGGATAGATCAGCGGATGCTCACCGGCCCAGAACGATCGCTCCCACACCAGTGGCAGGCCGGCGTCCTCGTAGATGTACACCGGGGTGGCGCTGAACGATCGGCGGAATTCACCGCGCTCCCAGTACGCGAACGCACCCCAGGCGTGCTGGGGATCCGAGGCGACGAGGTAGGTGTGTTCGGACGCCAGAGGGCGGGTGAAGGATTCGGGAAGCGTCGACGGTGTCGGCACCGACAGGTTCGATCCGCAGACCACGGTGACGCCGGGGTAGCAACCGATGAAGACGTGATCGTCGTCCACGCCTGCCGATGTCGATATCGGACCCTGTCCGAGAGGCACTGCCGTCAGGTGGGGGTACAGACGTCCGACGAGTGCGCTCGCAGCATTCCAGTCCGAGGTGGTGGCTTCTCGGAGTACCGAAATGGGATCCGGTGCGTCCACGTACCAGATCGTTGATGCTTTGGCCCCCACTACCGGCACCTCTCTCTCCGTAAGCTCCGTCGAAAGCCTACGGTGTGAGCGTCGGCAATCTGTCACCGAGCGGCAAATCGGCCATCGAAGAGATCAGTTGTGCCCGCTGCTGCGAACGCCGAGCAGCACGTCCTCCCACGACGGCATGGCCGGCTTGCCGCGCTTGTCTTTGCCGCCGGTGTGACCGGCGGCAGGCTTGGGTGCGGGCCTCGGCTCCCTGGCCACCGGTTCGCGTGGCTGCTCGGGCTCGGGAGTCGGCGCATCGTCCACCTCGACCTCGATGGTCTCGGCGTCGAGTTCGCTGTCGGCGGTGGTGCCGTAGTACTCGTCGAAGCTCTGCTGCGAGGCCTGGTCGTCATCCTCGGCGGACGTCAGTGCGCGCACCGGTGCGAGGCCACGCAGTTGGCGTCCGAAGTCGGGATCGATCAGTTCGTGGGCGGTGTCGTCGAGCGGCGCGATGGTGCCGCCGTGGCCGTCGGGCAGGAACTGCCAGTGCGCCTTGTTGGTGGTGCGGCCCGCCTGCCACTTCAGCTGTGCGACCCACTTGTTGTCCTCGTCGCGCCAGGCGTCCCACTCCGCGTCGTCGAGGTTGTGCCCGCGAGCGCGGAAGGCGAGGGTGACGATCTCGAGCAGGGTCTGCACGGCCGGGCCGTCGTGGCGCAGCGGATGACCGGCCTGGGCCATCGACGCGGCCTGCGAACGTTCGAGCAGCACCGGGTGAGCGAACACCTCGACGCGACTGATGGCCATTCCGGAGTCGGCGGCAACCTGTTCGATGGTCGCTCCGCTGCGGATGCGGGCCTGAATTTCTTTCGGCCGAAGCAAGCTGTCCATTTCGATCTCAATCTGTCCTAGTCGAGCGATGTCACCGCGTGAGGCCGCGCGGAGCTTGTCGTCGGCTGGAAGCCGGAATCTGTCGCCGGTCTTGGGATCTGCGCACACGACGAACTTTCCGTCGGCCTCGAGACCCACCACACGTAAGTCTCGCACCTTGACCTCCTCATCGCGCCGGCTCGCGATACCGTCGAGTTCGAGCCTAGTTCACCTGCCGTATTCGGCGGGTGTTCGACACGCATCGCTTCTGCCGACGATCGTTTCCCTGTCAGAGGGTAGACAGCTGCGGGCTCGGCTGCACCCATTCGGCCGATCTTGCGTCGATTGCTTTGTGCGACAACGCCGATGCGTCCCTGCGCAGGTAGAGGGCACCCAAGCCGAAACCGATGGTCAGGGCAATCGCGTGCCCGACGGCGGTGAAGGACGGATCCGACACTCCACTGATCGTGACGACGCCGATCCACAGTGCGGCCCAGCCGACACGCCACGGCATCGGCAGGTACCGGATCATCGACCCTGCGACCGCTGCTGCCGCGTAGCTGACACCGACGTCGACGGCCATCGCCAGCGAGTCCGCGAGCCAGTCGTTGTGAATACCGATGAGCAGGCCGACGGCCACCAGAGCAGTGGCACCGACATGTCCGGCGCCGAAGGTGAGAAGGAAGCGTCGCCAGCCGGAGACCCATTCGGCGACGGCGAACAACACGGCGACCGCGGCCAACCACAGCCAGTTCACCCGACCCTCGGTGAGAAAAACGCTCGTGACGACAGTGGCGAGGTGACCGTCGGTCAGATTGTGCAGGTTGGTACTCGCCGCATGCAGCACGTGCCAGCGATCGTGCGGCCCGATCTGGCCGAGCGCTACCGTGCCTGCCACCGCGAGGGTGCAGTAGACCAGTGTCACGCGGATCTGCAGCGCGACGGTGAGGAGCCTGAACATACGAGCGCTCCCTCCGAGGTCGTTACGCTTGCTTACTTGATAGCAAGTGTAGGCCTCGAAGGGAGCGCCGGAGCTGTGAGCTTGCTGGGAATGGTCGTTCCGCAGGCTCCACTCCTGCCCTGGGAATGGTCGTTCCGCAGGCTCCACTCCTGCCCTGCCAACTAGCTCAGTGTGGACACGACCCAGTCGATGCTCTTGGTCAGTGCGGTGATGTCGTCCGGCTCGATGGCCGGGAACATACCGACACGCAACTGGTTGCGGCCGAGCTTGCGGTACGGCTCGGTGTCGACGACGCCGTTGGCGCGCAGGATCTTCGCAACCTGGGCTGCGTCGACCTTCTCGTCGAAGTCGATGGTGCCGACGACCTGGCTGCGGTGATCCGGGTTCGTGACGAACGGCGTTGCGAATTCGCTGTTCTCGGCCCAGTCGTACAGGCGTGAGGACGAATCGGCGGTGCGCTTGGTGGCCCAGTCGAGGCCGCCCTGCGAATTGAGCCATTCGATCTGATCGGCGAAGAGCAACAGTGTCGCCACGGCCGGGGTGTTGTACGTCTGGTTCTTGCTGCTGTTGTCGACGGCGATCGGCAGTGACAGGAAGTCCGGGACCCACCGATCCGTGGCGGCGATCTCGCTGACGCGCTCGAGCGCGGCGGGGCTCATCAGCGCGACCCACAGGCCACCGTCGGCGGCGAAGCACTTCTGCGGAGCGAAGTAGTAGACGTCCGAGTCGGCGACGTTGACCGGGAGACCGCCTGCGCCGGAGGTGGCGTCGATCGCGATGAGGGCGTTCTCGGAGCCGGCCGGACGGCTGACCGGAATGGCCACGCCCGTCGAGGTCTCGTTGTGCGCCCAGCCGATCAGGTCGACGGACGGGTCGGAGGTGGGCTCGGGCGCGCTGCCCGGCTCTGCCTTGACGACGATCGGATCACCGATGAACGGGTTGTTCTTGGCCACCGAGGCGAACTTCGAGCTGAACTCGCCGTTGGTCAGGTGCAGCGACTTCTCGCGAATCAGGCCGAATGCAGCAGCGTCCCAGAATGCGGTGGTGCCGCCGTTGCCGAGGACGACCTCGTAGCCCTCGGGGAGGGAGAACAGATCCTTCAAACCACTGCGCACACGTCCGACGACGTCCTTGACGGGCTTCTGGCGATGGCTGGTGCCGAACACGGAAGCGCCGACATCGACCAGGGATTGCAGCTGCTCGGGGCGAACCTTGGACGGGCCACAGCCGAAGCGTCCGTCGGCGGGCAGGAGATCGGCGGGAATGATCGGCAATTCGGCCATGGAGTAGCGCGTCCTAGCGTCGATGGAATATGGCCCTTACAGGGTAGTCGGGTGCCATATCAGCTTCGACTACCGGATCAGGTCCCAGCCTTCGACGGACTCGGGTGACCGCGGTTCGGGGCCGGTGTAGAGGGCAGCGGGTCGGACGAGCTTGCCCAGGCGCTTCTGCTCCAGGATGTGCGCGCACCAGCCCGCGGTACGTCCACAGGTGAACATGGCGGGCATCATGTGCGCCGGTACCTCGGCGAAGTCGAGGATCACCGCGGCCCAGAATTCGACGTTGGTTTCGATGGCTCGATCGGGGCGGCGTTCGCGCAGTTCGGTCAGCGCCGCCTGCTCGAGTGCTGCGGCGACCTCGTAGCGCGGTGCGTTCAGTCTCTTCGCCGTGGCGCGCAGAACACGGGCGCGCGGGTCCTCGGCGCGGTAGACGCGGTGCCCGAAGCCCATGAGCTTCTCTTTGCGGTCCAGGATTCCGGTGATCAGAGCCCGTGCGTCGCCGGTCTTCTCGACCTCTTCGATCATCGGCAGGACGCGGGCGGGTGCACCGCCGTGCAGCGGTCCGGACATCGCACCGATGGCACCGGAGAGGCAGGCGGCGACGTCTGCGCCGGTGGAGGCGATGACGCGTGCGGTGAACGTCGAGGCGTTCATGCCGTGCTCTGCAGCCGAGACCCAGTATGCGTCGATGGCGGCGACGTGAGCGGGATCCGGTTCGCCCTTCCACCGGACCATGAATCGCTCGGTGACGGTTGCGGCCTGATCGATGCGGGTCTGCGGAACTGCGGGCTGGTAGATACCGCGAGCGGACTGGGCGACGTAGGACAGGGCCATCACCGACGCGCGGGCGAGGTTGTCGCGAGCGGTGGAGTCGTCGATGTCGAGTATCGGCTGGTATCCCCAGATCGGAGCGAGCATCGCCAGACCCGCTTGGACGTCGACACGGACGTCGCCGGTGTGGATCGGCAGTGGGAAGGGTTCGGCCGGCGGGAGTCCTCGTCCGAACTCACCGTCGACGAGCAGGGCCCAGACATCACCGAACGTCACGTTCTGCGCGACGAGTTCCTCGATGTCGACGCCGCGGTAGCGCAATGCGCCGCCGTCCTTGTCGGGCTCGGCGATGTCGGAGGTGAACGCGACGACACCTTCGAGACCGGGGACGAAATCCTCGGGAACTCGTTGAACAGCCATGGCCTGTGGACTCCCTCGTCGCAACTGCACCCGGCTCTGCGCCGCATCCGGGCGTACTTCGTCAGAACCATAGCCGGGATCGACGCGGGAGTAGCGTCTGGGCTTGTGTCTGCAGATGAACAGCGCCTGGCGAACATGCGGGTGGACTACGGAGAGCCCGAGGACCTGGACGTCGATGCTCTGGCGGGCGGGTGGTGTTCGCTGGCGCAGCAGTGGTTGTCCGACGCAATAGCCGCGAATCTGCCCGAGCCCAACGCCATCGTGTTGGGGACGGTCGACGAGTCGGGTAGACCCGCCACCCGCACCGTGTTGTGCAAGGACTTCGACGCGTCCGGTGTGGTCTTCTACACCAACTACGACTCGGACAAGGGCCGTGCGCTCACCGCGACGCCGTATGCGTCGATCACGTTCCCGTGGATCGGAATTGCCCGCCAGCTCACCGTCCGCGGTCCGGTGGTCAAGGTCGATGCCGAGACCACCGAGGCGTATTGGCGCACGCGGCCCCGGGGCTCCCAGCTGGGGGCATGGGCGTCCGAGCAGTCGCGACCGGTCGGCTCGCGGGAGGATCTGGTTGCGCGACTGGCCGAGGTCACCGCGACGTTCGACGGAATCGACGTGCCGGTTCCGCCCAACTGGGGCGGCTTTCGCGTCGAGCCGGAGACGGTCGAGTTCTGGCAGGGCCGAACGAGCCGCATGCACAACCGAATTCGCCTGACGGTGGCAAGCGGTGTGATCGAGCGTCTGCAGCCGTGAGCCGATTGCGCGGCATTCTTGCCGATACGACTCCGCTGAAGACTCCGGCCTACAAGCGGTTGTGGCTCGCGAACATCGTCACCGTCATCGGTGCCCAACTGTCCATTGTTGCTGTGCCGCAACAGGTTTTTCAGATCACGCTCAGCTCGGCCTACGTGGGCCTCACCGGTGTGTTCGCGTTGGTGCCGCTCATCGTCTTCGGCCTGTGGGGTGGAGCGTTGGCCGACGTGATGGACCGCCGCACCCTGTTGATGATCACCACCTGCGGCCTGATCGGTACGTCGGCACTGTTCTGGTTGCAAGCGTTTCTCGACCTGAACAACGTGTGGATCATCCTGGTGCTGTTGGCCGTTCAGCAGGCATTCTTCGCGGTCAACCAGCCGACGCGCAGCGCGATTCTCCCGCGGATCCTGCCTGCCGAGCAGTTGCCCGCTGCGAATTCGTTGAACATGACGGTGATGAACTTCGGTGCCATCGCCGGACCGCTCAGCGCAGGCATCCTCATCTACTACATCGGACTCGAGACCCTCTATCTGATCGACACCGTCGCACTGTTCGCCACCCTGTGGGCGGTGATCCGGCTGCCGGGGATTCCGCCGGCGAAGTCGGGTCAGCGCGCCGGATTGCGTTCGGTGTTCGACGGTTTCGCCTACCTCGCGACGCAGAAGGTGCTGCTGGCCTCCTTCGTCGTCGACATCATCGCGATGGTGTTCGGTATGCCCCGCGCGCTGTTCCCGCAGATCGCGCACGAGAGCTTCGGCGATCCCGCGTCGGGCGGTCCTGTGCTCGGCATGCTGTTCGCCGCGATGTCCGCGGGCGCGGTGGTGGGAGGCGTGTTCTCCGGCTGGTTGCCCCGAGTACGCAGGCAGGGGCTGGCGGTGCTCATCTGCATCGTCGTGTGGGGCGCGGCGATGATCGGCTTCGGTCTGGCCGTCGGCGCGGCCACCGACGGGGCCACCACAGTCGCCCTGTGGTTCGCGTTGGCGTTCCTGGCCCTCGGCGGTGGAGCCGACATGATCTCGGCGGCGTTCCGCAGCACGATGCTCCAACAGGTCGCGACCGACGAGATGCGCGGTCGACTGCAGGGTGTGTTCATCGTCGTCGTCGCGGGAGGTCCGCGCATCGGCGACGTACTGCACGGCGCAGCGGCCGCCTCCGTCGGTACGGCGGCGGCTGCTGCCGGCGGCGGGGTTCTGGTCGTCATCGGCGTCTCGATCGCCGCGCTGGCTCTTCCTGCATTCATTCGGTATCGCGTGGGTGCGGTGGTGAAGAATGACTCTCATGGCTGACGCGCAGACGTACTCGTTGACGAGCGGCAAGTATCGGGCAGACATCGCTGCCGTCGGAGCGGGCCTTCGGGCGCTCGAATACGACGGCGCAGCGCTCACCGAGACGTGGGAGGCGGGCTCGAAGCCGCCGTTGTCGGCGGGGCTGGTGTTGGCCCCGTGGCCCAATCGGACGGCCGATGGGACGTTCACCTTCGAAGGCGTCGAGCATCGGATGGAGATCTCCGAGCCGGCCCGCAACAACGCCAGTCACGGATTCGTTCGACGCGTGGCCTGGACTCTCGTGGAGCACACCGACTCTCGCGTCGAGCAGAGCGTGGACATCGGAACGCCTCGGGGTTGGCCGTTCTCGATCACGGTGACCGTGGTGCACGAGCTGTCGGAGGACGGTCTCACCGTCACCGCGTCGGCGAAGAACACCGGTGACTCGCCCGCGCCGTACGGGATGGGCTTTCACACCTTCGTCCGGGTGGGGGACGTGCCGCTCGACGAGTGCACCCTCGAGCTGTCCGCGGGAACCCGGCTGCCGCTCGATCCGGTACGCAATCTGCCCGTGGGCAACTCGGTGCCGACGGCCGATACCGAGTACGACTTCCGGCAGCCGAGAGCCCTGGAGGGCGTGCAGCTGGACACCCCGTTCAGCGCCTCGTTGCCGGAGGCCGACGGCCGAGCGAACCACGTACTGCGCGGCCCGGACGGCACTGCGACGGTGTTGTGGACCGACAGCAGCTTCGGATGGGTGCAGGTGTTCACTGCCGATCCCGCCAACGATCAGGCATATCCCGAGCGCGGCCGGGCGTTGGCGATCGAGCCGATGACGTGCCCGCCCGATGCGCTGAACTCCGAAATCGATCTGATCGTGCTCGATCCGGGACGAACCTGGTCCGGCACCTGGGGAATGAGGTACGAGAAGTGACCATTCTGGTGTGCGGCGAGGCGTTGGTCGATCTGGTCCCGGTGCACGAGGGGCCGCTGCTCTCGCCGAAACTCGGCGGCGGGCCGTTCAACGTCGCCGTCGCGATCGGTCGACTGGGTTCGCCCGTCGCGTATCTCTCGCGTATCTCGCGCGACCCGTTCGGCGAGCAGATCCTGGCGAGTCTGCGCGACGCGGGTGTGGACACCACGTGGGTGCAGCGCGGCGACGAGCCGACGACCTTGGCGATGACCACCCTCGCCGACGACGGCAGTGCCGAGTATTCGTTCTACGCCGACGGCACCGCCGATCGTCTCGTTGCCGATCCCGGCGATCTACCCGACGAGATCAGCGTGCTCTCGTTCGGCACGTTGTCACTGCTCTACGAACCCGGGGCGTCGATGTACGCGGGCCTGCTGCACCGCGCCCGGGCGGCGGGCAAGCTCACGATGCTCGACCCCAACATCAGGCCTGCCGCGATCGACAGCACCAGCGGAGACATCACCGCCGACGGGTTCCGCGACCGTTTCCGTTCGTGGTTGCCCAGCATCGACATCCTCAAGGTCTCCGAGGACGACTCGCATTGGTTGGGGCTCGGAACCCAGGGCACAACGGTGGACGACTGGCTCGCGTCGGGTGTCACCGCAGTGGTCATGACCCGCGGCGGCAACGGAATCTCGGTCTTCACCGCAGCCGAGGAGACGTCGGGTACAGGAATTGTCACAGCCGAGGAGATCTCGGTGCCGGGAGTTGCGGTCGACGTCGTCGACACCATCGGGGCAGGTGACACCGTGCACGGGGCTCTGCTCAGCTTTTTGGAGAAGGAGAGCATTATCACATCGAACGCGGTGAAAGAGATGAGCAAGCAAGATTGGCGGGAAGCGCTCGATTTCGCCGCGAAAGCGGCGGCAATCACGGTTTCTCGACCCGGTGCCGACCCTCCGTGGGCGTCCGAGGCGTCGAGAGACTAGTTTCACTATCGACGTTAGAACTGTCCGCTTCAAGTACGTGTCCGTTACACGAGTTCGAGAGGGACCATTCGTGCCCGCTGAGAATGATGCCAAAGCCACCCTCACCTATCCCGGTGGCGAATACTCCATGTCGATTGCCGAGGCCTCCGAAGGCAACAACGGCATCGAGCTGGGAAAGTTGCTGGCCACCACCGGCTACACGACGTTGGACGGCGGGTTCGTCAACACCGCGTCGACCAAGTCGGCCATCACCTACATCGACGGTGACGCAGGCATCCTGCGCTACCGCGGATACCCGATCGAACAGCTTGCGGGCAAGTCGTCGTTCATCGAGGTCAGCTACCTGCTGATCTACGGGGAGCTGCCGTCCGAGGCTCAGCTCGAGAAGTTCACCGACAAGATCCGTCGGCACACTCTGCTGCACGAGGACCTCAAGCGGTTCTTCGACGGGTTCCCGCGCAACGCTCACCCGATGCCGGTGCTGTCGAGTGCCGTCAACGCGCTGTCGGCGTACTACCAGGACTCGCTCGACCCCAACGACCCGGAGCAGGTCGAGCTGTCGACCATCCGTCTGCTGGCCAAGTTGCCGACCATCGCGGCGTACGCCTACAAGAAGTCCGTCGGTCAGCCGTTCCTGTACCCGGACAACTCGAAGAGCCTGGTCGAGAACTTCCTGCGTCTGACGTTCGGCTTCCCGGCCGAGCCGTACGAGGTGGATCCCGAGATCGTCAAGGCACTCGACATGCTGCTCATCCTGCATGCCGACCACGAGCAGAACTGCTCCACCTCGACGGTGCGTCTCGTCGGATCCTCTCAGGCCAACCTGTTCACCTCGATCTCCGGCGGCATCAACGCGCTCTGGGGCCCGCTGCACGGCGGAGCCAACCAGGCCGTGCTCGAGATGCTGGACAAGATCAAGGCCGAGGGCGGCGACGCCACCGACTTCCTGCGTCGAGTCAAGAACAAGGAAGACGGCGTCAAGCTCATGGGCTTCGGGCACCGCGTGTACAAGAACTTCGATCCGCGCGCGACGCTGGTCAAGGAAACTGCGCACACGATCCTCGGCAAGCTCGGCAACGGCGACGAACTGCTCGAGATCGCTCTCAAGCTCGAGGAGACCGCGCTGACCGACGACTACTTCGTCGAGCGCAAGCTGTACCCCAACGTCGATTTCTACACCGGCCTGATCTACCGCGCGATGGGCTTCCCGCCGCGCATGTTCACGGTGTTGTTCGCGATGGGCCGTCTCCCGGGCTGGATCGCGCACTGGCGCGAGCAGAACGAGGACACGACCGGCAAGATCGGCCGTCCGCGCCAGATCTACACCGGCTACACCGAGCGCGACTACCAGGACGTCGGCTCCCGCTAGCTCCCGCTGTACAACGTCGCCGCCGGCTCCCCTCGGGAGCCGGCGGCGACGTCGTTGGTCCGGCTTCGCCGAACTCGAAGTCACGGACGGTTTTCCGCCGAATTCCATCCCCGACTTCGAGTTCGCGCCGGCGTGGCTGCTAGGTCATCGCCACCTCGCGCAGCACCTGTCCTGCACCGTCGCTCAGGCGCAAGGTGTCCGTATCCGTCGGGGCGACCACGAGGTTGCCGCCGACGGGTAGGTCGATGGTGCTGACGAATGCAGACCGTGACCCCCGAGCATCCTCGATGGCGACGGTGTAATCACTCGTGGTGGGGGCGTCGGTCGTGAGCGTCAACGATCGTTCGGTGGGGCTGACCTCGGCGACGATCGACGCGCCCGCAGGCAGGCGAAGGGAGGTCGATCGAACCACCCATCCGTCGGACAGGATGGAGATGTCGATCGACGCGTCGCGATCGTTGTCCGCGACGTCGGAGAGCGTGAGCCGCATCGGTGTGTCGGTCGAGGTCTCCAGTAATGCCGTGTTGTCGTTGTTGATGAACGCGGACCGTCGCACCCGGTCGGTGTCGGACACCGACAAGCTCCATTCGACATCGGTCGCATCGACGGGATCGTTGGTGTCGTCGGTGACCAACACCAGGTAGTCCTGGCCCGGCTCACCGACCTCCGTGCAGGAGGGGCACCGATGAACGCCGGTCATCTCGGCCAGAGGAAACAACTTCAACTGATTGTCCGGGGTCCCGGAGAACAGGTAGCTGTCGTCGGCGGGGTCTGCCGAGGTGGTGTAGTACCACGTATCGGCGGCCGGATCGGTGACGATCATCTTCTCGACACCGGGATAGTTGTTGTCGTAGATGACAATTCCACGTTTGCTGTCTCCCAGATCGCGTATCGCGATCGGTGTCACGGCATGGCCGGACGTTCCGTCCTCGGTGTAGAAGGCGAGTAGATGGTCCTGACCTTCGGCCCACGCGGACGTGAGTCGATCGATCACCTCGTCCACAGGTTCGGACATCTCGGAGTCGGCTGTCGGTTCGACCTCCTGAGTGTTGAAGTATCGCGCGATCACGGCATCGGTCGCGGGGGAGGGGCGTGCATCGAACAATGTCGCTCCGGGGGCGACGAAGGACGAGGTGTCGATCGAGTTGCGGTAGGCCAACCCTGCGACCGCGGCCATTCCGAAGCAGTGACCACCGTTCATTCCGTTCTCGAACACCTCCGAGGTCACCCGTCCCATCGGCGAGAGAACGCACTGGGCGCTCTCGGTTCCGGGAGTGCACACGGCATCTCCGAACAGCGATTGCATCGAGGCCGGTGTGAGCCCTCGGCCATGCTCCGCGGTCGGCGGTCCCCAGTTGGGGAACGAGAAGCCGTCCCGCCGGACGTCGAAGCCGGACGAGGCCACGAGCGTGCCCGAACCGGGGTCCATCTCGGTGAACCCTTCCTCGCTCCGGTCCTCGGACGAAGAACATGCCGTCAGGACGAGTACGACTGCGAAAGCCAACGTGGCCCAGCCTCGACCGGAGGTGGTGGCGGAGCGGAGAACCATGGCCGGCTCCTCCTTCTCGGTTGTCAGTGTTCGAGTACGACCTTGAGAACTGTGACGATCAAACCGACGACGATGGCAACCAGGCCACCGAGAATTGCCCCACGCCATTTCCTCCTGCTGGCGTGCCAGCCGCTGGCGGCTCCGAGGACGAGAAGGAACAGGAACGCAAGATCGGAAATGGTGTCGAGTGCGCCGTAGGCCGACCACAGACCGCTCACCCGTCCGAGCCCGATGATGATGAGAGGCACCACTGTCAGCAGCAGGAAATGCGCCGAGTGCCAGAGCAAATGGCGCCTGTCGGCACCGTCGGGCATGTGGTGGTGGCTGTTCACGTATCCCAGCCACGACGAGAAGAGGTGCGCGACGGCAGTCGCGACCATCGGCCCGAGGATCATTCCTGTCGCGTCACCGAAATCGACGTCCGTATCGTCCGCTCCCACCACCATCACGGTCATGATGATGACCGTCCCGTAGATCAACGGTTCTGCGTCGAACACCGACCACGACGGTCGGCTTCGTCTCCGGTCGTTGTGGCCGGTACTGGGACGCGTGCTTCCGGTCATGCCTGCTCACCGCAGATGGCATGATTCGGCGTCGATCCATCGAGGCAGGCCCGAAGTGGTAGTCGTTTCATGTCGAAAGTCCCTGTGCGAGAGAGGGAGCGGGGATGGCATCGTGGATGCGATTCGTGTTGCCGTTCACACGGCCTCGTGTTCTGCGGTCGATCGCGGAACGTTCGGCCTCGCGTGCCGTGGTCGCTGTCGAGCCGCCGAGCATCGCCGCGCTCAGCCCGAGTGCTACCGCATCCCGTCGGTTGACCTGCACCATCGTCGTCTCCTCGTGAAACGATGGAAGTGCCCCGCCACTTCTCCAGTTCGACAAGCGACATCACACCACGTTTTCACGGCGGAGGTGACCCGAAACCGCGTTCCCGCCCCAGATCTCGCGAAAAGCCGAACCTGCAACGAGCAGGATTCGTCACGCGAAATGGACTCGGTTCTCCAACACCGGCAGAGTCTTGCGTACGGCGTCGACCAGTCCTGTGTCGATGTCGATGGTCAGCATGCCCGGTGTCGCGTCGAGCTGACCGAGAATCTCGCCGGTGGGGGAGCAGACGATGCTGTGTCCCACGCCCAACGGCGCATTACCCTCGGCGGCAGCGGGTTCGGCTTGGTCGCAGGCTGCGATGAAGGTGGTCGAGTCCAACGCGCGTACGCGAGCGAGCAGGGTCCATTGCTCGACCTTGCCGTCACCCGATCCCCACGACGCGGGAACCACGACGACCTCTGCTCCGAGGTCGCCGAGTTTCTGGAACAGCGAGGGGAATCGGATGTCGTAGCAGGTCGCGAAGCCCACTCGAACTCCGGCGATGTCCACCACGAGCGGGTCCGAACCCGGTGCGACGGTATCGGATTCGGCGAATCCGAATGCGTCGAACAGGTGGATCTTGTCGTAGCTCGCGTCGATGCCGGGCCCGGTGACGAGCAGGGTGTTCGTCACCCTGTCGTCCGGGGCTGGAGTGAACATTCCGGCCACGACGGTGATGCCGGCGTCGGAGGCGATGGAGCGCACGGCGTTCGCCCACTCGCCGTCGAGAGGCTCCGCGATTTTCCTGATGGGTCCGCCGAAGCATCGCATGGTCGCCTCGGGGAACACGACGACGTCCGAACCGGCGTGTGCGGCGGCACGGGCGTGGGTGTCGACGAGTTCGAGGTTGTCGGTGGGGTGTTCGCCACTGGTGATCTGGGCCAGGCTGATGCGGATAGTCGAGCTCACGGTCTGACTCCTGGTTTCGTCGGGGGAAGACAGGTATACATATCGTATGCAACCACTGTCGGGGAGGGACAAGGCATATCTGTTCGTACGCGATCAGGTGTTGTCGTCACCGGCGGCCACCGGCACGTTTCTCAACGAACAGGAGCTCGCGACGCGTATCGGAGTGTCGCGGACACCGGTGCGTGAGGCGCTGCTGATGTTGCAGTCCGAGGGACTGGTCGAGATGGTGCCCAAGCGCGGCGCGCATGTGCCGGCCATGTCCGGACGGCAGATCGCCGAACTGATGGATCTGCGCGGCGTTCTCGAACGGCATGCGGCCACCCGTGCGCTGCGCGCCGGGGACGCTCCGATCGCGGCGATGCAGCATGCGCTCGAACAGCAGGAATTGCTGATGAACTCCGACAGTGCCGATGCGCCGAAGGAGTTCATCGACTGGGACGGCACCTTCCATCAGAGTTTGATCGATTCGGCGGGCAGCGATCTCCTCTCCCGCACTTACGCGGGTCTGCGTGCTCGGCAGCTGCGGGTCGGTCTGAGCGCTCTGTTCACCGCGGCCAACCGGCAGCACCGCGTGTGCGCCGAGCACCAGGCCATCATCGACGCACTGAGTGTCGGCGACGAGGGCCTGGTGCACGAGAAGATCGACGCTCACCTCGAGGTCACACTTCAGACTCTGCTGCGCGCGTAGCCTTTTCGTGTTCCTGATTCAGTAGCACGTAGTGCTCGTCCTCGGTGGGGTCGGGGTTGCGTCCCAGTGCCAGGCCGACCAGCGTCACCGCGCCGACGATGACGATGTATCCGGCGATCGGTACCCAACTGTCGGTCTTGTCGAGCAGGTACACGAAGATCAGCGGTGCCATCGCTCCACCGAACACTCCGGCGATCGTGTACGCCAACGAGCTGCCGGTCGAGCGGAGTCGAACGCTGAACTGCTCGGTGACGAAGGCGGCCTGCGGTCCGTACATGAACGAGTGGAACGCCAGGCCGACGACGACGCCGAGGATCAGCAGCGGTAGGGATCCACCGCCGATGACGAGGAAGAAGATCGCGCTCCAGGCAACGCCGCCCACGGCCGCGACGCCGTAGACCAGGCGTCGGTTGATGCGGTCGGAGACCGCTCCGGCCAGCGGGATCAAGCCGAGTTGGCAGGCCGATCCGACCAGAATTGCCGTCAACACCTCGCTGCGCTCGAAGCCCAGTTTCTGAGTTCCGTAGGTGATCGAGAAGACCGTGAACAGTGCGTAGATGACGTCGGGTGCGACGCGGGACATGATGCCTGCCACCAGTGGTCGCAGTTCCGTCTTGAACACTTCGCTGATCGGGGCTTCCGAGCGATCGCCGCTCTCCTGAAGTGCTTTGAACACCGGGGTGTCCTCGAGCTTCAAGCGGATCCACAGACCGAAACCGACGAGAACGGCCGAGAAGAGGAATGCAACACGCCAGCCCCAGGACTCGAACTGCTGGTCGGTGAGCGACAGAGTCAGGATTGCCAGTGCGCCGTTGGCGAGCAGGTTGCCCGCCGGTGGTCCGATCTGCGCTGCGGAGGACCAGAAGCCGCGCTTGCGGGGATCGCCGTATTCGCTGGAGAGCAGAACGGCTCCGCCCCACTCGCCGCCGACGGCAACGCCCTGGCAGAAGCGCATGGTGACGAGGATGATCGGGGCCGCGATGCCGATGGTGTCGTATCCGGGGATCAGACCGATGGCGAACGTCGTGACGCCGATCAACAGCAGGGTGATGACGAGAAGTTGTTTTCGGCCGATGACGTCGCCGAGTCGCCCGAAGACGAATCCACCTACTGGACGGGCGATGTATCCGACCGCGTAGGTCGAGAAGGCAAGCAATGTGCCGGTCAGCGGATCGCTGTCGGGGAAGAAGACCAGCGGGAACACCAGCGCTGCTGCGGCCGAGTAGACGGCGAAGTCGTACCACTCCAACGCCGTTCCGGTCAGGCTGGCGGCAAAGGCCTTGGCCAGGCCTTTTCTATCCACCGAAACTGGTTCGGTCATGACGACTCCTTTGTGTGCCTGGGATCACTCTATCCGTTGTACGCGCTCCATACTTGCTGTATACAAGACGTATGCGCAAGGCTTTGAGCGCATCGGAAACAATTAATTTACGAGGAGAGGGTCCTTACTGATGCTCACATTCACGTTGCCCGACGGCACGACCGAGTCGGTAGAAGTGACCGCGCTGCTCAATGCGGGCTATGCCGGTCGCAACCAGGAAGAGGTGGCGTCGCACATCGCGGAGTTGGCCGAACTGGGCGTGCCGGCTCCCACGGTTACCCCGGCGCTGTACCCCATCTCGCCGTATCTGGCGCAGCAGACCGATGCCGTCGCCGTTCAACACGGACGCACCTCGGGCGAGGCCGAATGGGCTCTGGTGATCCTGGGCGGGACCATCGACGACGTGCTGCTCACGGTCGCATGCGACCACACCGACCGTGACCTTGAAGTGCACAGCGTCGCATGGAGCAAGAACGCCGCTCCCGACGTGCTCGGTACCGGTGCGTGGCGGTTGAGCGAGGTGGCCGACCGACTGGACGAGATCACCTTGACCGGTTGGGCCGACGGAGTTCTCATCCAGTCCGGAACTCTCGGTGATCTTCTCGCTCCGCAGTACTGGCTCGACGTACTCACCGAGCGCGGTCTGTTCGCGCGTGGAACGGTCTTGATCTCGGGCACCATCTCGATGCATCACGGGGTGAATCAGTTCTCCGACGCGTGGAAGGTCGAGATGGCCGACCCCGCAACCGGCAACACGCTGACCTGCGAATACCAGACGAATTTGATGCCAGCTCCGATCGGTTGACCATCACGACGTAAAGTCGAGGTGGAATATGCCCAGAGCTTCACAGCCGGCGTCGGCGGGCCGGCATCAACCGCAGGAGACTTCAGTGACGAAGCCAGTGATCGAATTTCAGGCCGGACCAGCACCATTGGACCTGGTGACGGTCGACCTCGTCGAGGGTGACGGCGCAGAGGCAGTCGCAGGCGGCACCGTGGAGGTGCATTACGTCGGAGTCGAGTTCGATTCGGGCGAAGAGTTCGACTCGTCCTGGAACCGCGGCGAATCCATCCAGTTCCCGTTGCGCGGACTCATTCAGGGTTGGCAGGACGGCATCCCCGGAATGAAGGTCGGCGGACGCCGTCAGCTCACCATTCCGCCGGAGCTCGCCTACGGCCCCGCCGGCGCAGGTCACCGCCTGTCCGGAAAGACGCTCGTGTTCGTCATCGACCTGCTCGACGTCAAATAACTGCACTCGAAGCACCCGCAGGTCAGGTGACGGCGCTGCGTACCCGCTCGGCCTCGCGGGTTGCCGAGGTGTTGGCCTTTCCCCCTCGGGAACCCGCGAGCTTGGCGGCAATGTGCTGGGCTACCGTCACCGGTTCGTACCGGGCCACGTCACCGGGCTCGATGCACGACGGCAACGGCGCGATCACCGCGTCGAGGTTGCCGTCGTGGAAGAAGGCGGCAGAGCGCCTGCGCTGAATCGTTCCGTCGGCGATCGGCGGACGCACGCGATGCAGCGTCGACACCCAGCGATCGTTGGTCAGTCGGGCCGTCAGATCACCCAGGTTCACCAGCATCGCTCCCTCGACGGGTTGCACGTCGTGCCACCGTCGGTCGATGCCGAGAACTTGCAGACCGGGCACTCGATCGGCCCACAGCACCGTCACCAATCCGTAGTCGGTGTGCTCGCTCATCCCGGTGAGCTCGGTGTCCGGCACACGCAGGCCGGGGTTCAGCGCGTAGTTGTTCATCCGCAGGGTGTCGAGCGAGCGATCGGTGATGTCGGAGAACACGGTCGGGGCCACACCGAGTGCGTCGGCGAACACGGTGGTCAGCGTCCGAGCCACACGCGCTGCCTCGGCGAAGTACCGTTCGACGGCGCACTGGAACCCCGCGCACTCGGGCCAGATGTTCGCCTCGCCCGTCCCGACGTTGAAGGCCTCGAACCAGTCGTTCGTGCCCGACGCCGATTCGACTCCCAGGCTCAGGCTCAGCGATTCGCTCTTCGGAGCGGTGTACCCGCGGTTGCGTTCGGGTGGGCAGATGTAGGCCCGCTTCGCCTCCGGTTCGAGTCCGAAGAACGAATCCATCGCCGACGCCAGGCCGGTCACGGTTTCCTCGGGGATCCCGTGTCCGAGAATCTGCATGAAACCGACTGTGCTGCAGGCGTAATCGATGTCCGACGCGACGCTGCGCCGGGCGGTCCCGTCGGCCGCCGCGGTGGCACCGTCCAGAACGTACGGCGAGATGTCGATGATGGGGACGAAGAAGTCCGACGACGTGTGCATGGGTACATGATCCTCGGATCGGATGGACCCGCAGGTTTCCCCCGCGTAAAGACTGCCGTACTTCAGCTGTCCTGCAGCTCCAGCACCAATCTCGCTCCGCCCAGTGGACTGTCGGTGAACCAGGCCCGCCCGCCGTGCAATTGGGCTTGCTGAGCCACCAGTGCCAGGCCGAGCCCCGAGCCGCCCTTGGCCGCTCGGGTGCCGCGCTCGAATCGGCCGAAGACCGTCTCGCGTTCATCGAGGGGAACGCCGGATCCGTTGTCGTCGACCAGGACGCGTACCGTCGTGCCCTCGCGCTCGGCGGTGATGACGATCGACGTCGCGTCGCCGTGCCGAACGGCGTTTCCGATCACGTTGTCGACGGCCAGCCGAAGGCCGGTCGGCAGGGCGCGCATCGTGATCTCGCAGTCGGGGGCGGACTCGACCCGTATGTCGAGGCCCGGATGCAGTCGCTGCGCATCCTGGGCTGCGACGTCGCAGATGTCGATGATGTCGGTCTCGACTCTGTCGGCCTCGCTGGACAATTCACCCGACGCCAGTCTCTCCAAGGCTGTCAGCGTCGTCTCCACTCGTCCCTGTGTCCGTTCGAGGTCGCCCAGAATCTCCTGCTGCTGCGCGCGCTCGAGATCGAGGGTTCTGAGCACCTCGATGTCCGTGCGCATCGCGGTCAGCGGGGTGCGGAGCTCGTGCGCGGAGACGGCCGCGAAATCGCGGGCAGTGTCGAGCGCGGCATTGGTGCGTTCCTGAGCCTCGTTCAGCCTGGTCAGCATGCCCCCGATGGCGACGGCGAGTTCGTCGGCTTCGGTGACGCCCGTGCGGGTTTCGGGAGCGGTCGGTGGCTGGGCACTGACCTGACGGGTCAACGTCACCAGCGGTCTCACGGCCCGTCCACCGAAGAGCCAACCCAGGCCCGTCGACACGGCGATCGCGGCCAGTCCCAACAGGATTACCTGCTTCTGTTGCTCGTCGGTCACTTGTTGAGCTTCGATGGCGGGCACACCGATCGAGATGGAGATGGACGAGACAACGGTCGATACTGCCGTGTAGACCCGGAACCGTTGACCGTCCACGTCGACGGTCTGGGATCCGGCCGCCAGCGCAGGCAGCCGCGTCGGGGTCGATGCGACCACGATGTCGCCACTGCGAATCGTGACGGCGAACGCGCCGGACAGCTGATCGATGAAGGCCTCCAACGTCGACGAGTTCGGGACCAGCACCTGCGAGGCCGTCGTCAGACGTTCGTCGAGCTGATTGACGTTGTTGCGGGAGATGGCGACCGAGGTGACCACCGCGAGGGCGGCCACCACCAGGGTGGCTCCGAGAGCGGTGGCCGCGGCCACTCGGGCGCGCAGCGAGAAGCTCATGGGGCGTCCCGGACGACGAAGCCGACCCCGCGGACCGTGTGCAGGATGCGCGGCGACCCGTCGGCCTCGAGTTTGCGTCGGAGATATCCGACGAACACGTCGACGACGTTGGTGTCGGCAACGAAGTCGTAGCCCCAGACCAGTTCGAGCAGTCGTTCACGTGTGAGAACGACGCCCTTGTTGCGAGCCAGGATCGCCAGCAACTCGAATTCGCGCTTGGTCAGGTCGATGTCGGCTCCGCCGCGGTGGACGCGATAGCCGGGGATGTCGACCACCAGGGTGCCGATCGCGACGGCCGAGTTCGGTGCGCCCGAATCTGCCACCGGCACAACCGGACCGGTGCCGCGACGACGCAGCATGGCTCGGATCCGAGCGACGAGCTCGGCCAACACGAACGGTTTGGTGAGGTAGTCGTCGGCACCGGATTCGAGTCCGGCGATGCGATCGTCGACCGAGCTGCGGGCACTGAGTACGCAGATCGGGATGTCGTTTCCCATGGCGCGCAACGCGGTCACCACGCTGGCACCGTCGAGCACCGGCATGTTGATGTCGAGCACGATGGCGTGGGGCATCGATCGCGACACGACGCCGAGCGCCTCCGCGCCGTCCGACGCGGTGATGACGGTGAACCCGGACAGGCGCAGGCCGCGTTGCAGTGACGACAACACGTCTGCGTCGTCGTCGACGACGAGAACGGTGGCGGGGGTGCTCGGCGATTCGGTCATCGGACCAATGCTATGCAACCCAGCTGTCGACGGTGGTGCGGCGTTCCTCGGGCGTCTTGGCGAAGAAGTCCTCGAGGGCACTGCGGCGGCCGGTGTCGGCATCGAGCGACCAGGCCAGTGCGGGTGCCTTTGCGTAGAGCTGCTCGTAGTACTTCTCGAAGGTGCAGGTGCTGTCGATCAGGGAGAGTGCACCGGGGAAGGGGCGTGTGTTCGTCATGATGTTCTCCTTGTCTGTTCGGTATATCCCAAGCTAGAGGTCGTTGTTGCGGCCTTGGTGAGTCGTGGTTGGCGGTTCTCTGAGAATCGAAGGGTCGAGCCGGGGATTGCTCGGGACCGCGGTGGGTAAGACTGAAAGCATGTCGATCGTCTGGTTTCGCCGTGATCTCCGTCTGGGGGATCTGCCCACCCTCACCGCCGCTGCCGAGTCGGGAGACCCGGTGCTCGGGCTCTTCGTGCTCGACGATCGGCTGCTGAAGCCGTCCGGCGGACCGCGCAAGGATTTTCTGTTCCGGTCGCTCGAGGCACTCGACGAGCAACTCGACGGCCGGTTGATGGTCGTGCACGGTGACCCCGCGACGGTGGTCCCGAAGGTGGCGAAGGCGATCGGCACCGAGGACGTGCACATCAGCGCCGACTACGGTCCGTACGGGCGTGAGCGAGACAAGCGTGTGGGCGAGAAGGTGACTCTGGTCGAGACCGGGTCTCCGTACGCGGTCGCCCCCGGGCGGATCGTCAAGAACGACGGGGAGCCGTACAAGGTGTTCACGCCGTACTCGCGCCAGTGGCTGGAACACGGGTGGCGCGGTCCGGCGGACACATCGGCCGACTCCGCCGACTGGATCGACCCGGACGAGGTGAAAGGCGTTCGGCGAGTGAAGATTCCCTCCGAGAGGGATGCGTCCGACGCGGCGGCGGGTGAGGCAGCTGCGTCGAAGCAGTGGAAGGAATTCCTCGACGAGGTCTCGGCGTACGACGACGAGCGCAACCGTCCCGATCTCGACTCGACGAGCCGGATGTCGGTGCATCTGAAGTACGGAACCATTCATCCACGGACGATGTTGGCAGACCTGGGAAAGCTCCGCAGCGAGGGTGCGGCGTCGTACCGCAGACAGATCTGCTGGCGAGACTTCTACGCCGACATCCTCTTTCAGCGACCCGACAGTGCCAGAGAGAACTACGTCAAGAAGTTCGACGCCATCGAACTGGACTCGGGCAAGCACGCCGACGAGTTGTTCGACGCCTGGTGCGAGGGCAAAACGGGCTTTCCGATCGTCGATGCCGGTATGCGGCAGCTGAACTCCGAGAAGTGGATGCACAATCGAGTGCGGATGATCGTGGCGTCGTTCCTCGTCAAGGATCTGCATCTGCCGTGGTGGCGGGGAGCGCGCTACTTCATGCAGCACCTCGTCGACGGCGATCTGGCCAACAATCAGCACGGGTGGCAATGGACCGCCGGGACCGGTACCGACGCCTCGCCGTACTTTCGTGTGTTCAACCCGATCACTCAGGGCGAGAAGTTCGACCCCACCGGGGACTACGTCCGACGCTGGGTGCCGGAGCTGCGCGGCGAAGAAGGAAAAGCCGTGCACACGTTGAAGTTCGGTCGACCCAAGGACTACGTGGATCCGATCGTCGACCACAAGCACGAGCGTGAGGTGGCGATCGCCCGCTTCAAGGCGATCTAGCGCGGGAGCGGAGCCTGCGGAGTGACCCCATTCTCCTGCGGGAGCGGAGCCTGTGAAGTGACCCCATTCTCCTGCGGGAGCGGAGCCTGCGGAGTGACCCCTATCTTCTGCGGGACAACCCGACGCCCACCAGGCAGATCACTCCACCGACCACGGCGAGGTAATGCGGCGCCTCACCCAACAGGAGCCAGGCCAGCGTGATCGTGATCGGTGGCACGGCGTACGTGGTGATTCCGAGCTTGCCGGCGTTCATCCGCGTCAGCGCATAGGCCCAGGTGCTGAAGGCCAGTGCCGTCGGGACCAGGCCGAGGTAGATCAATCCGCCGGTGGCACCGGCCGAGGCGGCCCCGAGGTCGTCGAGCAGCGCCGGTGCGAAGGGCAGCGTGCACGCCGCGCCGATGGTGCATGCCATCCACGTCACCTGAAGTCCGGGGATTGTGCGCAGCACCGGCTTCTGGCTCAGCACTCCGATGGCGTAGGTCACCGCGGACACCAGGCACAGAGCGATGCCGAGGAAATCGGCGTCGGTCTTGGTGGTCGACGTCGTGGTCACCGCCGTGACGACACCGACCATGACCGCGCCGGCGAACGCTATGCCCGCACCGATCACCAACCACTTCGGAAAGCCCTCGCCCAGAAGCAGACCCGCGAACAGGGCGACCAGAATCGGACCGATCTGAATGATCATCGACGTCGTACCGGCATCGACGCGTTGCTCGGCGGCATTGAGGGCGACGTTGTAGATGCCGAACCAGAACACGCCGATACTGACGATCTGCAGCCACTGTGTGCGGTTGGGCCTGACCCACTGTCTTCTGGCCACAACTATCGCGCCGAGTGCCACAGATCCGATCAGCAGCCGACCCAGCGCGAGCGGGCCCGCCCCGAAGGATTCGCCGACGCCGCGAATCGCGACGAAGGCCGAGGCCCACGAGATCACCGTGACGGTGACTGCACCGAGGGCGAGCCAATCGACGGCGGGACGGGTGTCGAGATCTGTCATGAGCACGACGCTATCTCGCGCGAACGACCCCTGGCGCGCGGGTTTCGGCCATCGTTGCGCGAATTGGTGCCGCCTATCTGCCGAGCAACTTCTCCAGCGCATCGAGTACGGCGGGATCCTCGATGGTCGACGGCACGCCGTACTCCTCGCCGGCGACGATCTGCCGCATCGTCTTCCGCAGGATCTTGCCCGAGCGGGTCTTCGGTAGGGCACCGACGATCGTCACGTCCCGGAACGTCGCGAGTGCACCGATCTGATCGCGGACCATGGCCACCAGTTCGGTACGCAGCTGATCCTCGGTGATGGTCTCCCCGGCCTTGAGCACCACGTAGCCGCTGGGGCGCTGGCCCTTGAGGTCGTCGTGGATTCCGATGACGGCGCATTCGGCGACGGCGGGGTGACCGGCCAGCACGGCCTCCATCGACCCGGTGGACAGGCGGTGGCCGGCCACGTTGATGACGTCGTCACTGCGGCCCAGCACGTAGACGTACCCGTCGGCGTCGATGTACCCGGAATCGCCGGTGAGGTAGTAGCCCGGGAACGTGTCCAGATACGAACGCTGGAACCGTGATTCGTCGTTCCAGAGTCCCACCAGCGCGCCCGGTGGCAGTGGCAGCTGCACGACGATGTTGCCCTCGGTGCCTGCGTCCACCGGCGCACCGGCCGCGTCGAGGATACCGACCTGGAAACCCGGCACCGGTACCGTCGGTGATCCGGGTTTGATCGGAAGTGGTTCGAGGCCACGAAGATTGGCGCAGATCGCCCAGCCGGTTTCGGTCTGCCACCAGTGGTCGACGACGGGGCGGTCCAGGGTTCGCGAAATCCACTCGTAGGTATCGGGATCGAGGCGTTCACCGGCGACGAACAGTGTCTCGAGCGACGAGGTGTCGTACTTCTCGAGCTCGGCGGCGTGTGGGTCGACCTTCCGGATGGCACGCAAGGCCGTCGGCGCGGTGAACAACGCGCGGACGCCGTGATCCTGGATCACCCGCCAGAACGCGCCTGCATCGGGAGTTCCGACGGGTTTGCCCTCGTAGAGAACCGTTGTGGCACCTGCGAACAGCGGTCCGTAGACGATGTAGGAGTGTCCGACGACCCAGCCGACATCGGACGCCGTCCACATCACCTGACCGGCACCGACGTCGTAGATGTTGCGCATCGACCACGTCAACGCAACCGCATGACCGCCGTTGTCGCGCACCACACCCTTGGGCTTACCGGTCGTGCCCGAGGTGTAGAGGATGTACAACGGATCCGTCGCCTGCACCGAAACCGGTTGGGCGGCGGGGGCGTCGGCGATGAGGGTGTCCCAGTCCAACCAGTCGTGGCTGCCTGCGATGCCGTCGCGGGCCTTGACGATCACCGCGGGGACGGTCGCCGTCGTGAGAGTCAGGGCGCGCTGCACCAAGGGGAGGTATTCGACGACTCGACCAGGCTCGAACCCGCCGGCAGCAGTGATCAGCAGGACCGGCTCGGCGTCGTCGATTCTCGCCGCCAGCTCTTTGGCCGCGAAGCCGCCGAACACCACCGAGTGCACCGCGCCGAGCCTGGCGCACGCGAGCATGGCGATCACTGCCTCGGGAATCATCGGCAGGTAGATCACCACGCGGTCGCCGGGGGAGACGCCGTTGCTGCTCAACACCCCGGCGAAACGAGCGACCCGATCGAGCAGTTCGGCGTAGGTGTAGCTGCGGGTTTGTCCGAGCATCGCCGAGTCGTAGATCAATGCGGTCCGGTCGCCGTGCCCGGCGTCGACATGTCGGTCGAGGGCATTGAAACAGGTGTTCAGGCGGGCACCGGGAAACCAGTGCGAGCCGTCGAACGCGGTGGTCGGAGGGGTGTCCCAGTCGACGTCTGCCGCCGCAGACAGCCAGAATTGCTCCCGGTTGTCGACGCTGTCTCCGAATGCCTGCCGATACTCGCCACTCATGCCACCGAGCCTAGTTGGGCACGTGCTGCCGTTTCGGGTTATCGCCAACGGGGCGGGTGCGTAGCCTCCGAAGTACTTCGCGGCCGCCGTAGAACGCCGCGCTGGCCGCGAACATCCCCGCGACCAGCAACAGCCATCGCATCGCGTACGGCTCCTGGGTCTGACCCGTGGCGGCCTCGTATGTCTCGCTTCCGTGCGCGAAGATCCCCGGTGCGAACAGCAACAGGCTCAGTCCCGCTCCGAGCGCAGGAATGCGTACCGCGTTGACGAACCTGCCCAGTCGAGCAACCAGAGTTCTGTCGAGTACCGCGTACAACGGAAACAGGATCGCATCGTGCACCACGGCCGCGCCGACGAACCAGAGCCCGATGGACTGCCACCACTTGTCGGTGTTCCACAGGGCCGGAAAGCCGATCGTCAGGACCACCGCTCCGGACAGGGCGAGACAGAAGGCCGTGACCGCGAGATGCACGGGGCCTGCGCCGTACCTCGCCCGAAACGTACTCATGCTCCCTCCCCGAAGAATTCGACTGATTCGATCCATTTGGTGGCATGCACTCCGGGTATCGCCGGCATCATGATCCGAGCGGGATAGCCGTGATCGAGGGACAGGTCGGCCCCGTTGACCTTCAGTGCGAGAAGCGAATCGGGATGCATCATCTGATGTCCCCCGAAGGTGACGCGGTTGAACGAACCGACGGGTTCGAGCGACCGCACCTCACCGGTATCGGCAGAATCGATGCCCACGAGCGCCGCCAGATCGCGCAGTGGAACACCGGTCCACGTCTGTACCGTCGACCAGCCTTCGACACAGGAGATCGGGAGTTCGACGGTATGCAGGTCCATCTGCTCGAGTTGAGCTCGAGTGAGTACTACGGCGGTACCGCCGGCCGATACGGTCAGCCGCCACGAATCTCCTGTCTGCGCGTCGGTGACGCCCGCGGATCGTGCAGTGCGATTGATCTGGAAGTCGTTGGGGCCGTTGCCGTACGAACGCCCTCGGGGGAGCAGGAGCGCTGCCCCGCGCAAGGGCCCGCCCGTCGTCTGCCCGACACTCAGCACGGCGACGAACAATGCGCTGCCGCCCACGAGGGTGAGTGCTCCGCGGCGGCTGATCGTCGCCGGAGCGGGATCGGTTGCAGCAAGGCCTGATTCGTCGTCGGCGTCGGGCACCGTGTCGGCCACCCTGATGCGCATCAGCTCGAGGAACGGGCGGGTTCGCAGCGCGGTCACCATGGTCGGAAACTTCAACACCACATGGGCGACGAAGCCGGCGACGAACACCCAGGCTCCCCAGTAGTGCGCGGTGTAGAAGCTGAATCCGAAGATGTAGTCGTACTGAATGTTCAGCACACCGGTGATGATCTCGAAGAGTATGCCACCGACCAACGCCAGCAACGACACTCGTTCCAGCAGATGCGCCACGCTGCGAATCGGGGGCATCTCGATCAGCTTCGGAATCACCGACCACAGCTTGGCCAGCACGATCGGCACCATGACCAGACCGAGTCCCACGTGCAGGCCCTGGGTGAGCCGGTAGAGCCAGGCGGGTTCGGTCGGCCAGTCGAACGACGGTATCCGTAACCATCCGACGTCGCCGGGCATGGCCTGGCCGAACTGAGGACCGTACGCGGCCCAGGAAAAGAATCCGGTGATCGTCACGATCGGCAGGACGACGAGCAGGACGGATGCGAGGACCGACGTGAACCAGACGCCGCGGATCGGGCTTCGGAACGTGGGAATTCGTTGCATGCTGGTTCCCGTCTCCAAGATTGTACCCAGTAGTACAAATCAGTGAGTCGAGGTTAGCGCACCGAGAGTGCTTTCGCCAGGGTGCGTCCCGGCGTCGCTTCTCAGGTCGCGCGTCGACGCAATGCGGCGACCGCTGCGTTCAGTGTGTCGCGCAGTGGTTGCACATCGCCCGCGATGCGGGCGATCAGCATGCCCCCTTGCAGTGAGGCGATCAAGGTGGCGGCAGCGGCGGCCGGATCGGTCGCGACGTCGAGTTCGCCCCGGTCGATCATGCGACGAAGTCCCTGCTCGAGAGGTTGCTCCCAGCGCCGGAACGCGGCATGCAGGGCAGGAACGAACGCCGCGTCGTTCTTCAGTTCTGCAGCGAGTGAACCGAGGGGGCACGAGAACGGACCGCCTGGTTGTTCGTGATTTCGCACGATCTCGGCGGCCCAGGCGTCGATGTCGTCGAGGCTGTCGATGTGGGCCAGGCGTGGCTGAGCGGCGAGCACGCGCTCGAGTTGACGTGTGATGACGGCCTCGACCAGGTCCGACTTGTCGGAAAAGTAGTGGTAGAGCTGCGACTTCCCGGTCTCCGATGCGGCAAGAACGTCGTCGAGAGTGGTTCCCGCGACGCCGTGGTCGTACATCATCGATGCTGCGGCGTCGACGATCGCAGCTCTGGTTCGTCTGCCTTTGGCCGTTCTCGGCAGCTCCTTGCTCACGGGCCCTCGGCTCCTCGGTCGATGCTGTGAACAGCGAGTTCGATGAACACTCGGCCGTTCGATTCGATGGTTCGGCGGACCCGAAGCCCTGCAGCCACCGCCAGCGAGTACAGCGCACTCGCGCCGACACTGGCCCACGTGAACCACTCGCCCACCGAGCCGCCGGTCTCCCATCGAACCATTCGGTTCCGATCGTCCAGATCGGGGGTCGGCTCGACTTCGACGATGGCTGTTCCGCTCTCGTGCAGCAGTCTTCGTACGGTCGTCAACAGCGCGGCAGGATCGCCGCCGATACCGATGTTGCCGTCCGCGAGCAGTACGTGGGACCACTGCCCGGCCCTGGGGAGCGCTGAGAAGATGTCCTGTTCCACGGCGAACCCACCGCGGTGATTCGTCATCTCCACGGCGACCGGGGACGTGTCGACCCCCAGTGCGGGAACGCCGGCACGGGTCAGTGCCTCGGTCAACCGCCCTGGCCCACAGCCGAGATCGAGGGTGGGGCCGGTGCAGAACGCAATGGAGGCCTCGTCGGCCCGGATGTCGTCGACCGTCGAATGGGCTCCGCCCATCCAGCGTGCGATCGGCAGTTCGGTGCGTCGACCGTCGTAGTCGGAGATCCACGAGGGTAGGCCTGCGCGGCCGCGGCGATAGACGTCGTCTGCAATCACCCGATCGAATGTACCAGTGAGTACAGTCAGCGGCATCGCGGGGCGAAGCGCGTCAAATTTCCCGTGGGTGCCGTCAAGATTGCGTCAACACCTCTGTTCGACGCCACCGCGCGGCGTGAGACTTCCTCTCATGACACTTCTCGACATGCTTCCGTCCCTCGGTGCCGCATATGTTTCGCGGTGCGATCCAACGCTCTGGCCTGCAGATACGCATTGCGTCTGCGGCCGCATCACGGTCGACGGCGTTGCGCTGGAGGATCTTGCGGACGCGCAGGGCACTCCGGTGCAGTGGGGTTCGATTCTGGTGACTCGGGTGCGTTCGGTGATTGCCGGCGAGGTGGGCGTCGACGCCGAGTTCGCGGATCTGCGCCAGGCCGTGGTGGTCAACCGGCATTCGGTGGGTCCGGTGGTCAAGGTCGATGTGCACGGTCCGGGTCGACGCTGTATCGGTCCGGTGGAGCTTCCCGCCGACCTGCGTGCGGGTGACGTATTGGCGCTCGTGACCTCGCAGGTGCACGGCGGAGCCTGCGGTCGTTCCGCAGGCTCCACTCCGGTCTCGTAGCAGGGGTCGAGGCGGGAGTGGAGCCTGCGGAACGACCCGAAGGCACCTCGCTCACATGCGGCGGAGCCGCTCATCCCAGCGTGCGGTAGCGGGCGAGTCTGGATCGCGTGCGGGTGGCGGAGTCGACGGTGGACAACGTGCGCAGTTCTCGAACGATGGCATCGGCGACTCGGGCGGAAAAGGCGGCCGGTTCGTCGGCGGCGTCGGCGAGTTCGGGGACGATGGCGTCGACGATGCCGTCGCGCAGCAGGTCGACCGAGCGGATGCCCTGCGCCTCGGCCATGTCCGGGGCGTGAGCGGTGTCCCGGTGCACGATGGCGCTGGCGCCCTCGGGCGGAAGCGGTGCGAGCCAGGCATTCTGGGCACACAGCACGCGATCGGCGGGCAGAAGTGCGAGCGCTCCGCCGCCGGTGCCCTGGCCGAGCAGCACCGATACCGTCGGGGTATCGACGGTCACCAGGTCGGAGATCGAGCGGGCTATCTCAGGTGCCAGGCCGCCTTCCTCGGCTTCCTTGGAGAGGGCAGCGCCGAAGGTGTCGATCACCAGTACCAGCGGGATGCGTAGTTCCTCGGCCAGGCGCATGCCGCGTCGTGCCTCACGTAGTGCCGCAGGACCCATCGTGGCGGTGGCGGTGCTGCTGCTCCGGTCGTTGCCGAACAGGACGCACGAGGCTCCTCGTATTCGGCACAGCGACAACAGAATCGAGGTGTCGGCCTCGCCCTGTCCGGTGCCGCTGAGTGGAACGTGTTCGCTGGCAGTGTGTTCGATGAGTTGCCGAATACCCGGCCGGTCGGTGCGGCGAGACGACTGCACCGAATGCCACGCCGAAGTCTCGGGGATGTCCACCGATTCCTCGCCGGCATCCTCGGGCCACACGGCGGCGTCGACGATCACGCGAAGTGCGCGGATCAACAAGTGGCGCAGGTCAACCACCGGCACCACACCGTCGATGACGCCGTGCTGGTAGAGGTTCTCGGCGGTCTGGACGCCGTCCGGAAATGGCTTGTCGTACAACGCCTGATAGACGCGGGGCCCGAGGAACCCGATCAGTGCGCCGGGTTCGGCCACGGTGACGTGAGCAAGCGACCCCCAGGATGCGAACACGCCTCCGGTCGTCGGATTGCGGAGGTACACCAGGTACGGCAGGTGCGCGGCCTTGTGCGCGGTGACGGCCGAGGCGATCTTGACCATCTGCACGAAGGCGAGTGTGCCCTCTTGCATTCGGGTGCCGCCCGAGGTGGGAGAGGCGATGAGCGGCAGCCCCTCGGCCGTGGCGCGTTCGATGGCGGAGGTGATGCGCTCGGCCGCGGCAACACCGATCGAACCGGCGAGAAAAGCGAACTCGCACGCGATGATCACCACGCGTCGACCCTCGATGGTGCCCTCGCCCGTCAACACCGACTCGTCGACGCCACTCTTCTCCCGAGCCTTGGCCAGGTCCCTCAGATAGGACTCCCCAGGATGGACGTCCACCGGCGTGGAGTCCCACGACACGAAAGATCCGCCGTCGAGAACGGAATCGAGAATCTCGGCGGCGGACGTCCGTGGGTTCATGGAAGAACCCTAGCGAGCAAACGCTTCCTTCCACGAGACGGTCTTGCCGATCCGAAGAATGGAACGCTGGTAGATCTTCGCCGCGCCCATGGCCAGGGTCGCGGTGGTGACCACCATCAGAACCGCCGAGCCGACGATCTGCACCGGCGAGGTCACGCCCGCTGCAATTCGCAGAGGCATCATGATCGCGGAGAACGGCGGGATCCAGCTCAGCGTGTTGGCCAGGGTGCTCTCCGGATCACTGACGGAGTAGAAGGCCGCGAAGAACATCGCCATGATCAGGATCAACAGCGGCATGGTCGTCGAGTTGACGTCCTCCTGCCGCGAGACCATCGAGCCGCCCGCAGCGTAGAGCACCGCGAAGAATGCGAACCCGAGAACGAACCACGCGAGGGTTGCGGCGAAGACGCTCACCGCAGCACCCGTGACCGTGAGGACGCCCGTACCCAATCCTGCACCGACACCGGCTATTCCGTAGAGAGCAAGCTGCACGATGCCGACCGCGCCGATACCGAGGATCTTTCCCCACAGCAACTGCAGGGGGCGGACGGTGGAGAGCAGCAGTTCGACCACCCGAGAGGACTTCTCCTCGACGACGCCCATCGCGACGTACATGCCGAAGCCGATGATCTGGGCATACAGCAGAAACACTGCCGACAGGGCAAGTGCGGTCCGCTGACCTGCCTCGGGATCCGGGGGATCGATGGCGTCGACGGTGACCGTTGCGGCGCTTGTCGCTGCTCCGAGCTCGTTCTGATCGACACCCTGTTGCGCCAGTGCAGTATTGGTGGCTTGCGTTGCAACACTGCCTTCGACGACGGCGCGCAACGTTCCGGTCAGGTCGGACTCGGTGACGGCGGTGTACGCACCGTCGGTTCCGTCCGGAACCAACGCCACGTCGAGATCCCCGGATTCGACGCCGCTGCGTGCGGCCGCCGCGTCGGCGATCTCACGGACCTCGACCGGCGAGCCGACGGCGTCGCCGGTTGCTTCGACTACGGCCGCGATGGACTGGTCTCCGGCGATGCCGACGACGTCGCGCTCCTCGTCACCGCTGCCGGAGAAGATCGAGAACGCGACGATACCGCCGACGATGACGGCCAGGATGATCGCATTGCTGATGACGAAGCTCTTCTTTATCACCTGAACGGTGAACTCGCGCTTGGCTATCAACGACACAGCGCTGAAGGAGTTCAGTTGGGAGCTCATGCCACTACCGCCTCTCGGAACAGGTCGCTCAGGGAAGGTTTCTGGATGGAGAAGTCGTGTACCGGACCGGTCGCCAGTGCCGCCCGCAGGATCTGCTGGTCGTCGGCCCCGGGTGCCAAGCCCAGGACGGTGACGCCGTCGCTGTGGCCGAGGGTGCTCACTCCGGTGATGCCCGACGCCCATCCGGGTGCGGCGTTCGGTGCGTGGACGCGTAGCTGCGAATCTCCCGACCCGCGTAGCTCGTCGACGGTTCCGACGGCCTTCATCGAGCCCGCGGCGATGATACCGACGCGATCGCACAGGCGTTGCACCAGATCGAGCTGGTGGCTCGAGAACACCACCGGCACTCCGGCAGCGGCCTTTTCGCGCAGTACCTCACTCATGACGTCGACGGCAATCGGGTCGAGGCCGGAGAACGGCTCGTCCAGGACCAGCACCGCGGGGTCGTGCACCAGCGCGGCCGCCAACTGCACGCGCTGCTGGTTACCCAGGCTCAGCGCGTCGACGGTGTCGTTGACGCGCTGATCGATGCCGAGACGTTCGGTCCAGCGGATCACCGCGGCCTTGGCGTCCTTGGACGACAGGCCGTGCAGCTCGGCCATGTAGGCCAACTGCGGGCCCACCTTCATCTTGGGATAGAGGCCGCGCTCCTCGGGCATATAGCCGATGGTGCGGCGGACGTCGAGGTCGACGGGCTTACCGCCCAACAGAACCTGGCCGGAATCTGCCGACAGGACTCCCAGCGCGATGCGCATCGTGGTGGTCTTGCCTGCGCCGTTGCTGCCGACGAAGCCGAACAGCTCGCCCGGGCGGACGTCGAAACTCAGGTTGTCCAGGGCGATCTTGTCGCCGTATCTCTTGGAGACGGAGTCGATCGTGAGGGTGCTCATGGTGCCCTTTCGGTCGTTACTGCTGGTCGAAATTCGGGATGTCGTCGAGTTCGGGGTCTGGGGTGATCCACGCGAGAATCATTGCCGGAGAGCATATTCCGGTCATCAGTGCGGCCAGAGTCCAGCCGCCACCCGCATAGGCGAGCCGGGACATGTCCTCGAACGACACCGAGAGGAAGATGGACGCGAATGCGGCTGCCATCACCAGCGTCTGCGTGACGGTGAGGCCGATGGAGCGAGCTTCGTTGCGCTGCTGCTCTTCCCATTCGTCCAAAGCGCCGACGGGTGCGTCGCCGTGCCGGCCGGAGACAATCTGTAATGCCGTCCAGATCGGAATGAACAGCAGTGCCGCCGGTATCCAACCGAGTGCGAACCACTCGGAGAACAGGCTGCCGATGCTGACGACGAAGAAGGCGAAGAGGAGTACGGCCACAGCTACCACGAGGATCTGGCGTCGACGCTGTGTGCGCCACTTCGGAAGCCAATGGCGAGTCTTGGCGTCGTTCTCCAGGAATCGGCGGGTGCGATAGGCCTGATAGCGGGTGAGGATGTCGGGTCGTTCGCTCATGGTCAGCCGTCCTCGGGATCGGGGTCGGGGGTGATCCACGCGAGGATCACTGCCGGGGCGCATCCACCTGCAAGCAGAGCAGCGAGCGTCCACAATCCTCCGGCGTAAGCCAGATTTTCGTTGTCGTACGCTCCCGACAGCACGATCAAGACCAGAAGTGCCACCAATACCAGGGCCTGGGTTACGGTGAGGCCGATCGAACGTGCTTCGTTGCGCTGCTGCACTTCCCATTCGTCGAGTGCTCCCACCGGTGCATCGCTGTGGCGACGGGACACGGTTTGCAGCATCGTCCAGGCGACGAGAAACATCACAGTGGCCGGGATCCATGCGATCGGTGCCCACCGGGAGAAGAGTGACCACACGGCTATCACCAACAGGGTGAGCAAGGACGTCATCAACATTACGGCGAGTATGCGTCGACGTTTCTGGGTGCGCCAGTTCTGAAGCCAGTGATGGGTTTTCGCGTCGTGCTCCAGGAATCGGCGCGTGCGATAGGCCTGATAGCGGGTGAGGATGTCGGAGCCGGGTGTGGTCATCGATCCTTCTCCCTTCGGAAGAGTTCGGCGGAGAGCGGTCCGAGTTCGGTGCGCGAGAACACCGCTTCGATCGGCAGATCGAAGACGTCGCAGATGCGCATCGCAAGGTCGAGGCTCGGGTAGTGGTCGCCTCGTTCGAGGGCACCCACTGTCTGGGGGTTCACTTCGACGAGTTCGGCCAGTTGCGCGCGGCTCATCTTTCGTTCTGCCCGCAGAACACCCACCCTGTTGAAGATCGGGAGCGCGGTACCGCGCTTGACGGGGCTCATGACAACGAAGTGTTGTATAAACCCAACGATATGTCAACTAGTAATAACAGTTTTATCGATGTGTCTACTGGCTCTGGTGTTCGCGAGCGGCCACGACCACCGCGTGCATGGTCGTCAGAAAGTCGTCGATCGTTGCCCGCTGCTCGGGTGTGAAACGTGCCAGCTCGTCGACTGCTCGGCCGATGACGGGGCCGAAGAACCTGGTGCCGAGTTCCGACGCGTGAGCGGTCACGCGCAGCAGTACTCGGCGGCGATCGGCTGGGTCTGCTTCGCGTGATACCAAGTTGCGCTTGCTCATTCGATCGACCAGGGCGGTGACGGATGCCGATTCGAGGCCCAGCTGTCCGCCGAGCCAGCCGGGTGTGGCGCGCGTTCCGGCCCGGTCGGCATCGAGGAGGCAGATCAGCGCGCGGATGTCTGTCGGGTGAAGTGAGTGCTTCTGAGCGAAGTCCGCGCCGAGGAGATCGAGTTCGACGGTGAGCGCTCGCAACCGATGTACGGCGGCGACAGGTTCGGTCATGTGTCGATCCCTCGGGAGTTGCTGTACGAGTAGTCTCTCTATTGTCTACTATCTCGATCATCGAGAGAATAGAGGGTCGCAATGATGCTGGACGGATTCTTCACCGCCTACGACCGAGTTCTGCAGAAGTGGCCGGCTGATACCCAGGCCATCGACGCGAACACGGTGCACGGCACCACACGAATCAACGCCTGCGGACCCGTCGACGGCCCGCCCTTGGTGCTGCTCCCGGGGGCCGGTGCGACGTCGACCGTGTGGTTCGCCAACGTCGCGGCGCTGTCTCGGCACCATCGGGTGTACGCGATGGACCTCATGGGCGACGTCGGGCGCAGCGTGCCCGGGGAACGCGCCATCGACTCTGTCGAGGAGCTACTGGGTTGGCTGTCGGCCGTCCTGGATGAGCTGAACGTGCCAACCGTGGCACTCTGCGGCCATTCCTATGGCGCGATGATCGCGCTGGCGTACGCCCTGCGAAACCCGAGCCGCGTCGATGCGCTGACACTCCTGGATCCCAATGCTTGCTTCGGCTCCATGAGTCCGCGGTACCTGCTGCACGCGATTCCGATTCTGCTTTCTCCCAACGAAAAGCGACAGCGGCGCTTCGTGGCGTGGGAGACCGATGGCCTGGCTTTGGATTCGGACTGGCTCGACGTCCTCGCGCTCGGGGCCGCACATTTCCCGACGGCGAAGACCATCGTTCCGAAGCGGCCGAAGCCCGCTGCGTTCGAGGGGTTCGACGTGCGGACCACCGTGGTCCTGGCTGGGAAAGGGAGGGTGCACAACGCCGCTCGGATCGAAGAGGTTGTGCATGCCGTTCTGCCGAGTGCGAGGACGGTGATACTCGGCAGCGCCACGCACCACGGTTTGCCGATGTATCCCGCCGCCGAGGTGAACGAGATTCTGATGGACTGACGTGAATCGGGTGCAGCCGACCGCGCTCACCGCGGTCGGCTGCACCCGATTTCACTGCGACCTACAGTTCCGACAGCTGCCCGTCGGCCATCGTCCAGTGCCTCGTGCTGCGGACCGTGTCGAGCATTCGGCGATCATGCGTCACCAATAGCAGCGTGCCCTCGAAGTTCTCCATCGCGCGTTCCAGTTGTTCGATGGCAGGCAGGTCGAGGTGGTTGGTCGGCTCGTCCAAGACCAGCAGATTGACTCCGCGGGCCTGTAGCAACGCGAGCGCTGCGCGGGTTCGCTCGCCGGGCGAGAGCGACGACGCCGGCCGCAGTGCATCGTCGCCGCGTAAACCGAACTTCGCCAGCAGGGTGCGGACGTCGGCGTCCGGCCACTCGGGAACTGCAGCGCTCAAGGCGTCGGACACTGTGCCCTCGCCGACGAAATATGCTCGCGCCTGGTCGATTTCGCCGACGGCGACTCCGGATCCCAGTGAGGAAGTGCCCTCGTCCGGGCGGAGCCTGCCTAGTAGAACCGACAGCAACGTCGTCTTGCCGGATCCGTTGGGCCCGGTGATCAGAATGCGATCGCCCCAGTCGATCTGCGTCGTCACCGGTCCGAACGTGAACCCGGATCGCCGCACGAGTGCACCGCCCAACACCGACACGACGGTTCCGCTCCGGGGAGCCGCGGCAATCTCCATTCGCAGCTCCCATTCCTTGCGGGGTTCCTCGACCACTTCGAGGCGCTCGATGCGACGTTGTGTCTGACGAGCTTTCGCGGCCTGCTTCTCCGTCGATTCGGCGCGGGTCTTGCGGGCGATCTTGTCGTTGTCGGTGGCCTTGCGTCGCGCATTGCGCACCCCCGACTCCATCCAGTTCCGCTGCATCTGCGCCCGTGACTCCAACGCGGACTTGGTGTCTGCGAACTCGTCGTACTTCTCCCTGGCATGCTGGCGGGCAATCTCGCGCTCAGCCAGATACGACTGGTAGCTGCCGTCGTACACATCGATGCGACGCTGAGCTCGATCGAGCTCCACGACGCCCGTGACTGTGCGTGCCAAGAATTCGCGATCGTGACTGACGACAACGATGGCCGCCCGCGTCGCGACGACGAACTGCTCGAGTTGCTCGAGGCCGGCCAGATCGAGGTCGTTCGTGGGCTCGTCGAGCAGCAGGATGTCGTAGCGAGCGAGCAGAATCGCGGCGAGCCCGGCGCGGGCGGCCTGCCCACCCGACAGGTCCGTCATGAATGCGCTGCCGTCGACCTCGAGGCCGAGGTCCGCCAGCACCTTTGCTGTTCGCTCCGCCAGATCTGCGCCGCCGAGTGCCAGCCACTTCTCCAGCGCCGGGGTGTAGAGGTCCTCGTCACTCGAGCCCAACGCCTCGGCGGCCGCGTTCATCGACGATTCGGCCTCGGTCACCCCGGTCCGTCGACCGAGGAAGTCCAGCACCGTCTCCCCGGCGATGCGCTCGGGCTCCTGAGCCAGGTAGCCGACCGTGGCGTCGGGCGGGCTGGTGTGGATCTCGCCCTCGTGATCGGCGGTTCCCACCCCGGCGAGCAGCGTCAACAGGGTCGATTTGCCCGCACCGTTGGCCCCGACGAGCCCGATCACGTCACCCTCGGTCACCGTCAGATCGAGGCCGGAGAACAGGGTGCGATCGCCGTGGAAAGCGGCGAGATCATCGATACGAAGCGTTGCGGTCACCGAACAAGTATCTCCGGCGCAATGGGAACAGATTCACCGTGCCGCCCGTTGCCATTCGTATGACGTATTCAGCCGAGACCAGTACTGTCCCGACCATCGTGCTCAACGACGGCACGTCCATTCCCCAGCTGGGGTTCGGTGTGTGGCAGGTGCCCGACGACGGTGCCCAGGCCGCGGTGACCGAGGCACTGAAGGTCGGCTACCGCAGTATCGACACCGCCAAGGTGTACGAGAACGAAACCGGCACCGGCCGGGCCATCGCAGAATCCGGCATCGCCCGTGACGAGCTGTTCGTCACCACCAAGCTGTGGAACGACGACCAGGGCTACGACTCCACGTTGAAGGCGTTCGACGCCAGCATGGATCGCCTCGGACTCGAGTACCTCGACCTCTACCTCATCCACTGGCAGCAGCTCGACCGCGACAAGTACATCGACACCTTCAAGGCATTCCAGAAGCTGAAGGCAGACGGCCGCATCGGATCCATCGGCGTCTCCAACTTCACCATCCCCACCCTGGAGAAGCTGATCGACGCCGTCGGTGAGACCCCGTCGGTCAACCAGATCGAGCTGCATCCGCGGCTGATCCAGGAAGAGCTGCGTGCGTTCCACACCTCGAAGGGCATCGCCACCGAGGCCTGGAGCCCACTGGGATCGGGCACCATCATCGACGAGCCGGTGTTCGCGACCATCGGTGAGGCACACGGCGTCACCCCGGCCCAGGTCATCCTGCGCTGGCACATCCAGCTCGGCAACGTGGTGATCCCCAAGTCGGTCACTCCGAAGCGCATTGCCAGCAACTTCGACGTGTTCGGCTTCGAGCTCAGCAACGACGAGATTCAGCAGATCAACGCCTTGGACTCCGCAGACGGCCGCACCGGCCCCGACCCGGACAAGTTCAGCAGCTGATGTGAGCGGAACTTCGTAGTGGGCTACGAAGTCCGGAGTGGAGCCCGCGGAACGACCACGGGCACAGCGTGCACATAGGGGGCTTAGTCTGTACTCATGTCCGATTCGCTCGACGGCAGGACCGTTGCCCTCACCGCCGAGCGGCGTGCAGACGAATTGGCCACCATGCTCGAACGCCGCGGCGCGAACATCGTTCACGCCGCGGCGATTCACGTTCTGCCCCTGATCGACGACTCGGAGCTGAAGTCCGCCACCGTGGGCATCGTCGAACGACCGCCGCAGATCGTGGTGATCAGTACCGGCATCGGTTTCCGGGGCTGGCTCGACGCGGCCGCGGATTGGGGTATCCGCGATGATCTGGTTGCTGCTCTTGCACATTCGCGCATCATTGCTCGGGGCCCCAAGGCGCGCGGTGCCATTCGCGGTGCGGGGCTGCGGGACGAGTGGTCCCCGGCCACCGAGGCCTCGCAGGAAGTGTCCGATCATCTCGCCGCCGAAGGTGTTGCCGGCGTGGACATCGCGGTTCAGCTGCACGGGGTGATCACCGAGTGGGAACCGACGATCCATCTCGATGCCGCACTGAGCGAACTCGGGGCACATGTGCGGCCGGTTCCGGTGTACCGGTGGATCCGCCCTCTCGATCAGGCTCCGCTCCTCGATCTGTTGGGGCAGATCATCGACCGACGCGTGGATGCGGTCACGTTCACCAGCGCCCCGGCGGTGGCCTCTCTTCTCTCGACAGCGAAGGACAACGGCCTGCTCGACGCCTTCCTCGACGCACTTCGCGGCCCTGTCGCCGCGATCTGCGTGGGGCCGGTGACGTCGGCACCGTTGGATGCGTTGGGTGTTCCGACGTCGATGCCGAGCCGGGCGCGGTTGGGCGCGCTGGCGAAGTTCGTGACCGAGCAGCTCGGCTCGCCGTGAACAGTCAGCCCAAGGTGTCGAGCAGCTCCGTCACCGCGGCTCGTCCCGCGCGATTTGCCCCGATCGTGCTTGCGGACGGCCCGTAGCCGAGTAGGTGGACGCGATGGTTCGCGGCCACCCGGGTGGTGAGCCTGCCGTCCATGACTATTCCGCCGCCGTGCCCGCGCAGGCGCAGCGGAGCGAGGTGGTCGAGGGCGCTGCGAAAGCCGGTGGCCCACAGGATCACATCGGCGTGCTGACTCGACCCGTCCTCCCACACCACCGAATCTTCCGTGATGGACGAGAACATGGGCTTTCGATCGAGCGCGCCGCGTTTGCGAGCAGCGGCCAACGACGGCGTCAGCAGGAGCCCGGTCACCGAGACGACCGAGCCGGGTGGCAGGCCGGCCCGCACCCGCTCCTCGACCATGGCGACGGCCTTGCGTCCGGCATCGTGATCGAATTCGCCGTCCCGGAACACCGGTGGTCGACGTGTCACCCAGGTCGTCGTGGTGACCTGGGAGATTTCGTCGAGCAGTTGGACGGCCGAGATGCCGCCGCCCACCACGACGACGTGCTTGCCCGCGAACTCGTCGGCGGTCCGGTAATCCTTGGTGTGCAGTTGCCTGCCCGTGAACGTCTCGGCACCGTCGTAGTGCGGAACGAACGGCTTCTCCCACGTCCCGGTCGCGTTGATCAGTCCCTCGGCCATGACGACGGTGTCGCCGGCTTCGACCCGGAATCGGGGTTCTCGGTCGCACACGACGGTCACCGTGACGGGGCGTCGAACATGCAGTTCGAAGCGTTCCTCGTACGCGCGGTAGTAGCGGGGGACGGCGTCGGCGGCGCGGATCGTCTCGGCAGGCTCGTCGCCGAGGGTGTCGGCGAAGGCCATACCGGGCAGGTCGTGCACCCCGTTGACGGTGCTCAACGTCAGCGAGGGCCAGCGGAACTGCCACGCGCCACCCGGGCCGGGCGAACGGTCGAGCATCACGAACCCCTCACCGGCGGTCAGTCCCGCGCGATGGAGGTGATAGCCGGCCGAGAGTCCGGCTTGGCCGGCACCGATGACGGCGACCCGAGTGTCGATCATGCAGACCAGTAGATCAGGCCCCGCACTGTCGATTCCTGTACTGGTGGGTAACCTCTGCTGTCGTGATCGGACTTTCTCGTGACGGCGACGTCGTCACCATCGAACTGCAGCGGCCGGATCGACGGAACGCGTTGAACTCCGAGCTGTGCCTGGCGGTGCATCGCGGAGTCGAGCAAGCCGAGCACGACGGCGCGCGGGTCGTGGTCATCACCGGGCAGGGCACCAGCTTCTGCGCGGGCGCGGATCTGACCGGTGATGCGTTTCCCGAGCATTTCGGGCAGATCCTCGAGGAGATGCTGGTCGCCGTCGAGTCTGCGTCCATTCCGGTGGTCGCGGCCATCAACGGCCCGGCCGTGGGGGCAGGCACCCAGTTGGCCATCGCCTGCGATCTGCGGGTCGTCGCGCCGGGTAGCTTCTTCGAGATTCCGTCGACGCGGCTCGGTATCGCGGTGAGCAACTGGACCATCCGACGGCTGGCGGCGCTCGCGGGCGGGGGAGTGGCACGCACGATTCTGCTGGGCGGGGAGCGGGTGCACGCAGATCAGGCGTACTCGTGCGGGTTGGCGAACAAACTCGGCGACGTCGATGTGGCGACGCAGTGGGCGCAGTCCATCACCGAGCTCGCTCCGTTGGCGCTGAAGCATCTCAAGCTGGTGTTCAACGACGATGGAGCACACGATCTTCCGACGCCGGAACAGGCCGCGGCGTTCGAGGCTGCGTGGAGCAGCGAGGACATGAGGGAAGCGCGACGGGCACGTACCGAGAAGCGCGCACCGAAGTTCGTGGGCAGGTGATCTTCGGCGCGCCCGACGCGGGCGATACTGCGTGGTTGCTGGCCAGTACTGCGCTGGTGCTGTTGATGACGCCCGGTCTGGCGTTCTTCTACGGCGGCATGGTGCGCTCGAAGAGCGTACTGAACATGATGATGATGAGTCTGTCGGCGATTGCGGTCGTGTGGTTGCTGTGGCTGGCGTTCGGATTCTCGATGGTGTTCGGCGACAACGTGATCGGCGGGTCGATCGGAAACCCGCTGCAGTACGCCGGTTTCGAGGGTCTGCTGGGCGGGGTGTACACCTCGGCCGGGGGAGCAGTGTCGATCCCGTTGGTGGGAACGGTTCCCGCGCTGGTGTTCGCGGCGTTCCAGGCGGGCTTCGCGATGGTGACGGTGGCGTTGATCTCGGGGGCCGTGGCAGACCGTATGCGCTTCGTCCCCTGGGTCCTGTTCGCGGCACTGTGGTCGACCCTGGTCTATTTCCCGGTGGCGCACTGGGTGTTCTCGCTCGACGGGCTGACGAGTGAGTTCGGTGGGTGGATCACCAACAGGCTCGGTGCCATCGACTTCGCCGGCGGCACAGCGGTGGAGATCAACGCCGGTGTGGCCGGGCTCGTGCTCGCCCTCGTGGTCGGTAAACGTCGGGGTTGGCCGCGAGATCCCATGCGCCCGCACAACCTTCCGGCCGTCATGCTCGGTGCCGGGTTGTTGTGGTTCGGTTGGTTCGGGTTCAACGCGGGATCGTCGCTCGCCGCGGACGGTGTCGCCGCAGTGGCTCTGGTGAACACCATGGGTGCGGGGGCGATGTCCATGGCGGCGTGGCTCGTGGTCGAGAAACTGCGGGACGGGCATGCGACCTCCTTCGGCGCTGCCTCGGGCGTCGTGGCCGGACTGGTCGCCATCACACCCTCGTGCGCGGCGGTCACTCCTGTCGGTGCCGCGGCGATCGGGATCGTGTCGGGTGCGCTGTGTGCTCTGGCCATCGGCCTCAAATACCGCTTCGGCTACGACGATTCGCTCGACGTCGTGGGTGTGCACCTCGTCGGTGGCATCGTTGGAACGCTGATGATCGGACTCGTGGCCAGTGCGCAGATGCCGGCGGGCGTGGACGGTCTGTTCTACGGCGGTGGGCTGCATCAGCTGTGGGTGCAGGCGATCGCGGTGGTGGCGGTGTTCGCGTACTGCGCCGTCGTCACCACCGCAATCGCGTTCGCGATCAAGGCGGTCATGGGAGTGCGCGCCGACGCGCAACACGAAGCCGACGGACTCGACGAGCACGAGCACGCCGAGTCCGCCTACGACTTCGGAGTGAGTCACGGCGGCAGCAACAAACCGGGTCTTTTCGGTAAGTAGGGACAACCCGCGCGAGTCGTTTACCAACGGATTGTACTTCGAAAGTCGTTCTGTCCCTTTTGAGTCGATGTTTCGGATCGTTGTTCGGTTCGACCCCGTTCGTTCATCTTCGGTTCGCCTGGCCCGCGTGTTCCACCCATAGTTTTTCGCTGCTCGCATCGAGTGATGGACACGACGAAAGACTGAGGAACATGAAGCTGACTCGATTCGCGGCAACGTCCGCATTGGTCATTGCAGCGATGACGACCGCCATGGGCACCGCCTACGCCGATCCGGCACCGGCCGTTGCCGCTCCGGTCGGTTGGAACGTCACCCAGGCCGGTAGCCAGGTAATCGTCGACACGACGGCCGGCACCCTGAGCAACGAGGACAACCACCTCGTCGTCCGCGACGCCAATGGCGTCGTGGTGGACTCCGTGCCCCTGGCCATTGCCGCAGACGGGTTCTCGCACCCCGTCGCCGCCGACATCGACGGAAACCACGCCACCCTGACCGCCGATGTCTCGCCCGCCGCGGCAACCCCGGTCTCCGCAGGCCTCCCCGGCCTGCAGCAGGTCGACCTGCCCGCCGCTGTCTCCGGCGTCAAGGACAACATCAGCCTCTCCGCATCGGTCGGCGGATTCCTCGGAGCCGCAACCGGTCTGGTCACCGGTTGCTTCCTTGGAGCCATCGCCGCGGGCACCGTCTCGGCTCCTGCACTGCTGCTCTTCGGTGCCGCACCGGTCGCCGGATGCGTCGGCGGCGCACTGCTTCTCGGCTCGGGTGCGTCCCTCGCCGGTACCGCCATCGGTGGCCTCGGTGCCATCGCGGGCAACGCAGGTCAGTTCATCCAGCTCCTCAACGCTCCCCCCGCCGCCAAGAAGTAGTTCTCGGTAGTGCTGTGGCCCGCAACGAACTTTCGTTGCGGGCCACAGTCGTCGGGACGTTGTCGGTGCTAGCGGGCCAGCGCCAGGTCTGCCACATGCGCGCGTCGAGCCGCCGTCACGAGTTCGACGACAGCCTCGGCCACCTCGTGTGCTCGTTCGAGAATCACCATGTGCCCGGCCTGCGCGACCCGCACGAGGCGGGCGTCGGGCAGGTGGGCGGCAAGGGTTTCCGAGTGTCGCATCGGGGTCATCAGGTCGTCCGAGCCGCACAGCACCAGCGTGGGAATCGAGGCGAGTGCAGCCAGGCCGGCCACCTCGTCGAGTGCGCAGAAGGCCCCGAGAAACCCCGCCATCGTCACGATGGACGTCTCACCGAGCATCGCCGTCGCCAGCGTCACCACCCGGGGACTCACCTTGCGGGATCCGCATCCGGCTGTCCGCACTATCGGCGCACACACCCCGCGACTGAGCCTCTTGGCACCCGACATCAGTCGAGGGGCGCGTCGAACAGCGGCTCGAAATGCCGACACCGCGGGATGGGCGAGGCAACTGCCGAGTCCGTCGTCGGTGATCCCACCGGCCGACGTCGCGATCAGACCGACCCCGACCAGACGCGAGCCGATCGCCTCGGGGTTCTGACGCGCATAGGACAGCACTGTCATTCCGCCCATCGAATGCCCGACGACGACGAACGGGCCGGACGGAATCACCGCGCGGATGACGTCCGCCAGATCCTCTCCGAGTCGGTCCATGGTGCAGCTGTCCGGTGCGGCCGCGGTCGACTCTCCGTGACCCCGGTGGTCGTACATCACGATCCGAACGTCGTCTCCCCAGCTGCGCTCCACCTGTCGGCGCAGGTCGGTCCACGACTGCATGCGTAGACAGTGCCCGTGCACGAACACCACGGTCAGGGGCGCATCGGGATGGCCGAACTCGCGCACTGCCAGCGCCGTGCCGTCGCCGGCGGCGACAGTACTGCGGCGACCGACCTGATGGGTCTGCTCGCTGGTGATCATGGGCGCTCCGTGGGTCGGGTGGCACGTGCTGCGAGGACGGTGTTGTCCGGTACTTCGCTTCCACGACACGCCGTGTTACCTGAATCACATTTTCTTTCGATGTGATAGCCGATCGGACCAAGCCGGGTGGGAATCTGCACCGAAGTACTGGTGAGCGTTCAGGAGAGGACGCGCGTTGCCAGTGAGGAGATCGGCCATGGATTTCGGCATGGACAGGCTCGAGGATGTTGTGCCTCGCGCCGTTGCGGGAGATCGACTCGCTCTCGAACAGGTGCTGGTGCTGATCCAGCCACCGGTTCGGCGCTACTGCGCCGCCCGGATCGGGAATCTCGACGTGGCCGCCGACGATGTGGTGCAGGAGGTCTGCCTCGCACTGGTCACCGCCATTCCCAAGTACCGAGACATGGGCAAGCCGTTCATGGCCTTCGTGTACGGGATCGCCGCTCACAAGCTCGCCGACGCCGGCCGCAAATCGGCTCTGCGACAGTCGTTCTCGATCGACGAGATGCCCGAGGAGCAATCCACCGAAGCCGGGCCGGAGCAACTCGCGCTCGGCGACGAACTGCGTAGCCATACCCAGGCATTGATGGACACCCTGCCGACCAAGTACCGCAAGATCATTCTGATGCGAGTGGTGTGGGGCCTGACGGCACCGCAAACCGGTGAAGCACTGGGGATGACGGCCGGAGCTGTGCGGGTGGCCCAGCATCGGGCGATGAACATGTTGCGCGCCGAGCTGTCGAACTTCTCGCTGCTGGCAGCGCGCGCCGCCGCCGCCTGATTTCCCGGCGCAGCGCACGCATCCGGGTCGGATGTCCGAATCGCCGGATTGAGTAACAGTAGCTACATCAACGCAAGACACCCTCGCAACGTGGCGGTTCTACGTTGTTGATCCATGACCGCCGTACAGCCAGCGCCGACAGACACCGCGCTCAAAGAGACGCTAGAGGACTACACGCTGCGCTTCGCGCCGCGTAGCTACCGTAAATGGGGAACCGGTGTTGTCGCGACGTCCGCGCTCGGCGGAATCGCGTATCTCGCGGATTTCGCCATCGGTGCCAACATCGGAATCTCCTACGGAACCGGCAACGCACTCTGGGGCATCCTGGTGTTCGCGGTCGTGATCTTCCTGACCGGGCTTCCGCTCGCCTACTACGCTGCTCGATACAACATCGACCTCGATCTGATCACCCGTGGAAGCGGATTCGGCTACTACGGATCGGTGGTCACCAACGTCATCTTCGCGACGTTCACCTTCATCTTCTTCGCGCTCGAGGGTTCGATCATGGCGCAGGGACTCGAACTCGGCTTGGGTGTCCCGTTGCCCATCGGGTACGCGGTGTCCACGATCATGGTCATACCGCTGGTCATCTACGGCATGAAAGCTCTTGCCAAGCTTCAGGTCTGGACCACCCCGCTCTGGCTGGTGCTGATGGTGCTGCCGTTCGTGTACCTGGTGATCAGCAATCCCGATTCGGTCGGGGAGTTCTTCGCCTACGGCGGTCAGGACGGGGCCGACGGCAAGGGCGTCAACATCGGATCGGTGATGCTCGCGGCGGGCGTGTGTCTGTCGTTGATCGCGCAGATTGCCGAGCAGATCGACTACCTGCGGTTCATGCCGCCCAAGACTCCCAAGAACTCCCGACGCTGGTGGACGGCAGTGCTTCTCGCGGGACCGGGCTGGGTCATCTTCGGCGCACTCAAGCAGGTCGTCGGCCTGTTCCTCGCCGTGTACCTCATCGCCAACGTCGTCGACGGTTCGAGCATCGCCAACGAGCCGGTGCACCAGTTCCTCGAGATCTACGAGAACTTCATGCCGGGCTGGCTGGCGATGACCCTCGCGGTGATCCTGGTCGTCATCAGCCAGATCAAGATCAACGTCACCAACGCCTACTCCGGGTCACTGGCGTGGACCAACTCTTACACCCGCCTCACCAAGACGTACCCGGGCCGCATGGTGTTCGTGTTGTTCAACCTCGCCATTGCACTGATCCTGATGGAAGCCAACATGTTCGACTTCCTCAACAGCATTCTCGGCTTCTACGCCAACTGCGGTATCGCGTGGATCGCCGTGGTGGCGTCGGACATCGTGTTCAACAAATACATTCTGGGGCTCTCGCCCAAGGTGCCCGAGTTCCGACGCGGCATGCTCTACAACATCAACCCGGTCGGCTTCGGATCGATGGCGGTATCGGCGATCCTGTCGATTCTGGTGTTCTTCGGCGCATTCGGATCTGCGATCAAACCGTATTCGCCCATCGTGGCTCTCGTTCTCGCACTGGTTCTTCCGCCCATCCTGGCGGTGGCGACCAAGGGCAAGTACTACCTGCGTCGCACCGATGACGGCATCGATCTGCCGATGTTCGACGAGCACGGCAACCCGTCCGACGCGCTCGTGATGTGCCACGTCAGCGGCATGGAATTCGAGCGACCCGACATGATCGCGTCCAACGTGCCGGGGCCGAACGGGGAGAAGCAGTACATCAGTTCACTGTCGCTGAGCACCGACAAGACGGGGGAGCACATCCTGCCCCCGCAGTGAGTGCGGCTGCGCCGCAGTGGTGTGGTTGTGCGCCGCCCAGGGCACATGACCACACCACTGCCGCAGGCACTCAGATCGTGCGGGTCAACCGATCGGCGAGCAGCTTGGAGAATTTCGCCGGGTCCTTGAGCTCGGTGCCTTCGGCCAACAAGGCCGTCGCGTAGAGCAATTCGGCGGTCTCGGCGAGATGCGGATCGTCGCTGCGATCCTCGCGAGCCTTCTTCAAACCCGTCACCAGATCGTGGGTGGGGTTGAGTTCGAGGATGCGCTTGGAGGTCGGTACGAACTGGCCCGAGGCCTTGTACATCTTCTCGAGCTGCGGGGAGAAGCTGAACTCGTCACCGACGACGCAGGCCGGTGACGTCGTCAGTCGTGTCGACAGACGTACCTCCTTCACGTCCTCGCCGAGGGTCTCGGTGAGCCAGGTCAGCAAGTCCGCGAACTCCTTGTCCTGCTCCTCGCGCTTGGCCTCGGACTCCTTCTTCTCCTCTTCGGTGTCGAGGTCCACCTCGCCCTTCGCGATGGACTGGAACGACTTTCCGTCGAAGTCGGTGACGTTGCCGACCCACACCTCGTCGACCGAATCGGTGAGCAGCAGCACCTCGAGCCCGCGAGCCTTGAACGCCTCCATGTGCGGCGAGCTCTCGATCTGCTGACGCGATTCGCCGGTCATGTAGTAGATCTGCTGCTGGCCGTCCTTCATCCGGTCCACGTACTCGGCGAGGGTGGTCACGCCATCCTCGGAGTTGGTGGACGCGAACGACGCGATGCCCAACAGGGTTTCGCGGTTGTCGCTGTCGGAGATCAGGCCCTCCTTGAGGACCGTTCCGAACTGCGACCACAGCGTCTTGTACTTGTCGGGCTGCTCGCTCTGCAGCTCCTTGACCGTGGAGAGCACCTTCTTGGTGAGGCGTCGACGGATCGCGCGGATCTGCCGGTCCTGCTGCAGGATTTCGCGAGAGACGTTGAGCGAGAGGTCCGCTGCGTCCACGACACCCTTGACGAAGCGCAGGTACTCGGGCAGCAGTTCCTGCGAGTCGTCCATGATGAACACGCGCTTGACGTACAGGTGCACGCCGGCCTTGCTCTCGCGCATGAACAGGTCGAACGGCGCCTGCGACGGAATGAACAGCAGCGCTTGGTATTCGAACGTGCCCTCGGCCTTGAACGGGATGACCTCGAGCGGCTCGTCCCAGGCGTGGCTGACGTGCTTGTAGAACTCCTTGTACTCCTCCTCGGACACCTCGTCCTTGGAGCGGGTCCACAGCGCCTTCTGCGAGTTGATCGTTTCGGTCTCGATCGTGACGGTGTCCTCGCCGCCTTCCTCTTCGCTCTTGACGCGCTTCTCGACGTCGATGCGAATGGGCCAGGCGATGAAGTCGGAGTACTTCTTGACCAGTTCCTTGATCTTGCGCTCGGACGCGTAATCGTGGAGGTGGTCCTCCTCGTCGGCCGGCTTGAGGGCCAGCGTCACCGAGGAACCCTGCGGGGCGTCGTCGACGTCGGTGATCTCGTAGGTGCCCTCGCCGGTGGACTCCCACTTCGTCGCCGTGCTCTCGCCGGCCTTGCGGGTGAGCAGCGTGACCTTCTCGGCCACCATGAACGTCGAGTAGAAGCCGATGCCGAACTGGCCGATGAGCTCCTCGGAAGCGGCCGCGTCCTTGGCTTCCTTGAGCTTCCTGCGTACCTCGGCGGTGCCCGACTTGGCCAGTGTGCCGATGAGGTCGATGACCTCGGAGCGGGACATACCGATGCCGTTGTCCCGGATGGTGAGGGTACGAGCGGAGGAGTCGATGTCGATCTCGATGTGCAGATCCGAGACGTCGACGTCCAGGTCCTTGTTGCGGTACGACTCCAGGCGCAGCTTGTCCAGCGCGTCCGAGGAGTTCGAGATCAGTTCACGGAGAAAGCTGTCCTTGTTGGAGTAGATGGAGTGCACCATCAGATCCAGGAGCTGACGCGTCTCCGCCTGGAATTCGAGCTGTTCGGTACTCAATGTCTCCCCTTCTAGCAGCAAAACCGACGCGAATAATATACGGCAAGGCTACGGGTGAGCTGCGAAGACTTCGGCGCCGCCTACTCTGGGGACCGTGACGAAGACGAAGTTCGTACTGGGAGCCGCCGCAGCACTGAGCGGTGCATGGTTGGCACGCGCGACGTGGGGGCTGCCGTCGGCGATCGGTGCCAGGCGCGTGCACATCACCCCGTACGCCGCCGGCTCTCCGCGCTACCGCGATCGCCGGTTCCACAACTCCGACCCGAGCTCGAGCTACGTTCCCGGGCGCGGCGAGAAGGGGCAGCAGAACATGTTCGTCTCGCTCGTCACCGAACGTGGCAAGGGCAGGCCCCAGCGCCCGATTCCGCTGGCACCGCCGATCGCGCCGGTGGACGCGGGCGAACTGGCGGTCACCTGGTACGGCCACTCGAGTGTGCTCATCGAGGTCGACGGTTACCGCGTTCTCGCCGATCCGGTGTGGAGCAACCGCGTGTCCCCGTCCTCGGTGGTGGGGCCGGCACGGCTGCATCCGACGCCGGTCGAGTTGGTCGATCTGCCGCGCGTCGACGCCATCGTGATCTCCCACGATCATTACGACCACCTCGACAAGGCGACGGTGCAGAAGCTGGCGAGCATTCAGTCGGCACCGTTCGTCGTGCCACTGGGAATCGGCGCGCATCTGCGCAAGTGGCGGGTGCCCGAGGCGCGCATCGTCGAACTGGACTGGGACGAGCAGACGAACATCGGCGGCCTCACCGTCACGTGCACGGAGGCTCGGCATTTCTCCGGCCGCGGTCTGACCCGGGACTCGACGCAGTGGGCGTCCTGGGCCTTCGCCGGCCCCGTTCGACGAGTCTTCTTCGGCGGCGACACCGGCTACACACCGAAGTTCGCCGAGATCGGCAGCAACTACGGCCCCTTCGATCTGACGCTGCTGCCCGTCGGGGCCTACGACGTGCGGTGGCCGGACATTCACATGAACCCGGAGGAAGCGGTCACGGCGCACATCGATCTGACGGCGTCGGGCATCTTCGTCCCGATTCACTGGGCCACGTTCAATCTGGCTTTTCATCCGTGGTCGGAGCCGATAGTGCGGCTGCACGCCGCCGCCGAGGACGTCGGAGTGCAGGTGGCGGTGCCGATGCCGGGGCAACGAATAGACGGCACGCGAACGCTGCACGACGATCGTTGGTGGTCTCGGCTGGGCTGACCGAACCCTACTAGGCTGCACCCATGTCTATCGACGCCGATGCGCAGCGGGACGCCGGGCTGACCGAGGCGGACGTCGCCAGGCTCAGGGCCGAGGGAAAGTCGAACGACGTTCCGGCCCGAGCTTCTCGGTCGGTCCGCGACATCGTCCGTGGCAACGTGTTCACTCGCATCAACGCGATTCTGGGTGTGCTGTTGATCATCGTGCTGTCCACCGGTTCGGTGATCGACGGCATGTTCGGGCTGTTGATCGTCGCCAACAGTGGCATCGGCATCGTGCAGGAGATCCGCGCCAAGCGCACCCTGGATCGGTTGGCCATCGTGGGGCAGAACAAGCCCCAGGTTCGACGCGACGGCGTCTCGAAGCAGATCCCGCCCGACGAGGTCGTACTCGGCGACATCGTCGAACTGGGTCCCGGTGATCAGATCGTCGTCGACGGTGAGGTGATCGAGACCGCGAGCCTCGAGGTCGACGAGTCGTTGCTCACCGGCGAGGCCGACACGGTGCACAAACTCGAAGCGGCGCAGGTGCTTTCGGGCAGCTTCGTCGTGTCGGGCAGCGGTGCGTACCGCGCGACGAAGGTCGGGCGCGACGCCTACGCAGCCAAGCTCGCCGAGGAGGCCAGCAAGTTCACGCTGGTCAAGTCCGAGTTGCGCAGCGGCATCGACAAGATCCTGAAATTCATCACGTACCTGATGATTCCGGCCGGTGCGCTGATCATCTACAACCAATTGTTCTCCAGCGGGCAGGCTTTGGGTCCTGCGCTCAACGGCATGGTCGCCGCGCTCGTCCCGATGGTCCCCGAGGGCCTGGTGCTGATGACGTCGATCGCCTTCGCGGTCGGCGTCATCAGGCTCGGTCAACGGCAGTGCCTGGTGCAGGAGCTGCCCGCGATCGAGGGACTCGCCCGCGTCGACGTGGTGTGCGCCGACAAGACCGGAACCCTCACCGAGAACGGTATGCGGCTGTCGGAGTTGGTGCTGATCGACGACGACCACTCCGGCTCGGTGACAAGTGCATTGGCGTCGCTCGCCCACGACGACCCGCGGCCCAACGCCAGCGTGCAGGCCGTGGGCGAGGCGTATCCCGACGCGCCGGGGTGGACGCAGACGGCCGTTGCGCCGTTCTCCTCGGCCAAGAAGTGGAGTGGACTGTCGTACGGCGAGCACGGGCATTGGTTGCTCGGTGCCCCGGACGTGCTGCTCGACGCCTCCTCCGACATCGCCCGTCGCGCCGAGGAGACAGGCTCGCGTGGTCTACGGGTGTTGCTGCTCGCCAGCTCCGACCGCTCGGTCGACGACGGCGAAGCGCCCGGAGTCGTGACCCCGCGTGCACTGGTGATTCTCGAGCAGAAGGTGCGCGAGGATGCCCGAGACACGTTGGAGTACTTCGCGAGCCAGCACGTGCAGGTCAAGGTCATCTCCGGCGACAATGCCGTCTCGGTCGGCGCGGTCGCGGGATCGCTCGGCCTGCCCGGCGGCGACGCCCCGATCGACGCGCGCGATCTGCCCGAGGACTCCGAGAAACTGGCCGACACTCTCGCGAATTCCACCACCTTCGGCCGAGTCCGACCGGATCAGAAGCGGGCGATGGTGGGCGCGTTGCAATCTCGCGGCCACACGGTCGCGATGACCGGCGACGGTGTCAACGACGTGCTCGCGCTCAAGGACGCCGATATCGGTGTCTCGATGGGTTCGGGAAGCGCCGCCACTCGAGCCGTCGCGCAGATCGTGTTGTTGGACAACAAGTTCGCCACCCTGCCCTACGTGGTAGGGGAGGGGCGACGCGTCATCGGCAACATCGAACGCGTCTCCAATCTGTTCCTCACCAAGACGGTGTACTCGGTACTGCTGGCGTTCCTCATCGGGCTCTCGGGCGTGCTGTCGCAGATCTTCCACTTCGAGCCGATCCCGTATCCCTTCCTCCCGCGGCACGTGACGATCGCAGCGTGGTTCACCATCGGCATCCCGGCCTTCGTGCTCTCGCTCGCGCCCAACAACGAGCGGGCGCGCAGTGGATTCGTCTCGCGGGTGATGCGGCTGGCCGTCCCGTCCGGATTGATCGTCGGCTCGTGCACGTTCGTCTCCTACCTGCTGGTCTATGCCGGCCCGAACGCCACCGAGACCCAGGTGACGCAGGCCAGTACCACCGCGCTGATCACCCTGATCATGATCGCGCTGTGGGTGTTGGCCGTCGTCGCGCGGCCCTACAACTGGTGGAAGATCGTGCTGCTCGGCGGGTCGGTCGGTGGCTACCTGCTGCTGTTCGCGATCCCGTTCTGCCGCACCTTCTTCAAACTCGATCCGTCCAATGTGGGGGCCACCACCAGTGCATTGATCATCGGCGGTATCGGAATCGCGCTCGTCGAGGTTGCCCATCGATTCGGATCGGCGCTGCGCAATCGAACATCACTACGCAACACGCAGTACAAAACGTAAGCTTCCGGATGTTCGATCATTTCAGCGACAGGAGACAGTCATGGGCTTCGCAGACAATCTGAAGGGCATCGTCGACAAGGGCAAGGACCTTGCGGCCGAGAACTCGGACAAGATCGACGACGTCGTGGAGAAGGCGGGGGACTTCATCGACAACAAGACCGGTGGCAAGTACTCCGATCAGATCGACAAGGTCCAGGAAGCAGCCAAGAAGGCGATTCCGGACAAGTAGGACCTTTCGGTCTCCTCGTGCAGGTGATCGTGGCCGTCGGTCGTGCCCCAGGGTGCGGCTGACGGCACAATCGTCGGGGTGGACGGACCGATTCTTCTTCTCGTAGTCATCTTCGCGATCGCAGTCGCCGGTTTCGCCAGGCGCATCGATCTGCAGGTTCCGCTCGTCCTGGTCACCGTCGGATCCATCGCCTCGTTCGTTCCCGGGGTCCCGCACGTCAGCCTGTCGCCGCAGCTGATCCTCGGCGTCGTGCTTCCGCCGCTGCTGTACTCCGCCGCGCTGGATTTCTCGTTCGTCAGCTTCCGACGCAATCTCGGCCAGATTCTCCGACTCGGTCTCGTCATGGTGATCGTGACGACATTGGTCGTCGGCTGGTTCGCCAATCTGTTGATCCCGGAGCTCACCCTCGGCGCGGCCCTGGTGCTCGGTGCCGTCGTGGCCCCGCCCGACGCGGTCTCCGCGATCGCCGTCGGGCGCAAGCTCGGTCTGCCCGCGCGGATGATGGCCATCCTCACCGGCGAGTCTCTGGTGAACGACGCGGCCGCGTTGACTCTGTTCACCCTGGCCGTGGCCTCGGTGACGGGCAGTCGGATCGAACTGGGCTCACCGGTGTTGTTCTTCCTGTACGAGATCGTGGGCGGCGTATTGGTGGGGTTGGTGCTGGCGCGCATCGTGCGGTTCGTCCGCAATCGGATCGCGGATTCGGCGCTGGAAACCGTGCTCGGTCTGGTCCTGCCGTTCACCGCGTATCTGGCGGCCGAGGAAATCCATGCGTCGGGAGTTCTCGCCGTCGTCACCGCCGGTTTCGTGCTGGGGCGCGTCACCGCCGACGTCTCGGTGTCCACCCGCGTTCAGGAACGGCAGGTGTGGCCGACGCTGGATCTCTTGCTCGAGGCATTCGTGTTCGCCTACATGGGTTTACAGCTGAAGTTCGTCATCTCGGAGGTGCAGCGCGAAGGGTTGCCCGTCCACCATGTGTTCGCCTATGCGCTGCTGGTGCTGGTGGTGGTCATGGCCGTCCGACCAGCTTGGATCTTCGCCAATTCCGGCCGAAACATGCTGCTTCGCAAGCTGTTCCGGCGATCACCGTCAGGCGAAGCAGGTCTGACGTGGCAGCAGAACCTGGTGCTGTCCTGGGCGGGCATGCGCGGGGTGGTGACGCTTGCGGCGGCGGCCGGTGTACCGCTGACCACGGTGCTCGGCGACGAATTTCCCGGGCGGGCCGTGATTCAGGCGGTGGCCTTCGTCGTCGCGGTCGGTACGTTGCTGCTGCAGGGCCTGACGCTTCCGTTGTTGATCCGCCGCCTCGACGTCGCAGATCCACTCGAGCAGCAGCGCAACGACAATCAGCGGCTGCTGTCGCAGGCCATTGCCCGGACTGCGGCGGAGGACTACCTCCAGCGCGCGGCGAAGGACGGAATCGACGGAGTGGACAGCGAGCGCGTCGACGAGGTCATCCAGCGCGTCCGACGCTCCGTGCGCGCTCGGTTGGATGCCGACGAGACCGAGGATCGCGAGAAGCGGATCGCGGCGGCCGGGGCGTTGTTCGACTCGCTGCGACACAACGTCCTGGTCGCGCAGCGGGCGGCGCTCATCGCGGCCCGCGACTCGGGGGAGCTGGAGGACGAAGCTCTGCGGGCAGTGTTGAATGGCTTGGACGTGGAAGAAATTGCGGCGGAGGCTCGCATCGCACGACGCACACCGTAGGAGCGCAGAGACAGTGAGGTCGACCCGGCTGGTCGCCGCCGCGGCACTGGTGTTCGCCGTTGCTGCGTGCAGCACTCCTGCCGAGGATCCGGCCACACCCGCCCCGGTGTCGATCGCGGCACCCGTGGGCTCGGAGCGAGGCGCGATCGTGTCGTCGATGCTGCTGGGGCAGGTCGACATCGGTGTCGCCTATCTCGGCGGAACCGTCACCAAGGTCGTGTACCGCACCACCGACGGGGTCACCGGGGGCGGGACCGAGGCATCGGGAACGGTGTTCGTGCCCAAGGGTTCTGCTCCGCCCGGCGGCTGGCCGATCGTCTCCGTCGGGCACGGCACCACCGGTGTCACCGACGAGTGCGCACCCTCGCTCTATCCGAACCTGTTGGGCACCATCGGATTGGTGACGCCGTTCCTCGAACGCGGCACCGTGGTCGTGGTGACGGACTACCAGGGTCTCGGAACTCCGGGAGATCCCGCCTACCTCGACCGGGACGCCGCAGCGTACGACGTGATCGACGCGGTGCGCGCGGCCCGCAACGTGGTTCCCGACGTCGGCACCAGGTGGGGCGCAGTGGGCACCTCCCAAGGCGGACAGGCGGTCTGGGCGGCAGCCGAGCGCAGTGGCGACTACGGCGACGGTCTGCAACTGGTCGGTGCCGCGGCGCTGTCGCCCGCAGCCGATCTGACGCGGTTCTTCGCGCCCGAGACCGAGCAGACCGTGCCGCGTCAGCTGCTGGTGCCGTACCTGTACGAGGGTCTGCACGCCGCAGATCCGAGTGCCGAACGCGCGGACTACATTCGCGGCACGTTCGCCGACAACGTGACCGCGCTGACCGCCTGCAGTGATTTGCTCGGCTTCTCCAAGGCCGACGCCGGAGCCGTTCTCGATCCGGCCGACGCCCTCCCGGACTCCGCGGATGCATCGGATCGGATGACGCAGTGGCTCGAATCGGTTGCGGTACCGACTTCTCGCACCGAGGTACCGCTGCTGGTCCTGGTCGGTGAACGCGACGACCTCATCGATCCCCGATGGACCCGGGACGCGGTAGCCGAGGCCTGCGCACTGGGCGACGACGTCGAGCTTCGCTCCGAACCGGAGCAGGGCCATGCCGAACTGGCCGCAAACGGCATCGGAGTCGACTGGCTCGTCGAACGCTTCCTGAACGTGCCCACCTCGACCACGTGCGCGCGATGACCGCGGCACTGGCGTCGATGGCGGTGATCGTGGCCGTGATCGTCTCGGTCATCGCGGTGATCAGTCTGCGCGGTCGACGGGACCTCACCACACCGGCCGAGCGAGCCGTCCACGCCACCCTGCACACCGCGTCGCTGGCGGCCAAGCCGTTGCGTGACGGTCTCGACACTCGTTCGGCCGCCGCGGCCGCGCCGCACCTGCGGGTACTGACCGGTGCGGACGCATTGGGAATCTGCGACCCCGACGGTTCGCTGCTGGCCTGGGACGGCCCGTGGGACGAGCTGACACCGGCCTTCGTCGAGGCGGCGAAGCGGGCGGTGGACGGGCAGCGGCGCGTCCTGGTGCGTCTGCCGCTCGGGTCGATCCACGAGGTCAGAGCGTTGGTGGTGCAGCCGTTGGTTGTCGACGAGTCTCCGGTGGTCGGGGTGTTGGGGGCAGCCGTGGTCGCCGAGCCGGGACCGGGCATGCTCGGGGCCATCGCCGAGGTCGCGCGTTACGCCTGCGGTCAGATCGAGCTCGCCGAACTCGACGCGTCCCGGGCGCGGTTGGACCGCGCCGAGGTACGGGCGCTGCGCGCACAGATCAGCCCGCACTTCATCTACAACGCACTCGGCACGATCGCGTCGTTCGTGCGCACCGACCCGGATCGAGCGCGTGAGCTGGTGCTCGAGTTCGCCGACTTCACCCGATACTCGTTCCGCAACGCAGGCGAGTTCACGGTGCTCGCGGACGAGCTACGCAACATCGATCGGTACCTGACGCTCGAACGGGCCCGCTTCGGTGATTCCCTCCAGGTCACCTTGCAGGTCGCACCCGAGGTGTTGGGCGTCGCGCTGCCGTTTCTCGCGCTGCAGCCGCTCGTCGAGAACGCCGTCCGACACGGCCTGTCCGGCAAGGCCGACGGCGGCCGCGTGACGATCATCGCCGCCGACGAGGGCACCGACGCAGTGATCAGCATCGAGGACGACGGGGTGGGGATGGATCCGGACGTGCTGCGCTCGGGAAGCCTGCACACCGAGGACGCGGCCCATGTCGGATTGGCGAACGTGGACGATCGGCTGCGGGCAGCCTTCGGAAACGACTACGGTCTCGTAGTGGACACCGCACCGGGCGCAGGCACCAAAGTGAGTCTGCGGGTGCCGAAATTCAGGCCGGGTGTACGAGCATGACGCAGGCTGCCAACTCCGCCCCCGGCCGCGGGTTGATCGTTCTCGCCGTCGACGACGAGCGCCCGGCACTGGACGAACTCGCCTTTCTGCTGCGTCAGCAGGACACCGTCGCCGAGGTGTTCACCGCGCAGGACGCGACCACCGCGCTCCGCCAACTCAAGCAGACCTCGGGGCAGAACGTGGTGGACGCGGTGTTCCTCGACATCAATATGCCCGGACTCGACGGGCTCGAGCTCGCCGGCATCCTGTCGGCATTCGCGCGACCACCCGCCGTCGTGTTCGTCACCGCCCACGACGACCGGGCGCTGGCTGCCTTCGATCTCGGTGCCGTCGACTACCTGCTCAAGCCCTTGCGCGAGGATCGGCTCACCGAGGCGCTGCGCCGGGTGCTGCTCGCGCGGCGTCGACCCGCGGAGTCCGCGGACACCTCGGCCGACGAGGTCATTCCCGTCGAGCTCGGCGGAACCACCACCCTGGTGCACCGGTCGTCGGTGGCGTGGGTCGAGGCCGACGGCGACTACGCGAGATTGCACACCTCCAACGGCTCGCATCTGGTGCGGATCCCGATCTCGGCCCTCGAAAGTCGCTGGGCCGATGCCGGATTCCTGCGCGTGCACCGCTCCTACCTGGTCTCGCTGCGTCTGGTCACAGGGATCCGCAGTGTCGGTTCGGGACTGGTGGTGTGCCTGCGGGCCAGCGGAAACCTCGCGGCCTGCGAACTGCCGGTGAGCCGACGGCACGCGAGAGAACTCAAGGACAGACTGGTCCGCGGTCCGCTGCAATCGTGGTCCACCCGGTGACGAGGATCGAGCGATGACCCAGCCACACCGACAGCGGGTGGTGCTTTCGCAACGTCGCGGCGCGCGGATGGTGCGCACCCGCGTCGAAGTGCAGGAGCAAACCGAAGTGGGCGACGCCCTGGTCCGCAGCCTGGTTCGCGCGCAGCTTCTGCTGTCGGTGCGCCTGGCGGTGATGACGCTGTCGATTCTGTTCGCAATTCCGTTGCTGGGCATGCTCCTCGCACGCTTCACCGACGTCGCGCCGTCCGGCATCGGTCTGCCGTGGTTGGTGTTGGGGGTGGCGATCTATCCGTTGCTGTTCGGTGTCGGCTGGGCGTACGTGCGCCGAGCCGAGCGCAACGAGACCGAGTTCGTCGGCCTGGTCGAGGACTAGGCGCACGTGAACGGATCCATTCCGGTCGCCACCGTGATCGCGCTGATCCTGGCGGCCGTGGCCACGGTGGGCATCGGCATCTACGGAGTTCGGCTGGCCCGCACCACCTCCGACTTCCTGGTGGCCTCGCGCACCGTCGGGCCGCGGTGGAATGCTGCTGCCATCAGCGGCGAATACCTATCGGCTGCATCGTTTCTCGGGGTTGCAGGGCTCATCGCGAAGTACGGAGCCGATGCGCTGTGGTACCCGGTCGGCTTCACCGCGGGATACCTGGGACTGCTGCTGTTCGTCGCGGCTCCACTGCGCAGAAGTGGCGCGTACACGGTGCCCGATTTCGTCGAATTCCGTCTCGGCGCACCATGGTTGCGGACCGTGGCGATGCTGGTGGTGGTGGTCATCTGTGCGCTGTATCTGGTGCCGCAGTTTCAGGGTGCAGGCCTGACACTGAACATTCTGCTCGGAGTGCCCGGCTGGGTCGGTGCCCTGGCGGTGGGGCTGATCGTGATCGCGAACGTCGTCGGCGGTGGCATGCGCTCGATCACCTTCGTCCAAGCGTTCCAGTACTGGCTCAAGCTCACCGCGATCGCGATCCCGGCACTGGTGCTGGCCGTGCACTTCTTCGCCGACGACCGCAGCGTCGGCAGTCCTGCCCCACCGACGGTGACCGAGCAGACCGTCGTCGACATCACCACCGATGTTCTCGTGCAAGTGGATTCGCCGATCGTCGTCGCCGTGACGGGAACCCTCGACGACGAAAGCGTCGACGGGCGAGTCCTGCTGGACGCGGGCGAACATCGGCTCGCCTCGGGCACGTCGTTGACGCTCGACGCCGGATCACCCGTTCCCGTCGTCGCGGGAGCGCCGACCACCGACCGGGCGTGGGCGATGCCGGGCGGGGGACTGGGCGGGGCCCACCCGCTGTATCAGGTGTACTCGCTGATCCTGGCCACGTTCCTCGGAACCCTCGGCCTGCCGCACGTGCTCGTGCGCTTCTACACCAACCCGGACGGTCGAGCGGCCAGACTGACCTCGCTCACCGTCCTGGCCTTGCTCGGCATGTTCTACCTGTTCCCGACGGTGCTCGGCGTCTTCGCCCGGCTGTACGTGCCGCAACTGCTCATCACCGGAGCATCCGACGCAGCGGTGCTGCTGCTGCCCGGCTCGGTGCTGTCCGGAATACCGGGACAACTACTGGCCGCACTGGTGGCCGCAGGTGCCATCGCGGCCTTCCTGTCGACCTCATCCGGACTACTGGTCAGCATCGCAGGAGTGCTCAGTACCGACGTCCTCTCGGGCAAGGTCCGAGACTTCCGCGTCGCCGCGATCCTCGCCGGAGCCGTGCCGTTGGCGCTGTCGATCGGCGTCGTCTCACTCGACCTCTCGCGCACCGTCGGACTCGTCTTCGCCGTCGCCGCGTCCACCCTGTGCCCACTGCTGGTGCTGGGAATCTGGTGGCGCGGACTCACCGCAGCCGGAGCGGCAACCGGACTGCTCCTCGGCGGCAGCATCTCACTCGTCGCCGCGTCGATCTCCGTCGTCACCCCCATCTCCGACGGCGTCCTCGGCGGCTGGGCGGCAGCGATCCTCGGCTACCCCGCCGCCGTCAGCGTCCCCGTCGCCTTCGCCTCGATGATCGCCGTCAGCCTCGCCACCCGAAGAACGATCCCGTCGGACATCTCCCGCATCTTCGCGCGACTGCACCTGCCGGAGGGCCTCGACATGGGCAAAGACCGAGAGCGTGAACTGTAGAGCCGCTCAACTGCCATTCTCGACCGCTCGTCGCACACTCCCGCAGCCCATCGTGTGATCGACACCACCTCCTGATTTTGTGACCTGACTCTCATTATTGTTCCGAGTCAGCTACAGCTCACATCTACTTCAGGAGTCCAAGGTGACCGCATCGGAAACCAATTCGCCACCGGACGCGCAAGCGTTCGTCGACATGCAGGCCAGTCCCGAGTTCCAGGAACTCCGACGACGCCTGCGTAGCTTCGTGTTCCCGATGGCCGGGTTCTTCCTGGTCTGGTACATCCTCTACGTGCTGCTGAGCACCTACGCCGTGGACTTCATGTCGACCAAGGTGTGGGGCAACATCAACATCGGCCTGCTGCTCGGCCTCGGCCAGTTCGTCACGACGTTCGCCATCACCGGCATCTACGTGAAGTTCGCCAACCGTGAACTCGATCCTCGCGCCGCAGCCCTGCGCGCCGAGATGGAAGCCTCCCAGGGAGCGAAAAACTGATGATCGGTCATTCCGCAGGCTCCACTCCCGCCGTGAACGTATTGGCCCAGGCTGCCGACACCACCGTCGGTGAACCCCTCGTCAACATCGCGATCTTCGGCGCGTTCGTCATCATCACGATGGCCGTCGTCATCCGCGCATCGAAGAAGAATGCGACCTCCGCGGAGTTCTTCACCGCAGGCGGCGGATTCTCCGGACCGCAGAACGGCGTTGCCATCGCCGGTGACTACCTCTCGGCCGCAAGCTTTCTCGGCATCGCCGGTGCCATCGCCGTCTACGGTTACGACGGCTTCCTGTACTCCATCGGCTTCCTCGTCGCCTGGCTCGTTGCACTGCTCCTCGTCGCCGAATTGCTCAGGAACACCGGCAAATTCACGATGGCGGATGTGCTGAGCTTCCGACTCAAGCAAGGACCGGTTCGTACCGCAGCTGCTCTGTCCACGCTGACGGTGTCACTGTTCTACCTGCTCGCACAGATGGCAGGTGCAGGCGGACTCGTCGCACTGCTGCTCGACATCTCCGACCGCACCGGGCAGTCCATCGTCATCGCCATCGTCGGTGTGCTGATGATCGCGTACGTGCTCATCGGCGGCATGAAGGGCACCACCTGGGTACAGATCATCAAGGCCGTTCTGCTCATCGCAGGTGCGGCGTTCATGACCGTTCTGGTTCTCGCCAAGTTCGGCCTGAACTTCTCCGAGCTGCTCGGCAGCGCACAGGCCATGGTGGCCGGATCGGCCAACGAGGCCGTGGCAGCACGTGACGTCATCGAGCCAGGCGCTCAGTACGGCGGAAGTGCCACCTCGAAGATCAACTTCCTCTCGCTCGGTATCGCACTCGTGCTCGGCACCGCGGGTCTGCCGCACGTGCTGATGCGCTTCTACACGGTGCCCACCGCCAAGGAAGCTCGTCGCAGCGTCGTGTGGGCCATCGCGCTCATCGGTGCGTTCTACCTGTTCACCCTGGTGCTCGGCTACGGTGCCGCAGCGATCGTCGGACCCGACCGCATCCTGGCCTCGGCCGGCGGTCAGAACTCCGCAGCTCCGCTGTTGGCCTTCGAACTCGGCGGCGTCATTCTGCTCGGCGTCATCTCGGCGGTCGCCTTCGCGACCATCCTGGCCGTGGTCGCCGGATTGACGATCACCGCGTCGGCGTCGTTCGCTCACGACATCTATGCGAGCGTCATCAAGAAGGGCAAGGTCGACGACAAGAAGCAGGTCAAGGTCTCGCGCATCACCGCCGTCGTCATCGGGATCCTGGCCATCGGCCTCGGCATCCTCGCCAACGGGCAGAACATCGCGTTCCTGGTCGCACTCGCGTTCGCAGTCGCTGCGGCCGCGAACCTGCCGACCATCCTGTACTCGCTGTTCTGGCGTCGCTTCACCACCACCGGCGCACTGTTCAGCATGTACGGCGGTCTGATCTCGACGATCGTGCTGATCGTCTTCTCCCCGGCCGTCTCCGGATCGCCGACGTCGATGATTCCCGGCTCGGACTTCGCCTGGTTCCCGTTGTCCAACCCCGGCATCGTCTCGATCCCGTTGGCATTCATCCTCGGCATCGTCGGAACCCTGATCTCGAAGGACACCGAGAGCACCGACAAGCAGGCCGAGATGGAGGTTCGCTCCCTCACCGGTATCGGTGCGGAGAAGGCCAGCGCTCACTGACCGATCCAGGCTCCATCGAAAGTGCCCGTGTGAGCAAGGCCTCACACGGGCATTTTTCGTTCAACGGTTACCATCCCTGCTGTGGCCAAGCTGAAGGTTTCCCTCGACGTCCCGCTGACCCCCGAGCAGACGTGGGCGCACGCGTCCGATCTGTCCGGCTACGAGCAGTGGCTCTCCATCCACGAAGCGTGGCGCGGTGAGCTGCCCGAGCAGCTGGCCGTCGGCACCACCCTGGACTCCGTCGCCAGCGTGAAGGGCATGCGCAACCGCGTGTCCTGGAAGATCGAGTCCTACGACCCGCCCAAGAAGCTCGAGCTCAAGGGCAACGGCAAGGGCGGGGTCAAGATCGGTCTGAACATGTCCGTGAAATCCAAGGGTGACGGTTCCGAGATCACCATCGACATCAACCTCGGCGGCGCGCCGCTGTTCGGTCCGATCGGCTCCGGCGTCGCGCGCGCTCTCAAGGGCGACATCGAGAACTCGTTGAAGACGTTCGTCAAGATCTACGCCTGACGGGGCAGGAGTGGAACCTGTGGAACGACCGATGAAGTAGGAGCGCGCCATGCCCGGTAGACACAGTGCCCCGTCGTCCACCTCGCGCAGTAGGGGCATGGCCAAGTACGGCATCGTGGCCGTTGTTCTGTTGCTGGTTCTCGGCGGCGGAGTGTTCGTCGGTCTGAAGGCCTTCGGTTCCGAGTGCGGTGATCCCGAGGCCTTGTCGCTTGCCGCGGATCCGGCGATCGCACCCGTGTTGCAGCAGATCGTCGACAACACCTCGTCGGAGGAGTTGGGTTGCGCAGCCGTCGAGGTCACCGCCACCGAGTCGGGTCAAGTCTCGGCCGCGGTGGCCAAGGGCGACGACGTGCCCTCGCTCTGGGTTCCCGATTCGTCACTGTGGATCGGCAAGACGGTGCGGTCCACTGCGTCGTTGATCGACTTGGCGAGTCAATCGGTGGCGGCTACCCCCGCCGTGCTCGCGGCACGCAAGGACGAGGTGCCGTTCTTCGACACCTGGCTCACTGCCTTGAAGCTCGAAGGTCTGCGCATCGGTAATCCGTTGGCCAACACCACGTCCGACGCGGCCATCCTGGGCGCGGTGGCAGAGGCCGGATCGGACGAGACCGCGCTCGACTCGGTCTCGGCGGCGCTCGTCCCCATCGCTCAGGCTCAGGCCGCCACTCGCGGCGAGGCCGATCCGACGGTGCGCCTCGACGATCTGGTCGCCGACGGGGGAGTCGCGGTGGTGTCCGAGCAGGCCTACCTGGACTACCAGCAGGACAAGAACGTCGAACTCGGCGCGACGGCTCCGCCGACCGGTGCCTTCTTTCTGAACTTTCCGCTGGCGGTGACCGAACCCGCGGGCGATCGACACGAGACCGCGAAGTCCGTCGGGACGGCACTGGCCACGGCCATTCAATCCGAACAGGGGCAGCAGGCTCTGTCCGACGCCGGGTTCCGCTCCGCAGACATGGCCTCGCTCGATTCCGATCGCGGGATCGGGGACGTCACGCCCCTGACGATTGCCGATCAACAGGCCGCCGAATCGACGTTGCGTCAGTACCAGATCTTGGCGCTCCCGTCGCGGGCGTTGGTGATGGAGGATGTCTCCGGATCGATGAACTACAGCGCCGGGGCGAATTCACGTATCGCCATGACGGTGCAGGCCAGTGAGACCGGAAATCGGCTGTTCCCCGACAACGCGTCGATGGGGTTGTGGGCGTTCTCGATCGGACTCGGCGGTGGCGATCAGGACTACCGTGAGCTGGCACCGATCCGGCGAATGGACGAGCAGGTCGGCAACACCACTCAGCGTGAGGTGCTGTTGCAGCAGACCCGAACGCTGCCGTCCCTGGTCGGAGGTGGTACCGGGTTGTACGACACCACGTTGGCCGCGTTCCGCACCGTGCAGCAGGGCTACGACCCCGATGCGGTGAACAGCGTCATCATCCTCACCGACGGCACCAACGAGGACCCCGACAGCATCTCGCTCGACGAGCTGCTGTCGACTCTGCGAGCCGAGCAGGACCCGTCCAAGCCGGTCGTCATCGTCACCATCGGAATCACCGACGATGCGGATGCCGGTGTACTGCAACAAATTTCGGCGGCCACGGGCGGTACGAGCTTCGTCGCACGAAATCCTGCGGAGATCCCCAACGTGTTCGTCAATGCGCTCAGAAGTCGCTCCGGTCGCTGAGGAGGCTACTATGCTGTGCGTCGCGTCACTTCTGAGTGTGCGTGCGGTTGCATTCGTGAGTGCAGCTGGGGGCCGAGCAGGGGGTTGCATCGATGTCGGGACGTCACAGCGGTAGTCCGCGCCGGTTCGGTTCGGCCGCGACCTGGTCGGTGCTCGCGCTGGTGGCAGTCGTTGTCGTGGTCGGCAGTTGGTTCGGAGTGCAGGCCGTACGCGCATCCGGTGCGGACACCTGCGATTCCCTCGACACGGTCTCGCTGGCGGTGGACATGTCGATCGCCGAACCGGTGCAGCAGATCGTCTCGCAGGCAGGCGAGGTCGAGCGCGGCTGCGTGAACTTCGAGGTCCGCCCCGAACGCCCCACCGATACGGCCACCGAAATCGCCGGAACCGATGACGAGCGTCCGGATCTGTGGATCCCGGATTCGACGCTGTGGCTGCTCAAGACCCTGCGCTCGACCGGGGCACTTCCCGAGCTGGCCAAGGCCTCGGTCGCGAACACGCTGCCGGTCCTGGTCTCGAAATCCGATGCCGTGCCGGTGACCGATACCTGGCTCAGCGTGCTCCAACTTCCCGGTCAACGCATCGGTGACCCCCTGACCAGCAGCGCATCGAATGCCGCGATCCTCGGTGCACTGGCCGAATCCGAGGTGGCCATCTCCGACGCCAAGGCCGTGTCGGCGGCACTGGTGCCCATGGCGCAGGACTTCGGACGGATCGCGGACGCCCCACACGACACCCCGGATCTGGTGGCCCAGGTGGCCACGGACGGCGGCACCAGCGTGGCCACGGAGCAGGCGCTGCTGGCGTACGAGGCCGACAATCCGGGATCGGAGTTGACCGAGTCGGTTCCGCCGACCGGGAGCTACTTCCTCAACTACCCACTGGCCGTCACGGCACCGGCCGGACCCGAGTACGACCGCGTGAAGAAGGCAGGAGCGGCGTTGGCCTCGGTGCTCGCCACTACGTCGGCCACCGACATCTTGGTCGCAGCCGGGTTCCGAACGTCGAGTGGCACACCACTGTCCGACGGCCGAGGCGTCGGATCGGTGGCGTCGCTCGAGATCAAGAACCCGCTGTCCATCGAAACGACATTGCGAGACTGGGCCGTCCTGGCGCTGCCGCTGCGCACGCTCGTGGTCGAGGACGTCTCGGGTTCGATGGCGGCGAAGTCGGGCGACTCGACGCGTATCGCACTCACCGTCGACGCATCGGTCGGTGCCAACTCGCTGTTCAGCGACCAGACGGAAATGGGCCTCTGGGCTTTCTCGATCGGCCTCGGTGGCGGCAAGCAGGACTACCGCGAGTTGGTGCCGATGGGCAAGGCCGACGGTACCTTCAACGGAAAGTCGCAGCGCGACGCCATTCTCGATTCGATCCGAGGTCTTCCGGCTCTCGTCGGAGGCGGAACAGGGCTCTACGACACCACGTTGGCTGCGTTCCGGCGGGTCAAGGAGGGATACGACCCCGATTACGTCAACAGCGTCATCATCCTGACCGACGGAGCCAACGAAGACGAGGGCAGTATTTCCCTCGATCAGCTGCTGGCAACGCTGCAGAAGGAACAGGATCCGGTGCGGCCCATCGTGATCATCACCGTCGGCGTCACCGGTGACGCGGATCCTGTTGCACTGCAACAGGTCTCGGCTGCAACCGGCGGAACGAGCTATGTTGCGGAGGATCCCCGAGACATCCCGGACGTGTTCGTCAAGGCCTTGAACTCGCGCACCGAGCGTCTCGCGGGCGGGTAGCTCAGCTCCACAGGACACTGATCGCGATGGCTGTGGCGCACGCGAGAGTCACCACGGTCAGCGTCACCGCGTCGGAGGCCTTGAACCGTGCCTCGGTGGCGGTGATCATTCCGGTGCCTCCGCGGGCGGTGATGGCCCCACCCATTTCGTCGGCCCGTCTGATGGCAACCGACATCACCGTCGTGACGATGTCGACCAGGGAATTGTCCGAGGCGCTGTTGACGACCGGCTTGGGGCGCAGGCGTCGAGCCGCGTTCAGGGTGCGCATCTCTTCGATCAGCAGCGGAAGCGACCGCAGGCTCAGAGCCACGGCGACGGCCCACTCGTCGACCGGCAACTTCAGCTTCTTCAGCGGCGTGCCCAGTTTGGAGACCGCAGGTGCGATGTCGCTCATCGAGGTGGTCCAGCCGATCATCATCGACGCGCCGAGCAGGACGAAGATGAAGAGCGTCGCGCGCAGATACACCAGTACTGCTGCGCCTCCGATCGGCAGGTTGATCAGTGCGCCCACTCCGAACAGTGCCCAGATCCACCATGGTGGACGCGGCACTGCGGTGATCGGGACGTGCGCGACGATCGCGGCGACGACCAACAGTGCGAACACGATTCCGAGGGCGGGCCACGTCGGTGCCACGACGAGAGTGATGCTCAGCAGCAGTACCGCGACGAGTTTGGTGCCGGCCCACAGGCGGTGGATCGGTGAGAATCGTGGGACCTGACGCAGTACGACGGTGGTCACGAGTGCACGCTCCCCAGGATCGAATCGGAGACGATGTGGCCGTCGGCCATCGTGATGGTGCGGCTGCAGACGGTGTCCATTCCGTCCACGTCGTGCGAGATCACGACGATGGCGACTCCGCGATCGCGCAGTCCGGCGAGAACACCGATGATGTCGTCGCGTCCGGGAGGGTCGAGCCCGGCCAGTGGCTCGTCGAGAACCAGCATTCGAGGTCGACGCGCAATGAGCCCCGCCAACACGACGCGTCGCATCTGACCACCACTGAGCGAATCGATGTCGCGAGCGGCCAACGATCTGTCCAGGCCGACGGCGTCCATCGCGGCCGACACTGTGGCAGAGCCTGTTTCGGGGCCGGCGGCGGCCGCGATGTCCTCGGAGACGGTGCGCCGCTGCAACTGCAGGCGGGAGTGCTGAAACGCGAGCCCGACATCGCCGACGCGTGAGGTCATCGCCTTGCCGCCGAGCTGGGCGGTGCCGCCGGTCGGGCCGGTGAGGCCGGCCATGATCCAGGCGAGTGTGGATTTGCCCGAACCGTTGCCACCGAGAACCAGCACACCCTCACCACGTTTGACGGTGATGTCGACGCCGTTCAGTGCTACCTGCGCCCAGGGGGTGCGGCGGTTGTACGTGTGCTCGACCCCGCTCAGTTCGAGGAGTCGTTCACTCGAATTATCGTGCAGCGCAGTCGGATTGTCCGTTCGAGCGTGCATCCAGGCGGTGTCGTACTGCACCTGGTAGCCCTCGTGCAGATGTACGACTCGGTCCGCAGCGACGGTCTCCGAGACGTGATGGGTGACGAGCACGACGGACATCTCGTGCCTGCGTGGTAGTTCGGCGAGGAGCGAGACCAGATGTTCGCGCCCGGAGGCGTCGATCATCGCGGTTGCCTCGTCCGCGATGAGAAGTGCCGGACGGCGAGCGAGTGCGGCGGCGACGGCCAGTCGCTGCATTTCGCCGCCGGACAGGGAGGCAGTGTCGCGCGCCCCCATGCCGCCGAGGCCGACCTCGTCGAGCAGGGCCTCCACGTCGGGGCGTGAGTCGCCGGGAGGCAGTCCCCACACCACGTCGTCGGCGACGCGGGTGCCGAGGATCTGGCTTTCGGGGCGTTGCAGCACCACCGCGGTGCCGCCGTACCGTCCGAGACCGGTCGAGCCGGGCCTGTCCACGGTTCCCTCCGACGGTTCGAGGCCGGCGAGGATCCGAGTCAGCGTCGATTTGCCGGAACCGTTGTGGCCGACGATCGTCACGAATTCGCCGGTCTCGATGCGGAGGTCGACGCCGGTCAGCGCGGACGTCGTGCTTCCCGGGTAGCGGAATCCCACCGCGTTGAGCGTGACCGGCAGCGGCCCGATCTCGTCGTCGGTGCTGGGGGCCAGCGGCTCGGGGGTGGGAATGGTGGAGAGCCGGTCGAGGATCGCGGTGAGAATGAGCCATGCGAACAGCGTTCCGGTGATGATGCCGAAGGCGATCGATCCGCCTGCCCACCACCACCAGTTGTCGAGCACGGTCGTGGAGCCGGTGCGGATCACGTCGGCAACGCCTTGCAGTGCCGATGTGCGCTCGAGCAGTCGTGAAATGCCCTCGAACGTGTTGCGGAGAGTCTCGAGGAACAGCTCGCGCAGCGGAACGAGGACGAGGAGCATCAGCACGGTCAACGCTCCGAGTGCCGGCCCGACGACCATCGAGGTGACGAGAACGCCGAACAGTCCTTGCTTCTTGCGCTTGGCCCGCCCGACCAGGCCGCCGAGTAGGGCGGCGCTGGCGACGGTGATGGCCGTCTGGGTGCCGGCCGCGACGAATCCGACGAGGGTGCCGGCGACCGCGGAGGTGACCAGTGCGCGAGTTCGATACCGGAGCGCGACAACCGACATGGGAATCGCCGCGACGACCTGAAGGATCGCCGCCATCGGCACCAGCACACCGATCACCGTCAGGGCGACGGTGAAGCTGCTCATGACGGCAGCGGTCGCCATCTCCTGCGGACCGAGGGGCCCTGACTTGGTCGTGTGGGAAGAGCTGACGGTCACCGCTCCAGTGTGCCAGCCGACAAGGCGCACAATGTCACCGTGACTTCCGAGATCAGGACGCGCAGGCGGATTCACCCGGCCTGGATCGTTGCCGCCGTGGCATTCCTCGCTCTGGTCGGCGCCGCGGGCTTCCGGGCGGCACCGAGCGTGCTGATAGTGCCGCTGCAGGACGAGTTCGGCTGGCCGCGGTCGATGCTGTCGCTGGCTGTGGGTGTGAACCTCGTGCTGTTCGGATTGACTGCGCCGTTCGCTGCGGCCCTGATGGAACGCTTCGGAATCCGGGCGGTGACATCGACGGCGTTGATCGTCGTGGCGGCAGGCAGCGCTCTGAGTGTGTTCGTGACCCAGGCATGGCAGTTGGTACTGACCTGGGGCGTCATGATCGGCCTGGGTACCGGATCGATGGCCCTCGTCTTCGCGGCGGTGGTGACCAATCGGTGGTTCGTGCAGCGGCGTGGGCTCGTGTCGGGAATCCTGACGGCAGGCAGTGCGACGGGGCAGCTGATCTTTCTGCCCCTGATCGCTCAGCTCGTCGACAGGTCCGGCTGGCGCGCCGCCTCGTTCCTCATCGCAGGCGGGTCGCTGATCGTGGTGCCCTTCGTCCTGCGGTGGCTGCGCAACATGCCGGCGGACATCGGCGTGACCCCCTACGGAGCGCCGGAGGATTACACAGCGGTCGTCGTGGAGTCGACGGTGAACCCCGCCAGGGCCGCGATACAGGCGTTGCGCGACGCGAGCCGGGTCCGAACCTTCTGGGCTCTGGTGGTGGGCTTCGCGATCTGTGGCGCAACGACCAACGGCCTCATCGGAACTCACTTCATCCCGTCGGCGCACGACCACGGAATGCACGAGACCACCGCTGCAGGTCTGCTGGCGGTGGTCGGGATCTTCGACATCGTCGGAACGATCGCATCGGGTTGGCTGACCGACCGCGTCGACCCGCGCTACCTGTTGGCGGCGTACTACGGATTTCGCGGCGTGTCGTTGCTGTTCCTGCCGTGGTTGCTGTCCGCGACCATCCAGCCGTCGATCGTCATCTTCGTGGTGATCTACGGATTGGATTGGGTGGCAACGGTTCCGCCCACTATTGCGCTGTGTCGCGAGGTGTTCGGCGACCGTGGCTCGCTGGTGTTCGGCTGGGTGTTCGCCTCACATCAGATCGGTGCCGGCATCGCGTCGGTCGTCGCAGGCGTCGTGCGGGACGCGACCGGTGAGTACACGATGGCGTGGTTCGGCGCAGCGGGTCTCTGCGCGGTTGCGGCGGTGGTGAGTGTGAGAACAGCAAAGCGCGGAAAGTCCTCGTAGGGAGGACTTTCCGCGCTCAGGCCGAAATCAGCGGCTGCGCTGGCTCGTGGCCGGTCCTGCTGCGCGACGGCTGTGGCCGCCACCACCGCTGCGCGGCTGTCCACCACTGCGGGGCTGGCCACCACTGCGGGGCTGACCACCACTGCGGGCCGGGCCGCCGCGTCGCGCGTTGTTGCTGTTGCGAGGATTCGCGGTGCGAGCCGGTGCCTGCTCGGCCTTCGGTGCGGGCTGGACGTAACGAGCCTGCTCGCCGACGAGGTTCGCCACGGCGGGCGAGTCGGCGGTGACGCGAATGGGCGTGACCTTGATGTCGGCCTTGCGCAGCAGTACTGCGGTGTCCTTGCGCTGCTCGGGCAGGACGACGGTCACGACGTCTCCGGCACTTCCCGCGCGTGCGGTGCGGCCGGAACGGTGCAGGTACGCCTTGTGCTCGGCCGGGGGATCGACGTGGACGACGAGCTGGACGTCGTCGACGTGAACGCCGCGAGCTGCGACGTCGGTGGCGACGAGGACGCGAGCCTGGCCGGACGAGAACGCGGCGAGGTTGCGGTCACGTGCGGCCTGCGAGAGGTTGCCGTGCAGGTCGACGGACGGGATTCCGGCGTCGGTCAGCTGCTTTGCGAGCTTGCGGGCCTGGTGCTTGGTGCGCATGAACAGGATGCGGCGTCCGGTGCCGGAGGCGAGCTGGTGGACCAGCTTCTTCTTTGCTTCGACGCCGTCGACCTCGAACACGCTGTGTGTCATGGCCTCGACGTGCGAGGTGGCCTCGTCGACGGAGTGCGTGATCTGGTTGTGCAGGAAGCGCTTGACCAGCTTGTCGACGCCGTTGTCCAGGGTCGCGGAGAACAGCATGCGCTGGCCCTTGTCCGGGGTGGCAGCGAGGATGCGGGTGACGACGGGCAGGAACCCGAGGTCGGCCATGTGATCTGCCTCGTCGAGGACGGTGATCTGAACGCCGTCGAGGGTGAGGTGACGCTGCTTCATCAAATCTTCGAGCCGACCGGGGCAGGCGACGACGATGTCGACTCCACCCTTGAGCGCGGAGACCTGACGGACCTGCGAGACACCACCGAAGATCGTGGTGACCTTCAGCGAGTACGCGGAGGCGAGGGGTTCGATCGCGACGGCGATCTGGGTGGCGAGCTCACGCGTCGGCGCGAGGATCAGGCCACGGGGGCGGCCGGGCTTCCGGTTACCGGGGAGCTGGCCGGCGAGTCGAGCGACCATCGGGATGGAGAACGCGAGTGTCTTGCCGCTGCCGGTCTTTCCGCGTCCGAGCACGTCGCGTCCCTGCAATGTGTCGGGAAGGGTGTCGGCCTGGATGGGGAATGCCTCGGTCTTGCCCTGGCTCGCGAGTACATCCGCGATGGCCTGGGGTACGCCGAGTGCAGCAAAAGTCTGTGGGGTCGTCATAGTGATGAAAGGTGCCTTTCGGGCAGGGTGTTGCACCTGCGGGCCTTCGGGCCGAGATGCAAGGTGGCGAGACTGCCGGTGGGCAGTTTCGATCGCCGTAAGAGAAGCCTGTGCTGGGTGCACATGGAGGTTCGGGAGCATTCCACGACGTCTGGCGTGCAGCTGGGCGCGCCGTTGACGAGTGTAACCGAGTCGGTGCTCGGTATCTTCCCGCCGCGACCTGTCATGCGGCGTCGTCGTCGAACAGACCGGTGATGATCACGTTCTCGATTCTCGAGTTGTAGACCTCGACCACCGGGATCGGCGGCGCGCTCGAGTCATAGGTCTGCCCGGTGGGTGAGATGAGCCGGTAGCGATGTCGAGCGCCCCGTTTGTCTCGTAGGGCCTCGGCCGTCCAGCCCTCGCCCTCTTTCGCGTAATTGCATGCGGCACAAAGGCCTGCGCCGTTCTCGGCGCTCGTTCTGCCGCCGGTGGAGTGGGGTCTGATGTGGTCGTGGTGACGGATCGGCGCGTCGCACCACGGAGTGCGGCAGGTGCGATCTCGCAGATCGATGAGGCGTCCCAGCGCGGTCGGAAATGCGCGTGATGTGGACTCGACAGCCGTCAATGCGCCGGACGTCGGATGCGCGTAGAGGCGACGCAATGCGACGTGCGTCTCATTGTCGAGTGTGTGTCGGATGAGTTGCCGTGCGACGTCGGACGGAATGTCGCCATAGCCGTGCACGTATGCGGACGTGGAACCGCCGGCCAGGAGGGCGGCGTCGGCGATGACGATGTCGACGGTCACCGGCGGGCCCTGTGCGGCGGCTGCGCCGGTGACACGCTCGAACACGAGGTCGGCCATGATCTGGTCGCGGGTCCGTGTCTCACCGCCTGAGTTGACGATGGTGTCGGCGTCTCGTCGCAAGGTCGCCCACATGCAGACCATCTTCTCCATCGAGGTGAGGACCGTGAAGAAGCCCATCGATTCGGGTGCTGGCCGGGTGCTCGTGCGGCGGGCGGCGTAGGCCTTGGCGCGTCGTTTCACCTGGGAGGCGGCGTCGAGTTCGTTGGCCAGGGCGCGGGCGCGGCCCTCGATGCTGCGGTCACCGGCACCGGCCAGTGTGGCGGGGTCCGCGCACAGTCGTTCGTCGATGGTGCGGCGGTCGTCGACGGTGAGGCATGCGGTTTCGCGGGCGAGGATCATGGCGCGCCACTCGTTGAGTTCTCCGGCTTTCAGGCGAGCCAGGGTGTGCGGCATTTCGTGCACCAGAGCGCGAGCGAGTCCCAGATGAGTACCGCCGCGGTTCGGTGATTCGCGTCGAGCCAGGCCGATCTGTGACGCAATACCCATGCGCCACTGGGTTTTCGGCTTGCCACGCTCGCGGCGTTCATTACTGATGGTCGTCGCCACGGCGTCGGTCACGATGGCTTGAACGGCCACGCTGGCGCACTTGACCGTCTCGAGAGCGGAGATCAAATCGATGCCTGCTGCTGCGTCGACATCGAACTCCGATGACTGAAGACGCGCGACGAAGCTCAGCACTTCATCGGACGTCAACGGCAAATCTTGTACAGCTGTGACCACGAGTTCCCCCCAGTACTCGAATTTATGTTCGATAGTAACGGGGATTTTCAGGCAGCGCAACAGCGGCACGCAACTGATGGATGGCATGGATCGGACTCGACTGATGGTGCCCTCGGCAGGATTCGAACCTGCGACCTACCCTTTAGGAGAGGGTTGCTCTATCCCCTGAGCTACGAAGGCTGGTGATCGTTCTTCTCACCAAAAGCCCTTGTCCAGTAACGGCTTTCGATCCATCGAACAATCGGTTGCGGATGGGTTCGCTGCCTCCGGTGCTCAGCTGGCCCACATCGCGCTCGCTAGTCTAGCGGCCCACCGTGTCGATCGTGAAGCAGGTTGCCGCTGCTCGTCACCGTCCCGGTCAGCGAGGCGATCAGGTTCAGGGCAGTGCGATGCTGGTGAGCGGTGTAATCGGCGATCGATTCGATGCCGACGAAGCACTCGATGTCACGGGCCAAAGCGTCGAACCGCGCCGGTCATCCTCGTACAAACGCGCGCGCATTTGCCAGACGCGCGCACAATCGCCGGCCACAGGCTGCCTATTCCGCTCGCACCTGACGAACGCGCGCGCGTGTGCGGATCCCGAGGCCCCGCAGAGCACCTAATCCGCCGCGATGGCGTCCACGATGTTCAGTCGCGATGCGTGTAGGGCAGGTGGAGCCGAACCGAGCAGTGACAACCCGAGGGCGACCAGGCCGTACAGCAGCACCGACCAGCTCGCGGTGTAGGCGACCGGAATCCCGATGCTGGCTCCGAGGATCAGGGTGCTCAGGTATTGCAGCCCTGCGCCGATGATCAGGCCGAGGACACCACCGACGATGCCGACCGACAGCGCCTCGGCGAGCACCATTCGCGCCAGGGTTCCTCGGCCACCGCCCATGGCGCGCAGCACTCCCAGTTCGCGGCGACGTTCGAGCACCGACAATGTCAAGGTGTTGAGCAAGGCAACGGCAGCGACGAGCGCGACGATCCACTGCAGCGCGATCGCCAATGCGCCGGACTGTCGGATGGCCGCACTGGTGCCCTCCAGAGCCGCAGCGCCGGTGTAGACGAAGGCTTCGGGCGGCAGTGTCGAACGCAACGAATCCTGTACGGCGGCAACGTCTCCGTCGACGCCGATCTCGAGGTAGGTCGCCCCGGGCCGGTCATACCACCGTTGCATCGAATCCAGCGAGATCGCCATCGTGCCGCCGGCGGCGTTGATGTAGTCGACCAGATCCAACACCCGCACGGTCTGCACACCGGTCGGCGTCGGCAGATCGATGGAGTCGCCCACCGAGACACCCAACGTTCTGCCGAATCCCCGGGACAGCACCACCCCGTCACCGGCGAGCACCTGGGAACGCACGTCCTCGGTGAGCGAGGTGAGAGTCACCGCGTTGCTGCCGTCGGCGACGCCCTGGATGGAGACCGTCTCGCCGTCGATCGTGGCGTACGCCCACTGTCCCTCGACGATGCGAGACACACCGGGCGTCGACGCTACGGCGTCCTCCACCTCGGCGGGAACGATCGGGCCCGACGGTATGGCGTCGGGCGAGGTCATCGACACGTACAGGTCGGTATCGGCCAACGACGACAACGACTCGGCCGCCGAGTCGGTCATGTTGGTCAGTGAACCCGACACTCCCACACTGACTCCCACCGCGATCACGATCGTCATCACGGTTGCCCAGATACGCCGCGGGGCGCGTTCGATGGTGGCGGTCGCGAGGCGACCGGCACCACCCCAGCGGCGGGGGACCGCTGCGGTGATCGACACGATCGGCCCGGTCGCGCCGACGCACAGCGCGACGACGCCGAACATGAACAGCGCACCGGCCCCGAGGGTCAACTGTCCGTCGACGTTGACGGCGAACAGGAAGGATCCGGCGACGGCGAGCAGGCCGAAGACGGTTGCGGCCAAGGTGAATCGCAGACCGGGGCCTCCCGAGGTCTCTCCGCCGCCGACCGCGAGCGCCTCGATCGGCGAGATGCGATAGACCTGAACCGCCGCGACGGCCGAGGCGCCCGCGCAGGCCAGTACACAGGCCACGATCGCCACCGGAATCGCGAAGCCGGGCAACACGTATTCGATCCGCGCATCGAAAGCCTGCGAGAGGAACGGCGGCAGACTCTCGATCGCGATGCGGCCCATCACGATTCCCAGCGGAACGCCGACGGCACCGCCGACGAGCCCGACCAGAACGGACTCGAACAACAGGTCGCGGACTATATCGCCGCGGCGGCCGCCGACTGCCCGGAGCAGAGAGATGGTGGGTCGACGCTTCGCGATGGCCATGTTCATGACGTTGAAGACGAGGAACGCCGCGACGACGAACGCGATGAGCGAGACCATCAGTGTGGCATTGCGAGTCAGGCTCATCGCCTGGTTCGCGCGGTCGGCCCTGAAGTCGGGATTCATCACCGACACCCGGCCCGCCAGTGCGGCGTCGAGGTCGGTACGCACAGTGTCGCCGCTGCCGAGGACGAAGATCGAATCGAGTTGATCGGGGCGGTCGGTGAGCGTCTGAGCCGTCGGGATGAGCGCAACGGCGAACATGCCCCCGCCGATCCGCTGCGTCCCCGGGCCGTCGACCACGCCGACCACCGTCGTCGGAACATCGTCGATGGTGACGGTGTCGCCCTGCGTCAGACCTGTTGCGGCTCCGACCAATACTCCGGCCGGGTCGGTGAGCAACCCGGCCGCGTTTCCGACTGCGCCTTCGAGATCGGATTGCAGTGCCGTGATGGACGAGTCGACACCGAGAATCGTCAGGTCTCCGACGTCGGACCGAACGGTGCTGCGCAGCAGTGGGACTGCGGTCTCGACACCGGGGACCGCGCGAACTGCGTCGAGCTCACTCTGATCGAAGCCCGAGTCGGTGACACCGACGACCTCGTAGTCGGCGTTACCTGCGATCGACACCGCGAGACGCTCGACGGATCCGGTCAAGGACCCGTACGTGCCGAGGACGGCGATGAGCAACCCGGCCGCGACGGCGACGACGCCGGCCGAGACCAACGAACGCACCCAGTGCATGCGGAGGTCGCGCAGGCTGATGACTCGAAATCTGCTGAGCGCGGTGCCTATCACCGATCGAGGCCGGCCGTGGGCGTGTCGGTCTCGACGCGACCGTCGATCATGCTGACGATGCGATCGGTGGACCGTGCCGCTTCGAGGTCGTGGGTCGCCATCACCACCGCTCGACGCCCGTCACTGGCGTGCGCCACCTCGGCAAGAATCTCCAGGACGTTGTGGGAGGTCTTCGAGTCGAGATTGCCGGTCGGTTCGTCGGCGATCAGCAGTGCCGGATCCATCATCAACGCCCGTGCGATCGCGATGCGCTGGATCTGACCGCCCGACAACTGCGCCGGACGGTGCTCGGATCGGTTGGAGAGTCCGACCATGTCGAGCAGACGCATCGCGTCGGACTTGGCCTTCTTGATGGGGGTGCCGTCGAGCAGCTTGGGAACGGCGACGTTCTCCCATGCGGACATCGTCGGCAGCAGGTTGAAGAATTGGAAGACGAACCCCACCTGGTGGCGTCGAAAATCGGATTGGGCATTGTCGTCGAGGGTGGTGACCTCGACGTCGTCGAACCGGATGGAACCCGACGTGGGCGTGTCGAGTGCGCCAAGCATGTGCAGCAGCGTCGACTTGCCGGCACCGGACGGCGCGACGAGCGAGACGAACTGGCCACCCTCGATCGTGAGATCGATACCGTCCAACGCGCGTACCGGTTGCTCGCCGGTGGGGTACTCCTTGACCACACCGGACAGCTCGAGCTTCAACTTCGTCATCCAACAATCCCCTGCTCCTCGAATACTTCCGACGCTACCTGCCGTCGGGTCGAGAAACCGGTCGGAGTTCTCAGATCACGCTGCGCCGCGCGAGGATTCGAGGCGTCGGGCCACCAGGGCGGCCTGCAGGTGTCGGATACCCGAGGGACGGGTCGGGTCGAACCCGGTGAGCTGGGCGATCCGCTTGAGGCGGTAATCGACGGTGTTGGTGTGCAGGTGGAGCTGGCGTGCGGACCGCTGACGGTTCAGATCGTGGGAGATGTGGATCTCGAGGGTCTCGAGCAGCTCCGGCGACGAGTCGAGTGGCTCGAGGATCTGGGTCAGGTGGCGACGGCCGGGTCCCGGTCGCGTGAGCTGGTATTCGAGCACGAGGTCGTCCATGCGGTACAGCCCGGACGGACGGTGCAGCTGGTGCGCCAACGACAGCAGTTCGTGGACCTGATCGGCTGCGGTGGGGATGTCGGCGGTAGCGGCCTGCTCGGCGGTGACGGTGACGGGAACCTCGGCGGCGGTACCGATGCGGTGCACCAGGGCCTCGACCCACTCTTCGTCGTGAACACCCGGGATCAGCACGGTGCCGCCTTCGGTGCTCAGCAGAGACAGGGGAGTGCGACCGCAGATCGTGGCCAATTCGGCCTGAACGCGGCGCAGCTTTCGACGGGCGGCGACGGTCTTCTGGATGTTGGGGTCGTTCTCGTCGGGGTGTGGCGGCACCGAGATGGCGAGCACGAGGTAACTGTCGGCGAGCTCGATGCCGGACTGACGGGCCATCGACACCGCATTGTGGCCGCTGAGCAGCGAGGTCACCAGGGTGTGCGCTGCCGTGTGATGCTCACTGGCCACCGATTGGAGTTCCTCGACGTAGCTCTTGCTGGCCGCGATGGACACCTTCTCCGACAGCAGCACGAACATCCGCGCGGCCTCGATCAGCTGGGCGGCGTCGCCTTCACCTGCCCGCTTGGACACGAGATTCCAGCCGATCTGGATGCCCTCGTGGTAGACGCTGAGCACGGACTCGAGGGGCACACCCTCGCGCGCCCACTGACTGGCCTTGGCGCGGAGTTCGGCCAGGTCGGACTCCGCCGGAGCACGTCTTTCGTCGAGCATCTGCACGGCGATACTGATGCACTTGACGGTGAATTCGGTGACGTCGCCGTGGAGCTGTTCGCCCGGCAACGACCCGCAGGGGGTGTTGGCGGCGAAGTGCCCCACGAGGAGCCGAGCCACCGCGCGGAAGTCGCGAAGAGGAGCCGACGCAGGCTGACCCGCGACCATGATTCCGAGGCTAGTCGAGTTGTGAACGGTCACAGATCAACCCTTCGTGTTGGATTCTTCAGGTCTCGAGAAAGCAAACTCACTCACGCGTATCGACGCGCTTCCACGGCTCAATGTATGCAATCCCCGACGAAACCGCGGCGTTTTCGTACTTCAAGTTTGTTTCCGGGCCTCTAACAGGATCGATCATAGGTTGTTATCAACGCGTGATCCACCATTTCGGCAAAACTCGTTGTGACCTATCTCGAGCGCGTGCCGTGGGCGCTTGCGACTTGCCCTAAACAATCGCCAAGCCGTCCCGACGGACGGGCCGCGCATCTACGTTGATCTCCGTCGGAGTGGGTGTGCGGGCGGCGAAGGGGTGGGTATGCGCAGTGACATCGGGCAGTTCGCGGTTCTGCGAGAACTGCTGCCGAGCATCGAGGCGAATCTCGTTCGTCATCGCGCCGAAGCCGTGCAGTGGGAACCGGCCGACTTCGTTCGGGCCGAGATGTACTGGGGTTCGCGCCCCTCCAGCCTGACCGAGGCCGCCAAGGCGGCATTGGTGACCACTCTGCTTGTAGAGCAGAACATTCCGCTGTACCGGCGCGACACCGCCGCCTCCGAGATCGGGGCCTGGCCGTCGTGGCTCACCGTATGGAGCGAAGAACGAACCAGGCATGCAGTGGCGGTCACCGACTACCTGGTCGCCACCCGCAGCGTCGATCCGATCGCCCTCGGTCGCGCCCGAGCTCAGTGCATGACGGTGGGTTTCGACGCCCCGATGAACGGAGCGCACCTGCTTCGGTCGCTCGCTCAGGTCGCCCTGGACGAGTCGGTTGCGAGCATGTGCCACCGCAACACCGCCGCGCAGTGCCACGATCCGGTGGCCGATCGCCTGCTCGGACGCATCGTCGCCGACCAGGACCTACACGTCCGCTTCTTTTCCGACCTGGTCTCCGCAGCGCTCGAGGTTGCGCCGTCGCTCACCGTCACCGCGATCACCGAGGTCGTCATGAACTTCCAACTGCCGGGCAGCAACCTGCCGGGGTTCGCGCGCAGTGCGATGCTCATCTCGCGTGACGGAATCTACGATCTACGCCGCCACCTCGACGAGGTCCTGCGTCCCTTGCTGGCACAGTGGCGCATCTTCGAGCGCACCGACCTCGGTGCCGGAGCCCGCAGTCGCGACCAACTGGCCGACCATCTCGATCATCTCGACGCGCAGGACACCGCGGTCGAGCTCAGCCGCACGCGAAGCCGAGAGTACGCAAACGCATTGCGCGCCAGCTGACACCACATACCCCGGGGGGTCCGTGGGACCGGTGCCTCTTCGATTCGATTCGAATCGAAGAGGCGCTTCGGCGGGGTCCATCGACTAGCCTGAACTCCTATTCGTCATACGCCCGAGGCCCCGGTTCTCGCGCAACGACCGGAGGCCCGAAACGTGACAGGCTCTCGACCGATCATCGTCGGCATCGACGGATCCGCTGCAGCGGACAAGGCCGTGATCTGGGCGGCGCTCTGTGCTCACCGACGCGATCGGCGATTGCACATCGTGACGGCCGTGGACATGCCGGGTGTGGTCGACCTGAGCGAATTCGCCGGAGAAGCAACCGAATTCGTGGCCACGGCCAAATCCAGATTGGTGGCGGCGGAAACTCTGGCGGCACTGGTGGTCGACGATCCGGCGTTCGAGGTGACCTCCAGTGCCGTCGAGGGCGGTGTGATGGACGTTCTCATCGGGGTCTCTGCTCAGGCCGAGCTCCTGGTGATCGGGGCGAGCGAAACCGGTGCTGTCACACTCTCGTTGGCTGCTCACAGCGTCTCTCCTGTCGCGGTGGTGCGAGGCCGTGACATCGACGGTCGGCCGGTCGCCGAGGGGCCGGTCGTCGTCGGTATCGACGGCTCGGAGGTCAACCAGGCTGCGGTCGAGTGGGCGTTCGTCGAAGCATCGGCCCGCGGAGCCGTGCTGATCGCGGTGCACGTGTGGTCGGATGTCGATCTGACCCAGTCGTTCGGCCGTGCACCCAAGGACTGGCAGGCCATCGCCGACGGTGAGGAGGCTCTGCTGGCGGAGAGCCTCGCCGGCTGGCAGGAGAGGTTCCCGGACGTCGAGGTGCAGCGCATCGTCGCTCAGGACCGTCCGGTGAGGATTCTGAGCGGACTGTCCGAAACCGGAGCGTTGATCGTGGTGGGCAATCGGGGGCGCGGTGGATTCGGTGGAATGCTCTTGGGCTCCACGAGTTTCGCGCTCGTCAACACCGCGGACTGCCCGGTGCTGGTCGTGCGTAAGTCCCTTACATAGCGACGGTCAGCAGAAAGCTCACGTCTTCGAGGGCCTCGACGCTGTGGCGGGCGTCGGGGATGACGAGAAGGTCGCCGGTCGAACCCTTCCAGGAGCGTTCGCCGGAGATCAGTTCCAGCTTGCCGCTGAGCACCAGGACGGTCGACTCGCCGGAGAGGTCGTGTTCGGCCAGTTTGTTACCGGCGGCCAGCGCCACGACCGTCTGCCGTAGGTGGCGTCGGTGACCGCCGTAGACCGTCTGCGAACTGCGGCCACTCGACGCGCCGACTGCAAGCTTGAGCTGTTGGCGGGCAAGGGCGGTGAGTGACTTCTTGTCCATGATCGTCAGTATGACGCACCACTCGCAGTCGCGACGGGGGAATCCTGAACGCGCTCAGGAAGGTTGGGTAGGCTTTCCGTACTCGACCCAGCGGAATCGGGTGCCGTCGACCCGGCTGCTCTGCCAGTCGCCCGCCCTGGCGACCCAGCCGTCGGGAATCTCCGGAGCACTCGTATCGCCCACGACGTCGAGATCGACCTCGGTCACCTCCAGGTGGGTCGCGATATCCATTGCACTGCGATAGATTTCGCCGCCCCCGATGACCCACACCGGGTCGGAATCGGCGAGCGCGATCGCGTCGGCGACGCTGTGTGCCACCTCCGCGCCCTCGGCCGACCACGATGCGTTGCGCGTGACGACGATGTTCCGACGCCCGGGCAGCGGCCGGAACTTCGCGGGAAGTGAATCCCAGGTCTTGCGGCCCATGACGACGGCATGACCGCCCGTCACGGCGCGAAAGTGTGCCAGGTCCTCGGGAATGTGCCAGGGGATACCGCCCCCGTCCCCGATGGTTCCCGTGGTGCTCTGCGCCCAGATCGTGCCGACGAACGGAGCACTCACACCGCTACCGGGGCCTTGATCGCCGGGTGGTGCCGGTAGCCCACGATCTCGATGTCCTCGTAGGTGTAGTCGAAGATCGAATCCCGTTGCGCCAGTTTCAGAGTGGGGTAGGGGTATGCCTCGCGCGAGAGCTGCTCGGTGACCTGATCGCGGTGGTTGTCGTAGATGTGGCAATCGCCGCCGGTCCAGACGAACTCGCCGACCTCGAGACCGGTCTGCGCCGCCACCATGTGCGTGAGCAGCGCATAGCTCGCGATGTTGAACGGCACTCCGAGGAACATGTCCGCACTGCGCTGATACAGCTGGCACGAGAGCTTGCCGTCGGCCACGTAGAACTGGAAGAACGCGTGGCACGGCGGCAGCGCCATTCGCGGGATCTCGCCGACGTTCCAGGCCGAGACGATCATCCGCCGCGAATCCGGGTCGGTCTTCAAGGTCTCGATGACCTGGCTGATCTGGTCGATGTGCTCGCCCGACGGGGTGGGCCACGATCGCCACTGCACTCCGTAGACGGGGCCGAGCTCGCCGTCGGGAGCAGCCCACTCGTCCCAGATGCTCACACCGTGTTCCTGCAACCACGTGGCGTTCGAATCCCCACGCAGGAACCACAGCAACTCGTAGACGATGGATTTGAGATGGACCTTCTTGGTGGTGATCAGCGGGAAGCCCGCGGCCAGGTCGAAGCGCATCTGATGCCCGAACACGCTGGTGGTGCCGGTTCCGGTTCGGTCGGATTTCGCCGTCCCGGTATCGAGGATGTGGCGCAGCAGATCTTCGTACGGAGTCGGAACCATCACGACGGTCATCGTAGCTGCATACTGGGTACATGCCGGAATTACCCGAGGTGGAAGCCCTTGCCGGCTTTCTGCGCGAGCATGCCGTCGGTGCGGTGATCGGTCGCATCGACATCGCTGCACTGAGCGTTCTCAAGACGTTCGATCCGCCGATCACCGAGCTGCAGGGCAAGGACGTCACCGATGCCGCCCGCTTCGGGAAGCATTTGGCACTTCGCGCCGGTGACCTCTGGCTGATCACCCATCTCTCTCGCGGGGGATGGTTGCGGTGGGTGGACAATCCCAGCGTCGCTCCGCCAAAGCCGGGCAAAGGACCCTTGGCGCTGCGGATCCATTTCTTCACCCCCGAGGGAGCGACGCCCGCCATCGATCTCACCGAGGCGGGTACCAAGAAGCGGCTGGCGGTGTGGGTGGTGCGCGACCCGCAACAGGTTGCGAGCATCGCCCGGCTCGGTCCGGACGCGCTGACGGTCACCGAGCTCGAATTCGCCGAGATCCTCGCAGGCACCACCGCGCGACTGAAGACCTCGTTGGTGGATCAGTCGCTGTTGGCAGGCATCGGCAATGCCTACTCGGACGAGATACTGCACGTAGCGAAGCTCTCGCCCTTCGCGTCGTCGAGCAAGCTCGATCCCGAATCCGTCGCGACGCTCTACGCGGCGATGCGATCGGTTCTGTCCGACGCGGTGACCCGCTCGGCCGGGCAGGATGCGGCGCGTCTGAAGGGGGAGAAGCGATCGGGGATGCGTGTACACGCCAGGACCGGACTTCCGTGCCCGGTGTGCGGCGACCCGGTACGTGAAGTCGCCTACGTCGATCGCTCTTTTCAGTACTGCGCGACGTGCCAGACGGCCGGCAAGATTCTCGCCGACCGTCGCATGTCGCGACTGCTCAAGTGACGGGTTCGAGCTTCTGGCTGTCGTAGCCCCGGTAGCCTTCCCATGCCTTGCGCCGGTCGCTCCGTGGGTCCTTCTGTACCCGGGTGCGGGTGTCGAAGATCAATGTCCGACGCGAGTCCTCGTCGTACGCCGGCCACGTGTCCAATGGTTTTCCGTTGGTGGCGAACGCAATCCAGTTCGACTGCACCTGCTCGGTGACCTCGGCGAAGGCCTTTCGTCCACCCGTGAGTGTGAGCGCCTTGCCGAAGAGGGTCTCGTTGATGCCGAACACGGCGAACAACTCGAATCCGTGGGTGGCGTCGAGGCCGACCACCTTCATCGATCGCGGAGCGAAATCGAAGCGGTAGAAGTACGTGGGTGCGTGACGCGAATGTCCCTCGGCCACTTCGAGAGACGGCTTCCAGAAGGTGAAGTCGCCGCCGAAGTCGATGGCCGACCGCTCACTGGGGTAGCCGCGATAGCCTGCGGTGACCACGGCCTCGGCGTCGGGATCGGTGAGCGAGAACAGCTTGCCGATGCGTTCGGGGTTGGTGGGCAGTGCGTCGAGGAACTTCGGAAACAGTGTTCCCTCACGGGCATTGGTGCCGATGATCAACGGGACGCGGTGCGCGGTGCCCTTCGCGTACGCCTCCACCGGGCTGACCGGCAGGAAATCGCCGTCGATCACGGGTCCGAACGGAAGCAGTCCGGGAGTGCGGTGCAGGGTGGTCAGGCCAAGCTTGGTGCCGGCCCGCCCGAGCCGTAGTACCTCGGCGTTCTCCAGGGTCTCGGCCGCGTTCTCCGCGGTGCCGCCCAGGTAGCCCACGTACTCGCGTGCCCATTGATCGGCACGCTCCTTGGTGGCCGTCATGCCGGGAGCAGAGCTCTCGGAAATGGCCTGTGCGAAAAGGCCTTTCGCAGCGGGAACCGTCATGAGTGTGGTGACCGCATTGCCGCCCGCGGATTCGCCGAAGATGGTGACGTTGTTCGGATCGCCGCCGAAGTTCGCGATGTTGCGCTGCACCCATTCCAGCGCTGCGACCTGATCCCGCAGGCCCAGGTTGGAGTCGAACGGCCGCTCGGGAGTAGAGAACTGGGACATGTCCAGGTAGCCCAGTGCGCCGAGTCGGTAGTTGACCGAGACGTAGATGATGCCGTCGCCGTCCTTCAGCGAGCGGCGCACCAGCGAGCCGCCGCCGTACAGCGGGGTCGCCGAGGTGCCGAGCGTGTAGGCACCACCGTGGATGAACACCATGACCGGGCGCGGGTTCTTGCTCGGTGCGCTCGGGGCCAACACGTTGAGCGTCAGGCAGTCCTCGCTCGACGGCTGGTACTTGCCGACGGCGAGCATCGTGCCGCGCTTGTGCTGAATGGAGGCGTTGCCCCATTCGGTGGCGTCGCGCACGCCCGACCACGGTTGGGTCGGTTGCGGCGCTCGGAAACGAAGCGGTCCGACGGGCGGGGCGGCGTACGGGATGCCGCGCCAGGTGGTCAGGTCGCCCACCGGCTTGCCCTCGATGATGCCGTCGGAGGTGGTCACGCGTGTCGTCACAGCCATGTCGCGAGTGTACTGATCAGTTCTTACCCGCGGGTAAGAACGGATGGAGATCGGTACCGGGCAGACTCGAGGGCATGCTTTTCGAGTATCGCGCCGAGATCGTGCAGTTACTGCGCTCGCCCACACACGCCTACTTCGGTAGATCCAAGGACGGCCCGGCCGAGTCGGCGACGGACCTGCCGACCAGCGTCGAGATCGTGGCGCACAAAGGCATTCGTGGAGATCGGTTCTTCGGCGTGAAGGCACACACCGAGGCGGCGGTGAGCTTTCTGGCCGTCGAGGCCTGGGAGGCCGTCGGCGACGTACTCGGGGTCGATGTGCCCGATCCGTCCGTGGCCAGGCGAAACGTCGTCGTACGCGGGCTGGAGCTCGACCCGTTGCGAGGGCTGGAATTCGAGCTCGATTCCGGTGACGGCTGGATTCGGTTCCGTGGTGGCCGGCCGGCCCATCCGTGCGCGTGGATGGACCGGATGGTGGTGGACGGTGCACGTAAGGCGCTGATCGGTCGCGGCGGACTGCGTGTCGAGCCGCTGTCCGACGGCATCCTGCGGGTCGGGGAACTGCTGGTCCGCTCGCCCGTCGAACTCGATCCCTCTCGGGCCGAGCTCTCGATAAGGCGCGCTCAGCCGATCTGACCTGGCTCTCGGCGGACCTTCGTGGTTCCGTGCTGCCCAGGCTCTTGCTCACGAAGTAAATCTGTGCCCATAATGTGGGTATTGGTGTGATGGATCACATCGAGCCGCATGCGATGGCAGCGGTCACTCTCATTCAGCGGGAAGAATTGCCGATGTCCGATATGTGGATTGTGATCAACACCGTCGTCGCCGTCCTGGCGGTGGTGGTCTTTATCGTTCGTTTTCACTTCAACCCGGTGATCTCGCTGGTGCTCGGGGCCGCGTACCTGGGACTGGCGACGAAGCTCGGAGTCGGCACCACCGTCGACACCATCACCGGCGGCTTCGGCGAGATCATGGCCGAGGTGGGCCTGCTCATCGCCTTCGGTGTGCTGATGGGTTCGGTACTGCAGGAGATGAACGCCATCCAGCGACTCGTCGGCACGTTGCTGCGAACCTTCGGACCCAAGCGGCTGCCGTACGCACTCTCGCTGACCATCGCGACCCTGCTGCAGTCCATCTTCCTCGACGTGCTGCTCGTGATCTCCGCTCCGCTCGCCCGCAACCTCGCTCCGAAGATCGGCAAGTACGGCACAGCGCGAATGGCCACGGCGCTGGCGATCGCGCTCGAATGCGGCATCGTGTTCATGGTCCCCGGTGTCGCGACGCTCGCACTGGCCGGACTGCTCGGGGTGCCGCTGGGCAAGATGATGATCTACGGACTCATCCTGATCGTTCCGGTCGTCGTGCTGTCGGTGGCCGTCATGTCGTTCGTCTTTCGGCACGGATGGTGGAACGAGGAGAAGGACGAGCAGCAGATCGTCGTGGTCCCAGAGCCTGTGGTCCCGGAGCCTGCCGATTCCGGCGACGAGCCTCTCGAAACCGGAGGTGGCGTAGCCCAGAAGGTGCGCACCGAGAAGCAGACGTCGCTGCTGGTGTTGCTCTCGCCGCTGCTGCTCGCGCTCGTCCTCATTGCCATCGGAGCCGTACTCGAAGTCGCCGAGATCTCGATTCCCGTCGTCGAGTTCATTGCCAGCCCGGTCATCGCGCTGCTCATCGGCTTGGTGGGAACGTGCCTCATCGGTCGCTACCACGTCGGACAGGCTCGGGTGGAGAAGGCTCTCGCCCGTGGCTTCGCCGAGAGCGGTCAGATACTGATCCTCACGGGCGTCGGTGGATCGCTCGCGGCCGTCATCAACGAGGCGGGTCTCGGCGACATCCTCGGCCAATACTTCACGGCGAGCACCGCAGCGCCGCTCCTGATGGTGTGGGTCATCGCGGCCGCATTGCACATCGCCGTGGGATCGGTGACGATCTCCGCCATCACCTCGGCCGGCATTCTCGCCCCGGTCGCTCCGCTGATCGGTCTCGACCCGGTGTTCATCGCACTCGCCGCCGGTGCCGGATCGTTGTTCGCCGTCCACGTCACCAGCAACACCTTCTGGCTCCTGCAGTCCTTGATGGGCCAGTCGACCCGAGGCACACTCAAGACGTGCTCGGTGGGCGTCTCGGTGGCATCGGTCATCGCCATCGCGTTGATCGTGCCGATGAGCTGGATCCTGTGAGCCCAGATTCCATGAACCCTGATTCCGGGAGTATCGAAAGGAACACGATGGCACTGCCGCTCAGCGGAGTTCGAGTTCTCGAACTCGGCAACTACATAGCCGCCCCTACTGCGGCGCGCATGCTCGCCGATTTCGGTGCCGAGGTCATCAAGGTCGAACGGCCGGGAACCGGCGACGAACTACGCAACTGGCGGCTCTACTCCGGCACAACGTCGATGCTCTATCGCACGATCAACCGCAACAAGAAATCGATCGTGCTGGACCTGCGTACCGAACAGGGCCGCAAGGACGTCGTCGACCTCGCAGCGAAATGCGACATCGTGCTCGAGAACTTCCGGCCCGGCACGCTGGAGAAATGGGGTATCTCGCCGGAAGTGCTCAGCGCAGCCAACCCCGAATTGATCATCACGCGCATCTCGGCCTTCGGCCAGACGGGCCCCATGTCGCAGCGACCCGGATTCGCCGCTGTCGCAGAGGCGTACGGCGGCTTTCGCAATCTCGTGGGTGACCCGGATCGGCCACCCGTCCGGGTCGGGGTCTCGATCGGGGACTCCATCGCCGGGCTGTACGCGGCGTTCGGATGCGTCATGGCCCTGTTCCAACGGCAGACCCAGCGCGCGGCGCAGGCCTCGGACGGGCAGTCTCCGCTGTCGCTGGCACAGCGTTCCATCGATGTGGCGCTGAACGAATCGATTCTGTCGATGATGGAATCGCTGATTCCGGACTACCTGGCCTACGGTGTCGAACGCGAGCGCACGGGCGGCCGAATGGAAGGCATCGCACCCTCGAACGCGTACCCGTGCAACGACGGACACTCGATCATCATCGCCGGCAACGGCGATGCGATCTTCCAGCGCTACATGGAGACCATCGATCGTCCCGATCTGGGAGCCGACCCGGACCTGGCGTCCAACGCCGGTCGGTGGCGTCGACGCGACGAGTTGGACGCCGCGATCTCGGCGTGGACCGGGTTGCACTCGCGCGAGCAGGCGTTGAAGATTCTCGACGCCGCCGGGGTGCCGTCGGGTCCGATCTACACCGCGGCGGACATCGTCGCCGACGAACAGTACGCCGCCCGCAACATGATTCAGCACTTCTCGGTCGACACCGGAGGTGACGAGCCCACCGACGTCGGATTTGTCGGCGTCGTCCCGCTGATCGGTGACGCGTCCCTGCCGATTCGTTCGGTCGGACCGGATCTGGGCGAACACACCAGGGAAGTACTGTCGACTCTGCTCGGCCGCACCGACGAAGAGATGAGCCTCTAGATGTACCGATTCGCTCCCGCCGCAGAGCTTCGCGACGTCACGATGCGCGACGGTCTGCAGCTCACCGGCAAGATGCTCGCCACCGAACGAAAGCTCGAGATCATCAGAGCGCTCATCGAACTCGGCGTGCCCTCGCTCGAGATCGGCTCGATGGCTCGGGGTGACAAGGTGCCGCCGATGGCCAACACGCTCGAGGTGATCGGTGAGCTCACCGCCGCCGAACTCGCTCGATGCTGGGTGTGGGTCGCCACTCCACGTCACATCGAAAAGGCCGCTGCCGCCGGAGCTCGCAACTTCCAGTACTGCTTCTCCGCCTCGGACTCGCACAATCAGGCCAACATCGGCCGTACCACCGAGGTGTCCCTGGCTGCGATGCCCGACGCCGTCGACATCACTCGATCGGTCGGCGGTGAGATAGAGCTCTGCATCGCGACCTCCTTCACCTGCCCCTTCGAGGGGCAGGTGCCGCCGGACCGGGTCATCGAGATCGCCAACGACGAACGAGCAACCGGTGCAACGGATATCGTCATCTGTGACACCCTCGGGCAGGCGGTACCGGTACAGGTACAGTCGCTGATCTCGCGGGTCCGCGAGGAAACCCCCGACCGCAGAGTGGTGTTCCACGGACACGACACCTGGGGCCTGGGCGTCGCGAACACCCTCGCGGCGATCTCGGCCGGTGCCACGATGGTCGACGGTTCACTGGGCGGACTGGGCGGATGCCCCTTCGCTCCTGGGGCCAGCGGCAACACCTCGTCGGAGGACATTCTCTTCGCGACACGGCCGGACTGGTTCGAGCCGGCGACGCTGGCGTCCATGGCGTCCCTCTCGGAGGGGCTGCTCGCCGAGCTGGACGAGCCCATGCGATCGAAGGCCGTTCAGGGTGTCCGGTCCGAGGCGCGCGCCTTCGAGTGGGTCGCATGAGCCGTATCCTCGTCACCACCGAGATCCCGGCACCGGGGATGGACATTCTGCGGGCGGCGGGGGACGTGGACCTGAGAGCGGTCGATCACGAGCAACTGGTCGCCGCCTGCTCCTCCGGTGAGTACTCGGTCGTCGTGTCCCAGTTACGTGATCGGTTCGATGCGGAGTTGCTGGAGACGGCGTCGATCGTCGGGATCTCCAACTACGCCGTCGGATTCGACAACATCGACATCGCCGCCGCGACGCAGCGCGGGATCACCGTCGCCAACACCCCAGGGGTTCTGACGAACTCGACCGCCGACATCGCGATGCTGTTGATACTGTCCACTGCTCGCCGCGCCGTGGAGGCCGATGCATTCGTCCGTTCCGGCTCGTTCACCGGGTGGGAGCCGGAACTGCTTCTCGGCAGCGATGTCTCGGATCGAGTACTGGGATTGGCCGGCTTCGGCCGCATTGCCCGCGCCACCGCTCGCCGGGCACTGGGGTTCGGTATGACGGTGAAGTTCTGTCCGCGCCCGCCCGGTGATCGAGAGGTCTCCGACGACGAGCTCGGTGAGTTCGCGGGTCGCGTCGAGCATGCTTCGTGGGACGAGATCGTCACGACCAGCGATTTTCTGTCCCTGCACGTTCCGCTGTCGGAATCCACCCACCATCTGGTGGACGCCGCAGTACTCGGGGCGATGAAGCCGTCGGCGATCGTGATCAACACCGCGCGAGGACCGGTGATCGACGAGGCGGCTCTGGTGACCGCGCTCCGCGAGGGGACCGTTGCTGCAGCAGGATTGGACGTCTACGAGCGCGAGCCGGCCCTCGAACCCGGCCTGGCCGATCTGCCCAACACGGTATTGCTCCCACATGTGGGGAGCGCGACGGTGTCGGTGCGTTCGGAGATGGCCCGGCTGTGCGCCACCAACGCAGCTGCGATGGTCGGCGGTTCGATGCCTGCGCATCCGGTGAATCCCGACGCCTGGTCTCACGCAGGGTAGCGGCCGCCGAGGGTCCTCGTGATCTGCTCGGCGTGGGAGATCAGCAGATCCACCCAGTCCTCGCACTGCGACTGCGGCATGCGCAGTGTCGGTCCGCTGATGGTGACGGCACCGACGATGTCCGCGGCCGAATCGAACACCGGTGCGGACAGTCCCGACGCTCCGGTCTCGCGCTCGCCGGTGGTGATCGCATAACCGTCGGCTCTGGTCTGCGCCAACAGGGTTCGCATCGTCTCGGCTTCGGTCACCGTCTGCTCGGTCATCGATTCGAGTTCACGGGACAGGACACGCTCGGCCAGGTCGTCGTCCCAGGCCAGCAGGACGCGGCTGGCCGATCCTGCGCTGAGCGGGATCACCTTGCCGACGTACATGTCCCGGCGCAAGGCGTGGCGGGTCTCGGCGATGGCGACGCACACGCGGTAGTTCTGTTCCGGCCGAAAGAAACACGCGGTCTCGGTCGTCAGATCGCGCATGTTCTTGAGCACGGGGTTGACGACCGACAGCACGTCGAGGTCCTTGGTCGCCGTCGCTGCCCAGTAGGCCATCCGCACTCCGATACGGATCCGATCGCCGCCCCGGTCCAGAAATCCTTGCTGCACAAGGTTGGTGACGAGACGCTGCACCGTCGAGGTGGGCAGGCCGGTGGTCTGTTGGATCTCACCGAGCGTCATCGAGGGGCGGTCGAACGAGAAGGCGTCGAGAATCTCGGTGATCTTGCCCAGCACGAGAAGCGGTTGCTGCTTCGACGCGCTCTCGGTACTCACCCGACCAATCTACTCGTCAGACACGGCCGAGGAGGCGGTTGATCGGCGCTGTCAGGAACAGGAGGAGCAGCGACCACAGGCCCAGCGGTGTGAACGCCAGTCCCAGAGCGGCCAGGATGAGAACCGAGGTGATCGCGCCGCTGCGCACGCCGCCGTGACGCGGTGCGTCGTCGGCGACGATGTTCGGATGCCGGGAGACGATCACGTCGGCCGCGAACATCGAGACGACCGACACCGCGATGGTCGCGACGTACAACGGTGCCGCACTGGCGTCGTACCCGCTCTTCTCGGCGATCAACTTGGTGGGGAACGGCAGGAACACGATCGAGAGCAACCAGACGAAGTTCACCCACATCAAACCCTTGGTGTAGCCGACCAGGGCACGGAACACGCGATGATGGCTCAGCCACTGCGAGAAGATGACCAGAAAGCTGAGTACGAATGCGAACAGCTCGACACCGTGGTCACGCAGAATATCGACGAATTGTGCGCTTTCGTCCGGTTCGGCCAGTTCCACCAACGGCAGAATGAGCAGTGTCGCGGCAATCGCGACCACGGCGTCGCTGAAGTTGACGAGTCTGTCGAATCCACGTTCGTATTCCATGTCAGCATTGTGCACTTCGGACGAGTAGCGTCCGAACGATGTCCGATCGACGTACTCTCACCACCGGCCGAGTGGTATTTCTCGTGGTTGCTGCGGCGGCCCCGATGGCGGCCATGATCGGCAACGTGCCGCTGGCCCTGATACGCGGCAACGGTGCCGGTCTGCCTGCGGCCTACGCGATCAGTGCCGTTGTGCTGCTGTGCTTCTCGGTGGGTTTCGCGGCGATCAGTCAGCAGGTGTACAGCACCGGAGCCTTCTATACCTACATCGGTCTCGCACTGGGGAAGCCGCCGGGAGTTGCTGCCGCGTATGTCGCAGTTGTCGCGTATACCTCGCTCGCATGTGGACTTTCGGGTGCGTTCGGCTATTTCACTCACCTGGTGTTCGCCGATTCCGGTATCGACATTCCGTGGTACGTCTTCACGGCTGTCGCTGTCGTGATTGTCGCTTTCCTGGGTTTCAGGAATGCCGATCTTTCCGCGAAGGTGTTGGGAACGCTGATGGTTCTCGAATTCGCTTTTCTGACGGTGTTCAACGTCCTGGTGGTGGGTGAGAAGGGAACCGCGGCGATACCACTGGAATCGTTCACTCCCACGCAGGTGTTCTCCGGATCGCTGGGGATAGCGATGATGTTCGCCTTCTCGAGTTTCATCGGTTTCGAGTCGGCCGCCCTCTACGGAGAGGAAACCAAGGACCCCAGACGCAGCATCCCACGCGCGACGTTCATCGCGGTGTCGCTCATCGCGGTCTTCTACGTACTGACGAGTTGGATCATCGTCGGGGCCGCGGGCGGGGTCGATGCGCCGGTGCTGGCGCAGAGCGAACTGGGCAATCTTCTGTTCACGCTGGCGCAGCAGTACGGAGGAACGGTGCTGTACGACGGTACGGCAGTATTGTTGTGCACCAGCGTGCTCGCGTCGTATCTCGCCGTACACAACGCAGCGAGCCGATATCTGTTCGCCCTCGGGCGTGAGCACGTACTTCCGGCGCGGTTGGGCCGAATTCACCCGCATCACTCGAGCCCGCACATCGGCAGCATCACCGCCTCACTGGTGGCTGCCGTGGCGCTGGCGGTGTTCGCGGTGACCGGTGCCGACCCGTACCTGATCTACGCCGCCGGGGCCATCGGACTCGGAACTCTGGGGGTGATCGCCCTGCAGGCCGCCGCAGCGCTGTCGGTGGTGGTGTTCTTCATCGGCCACCCCGACCGTTCCGTGTGGCGCACCGCTGTCGCCCCCGGCATCGGCTTCGTCGGTTTCATGACCGGATTGATCCTCGCCGGAACGCATTACAGCGTTCTCACCGGTTCCGATTCTGCGGTCGTCAACGCGATACCCGTGGTGTTGATTTTCGCCGCGATCCTCGGTGTCCTGGTGGCTCTGGGCATCAGGAAAGCGGACCCGAAGACCTACGAGGGAATCGCCGCGGCCTACATGCGTCAGTGATCGGCTGTTCTGCGAGCCTCGAGCAGTCTGAGCCAGATTTCGCTGACCGTCGGATACGACGGCACCGCATGCCACAGGTCGTCGATCGAAACCTTGCCGACCACAGCCACAGTGGCTGCGTGGACCAGCTCGGCGACTCCCGGACCGACGAAGGTGGCGCCCACTATCGTGTCGGCGGCGCGGTCGATCACCAGCTGCGCCCGTCCCGAGTAATCGTCCTGCTGCAGAGACGAACCCGCGACGGCGATGTCCTGCGCGACGATCTCGACGTCGATGCCCGCCTCCCTGGCCTTGGCCTCGGTCAGTCCGACGGAGGCCACCTCGAGTGGCGTGAACACCACCTGAGGAATTCGACCGTGATCTGCGATCGCACGGAATCTCTTGCTGTCCAAAGGCTTTCCCTCGGCCCTGGCGGCGATGACGTCGCCGGCCACCCGGCCCTGGTACTTGCCCATGTGCGTCAGCGGAGCTCGTCCGTTGACGTCGCCCACCGCGTAGAGCCACTCGTGGCCGGGAACGTTCAGATGATCGTCGACATCGATGTAGCGCCCCTCCTCGAGTCCGAGGCTCGACAACCCGAGGTCCGCACTCGCCGGAGTACGTCCCGCGGCGACGAGAACTTCGTCGACCGTAATCTCGCTGCCGTCGACGACGAGACCGACCGGGCCACCGTGAATCCGACCGATGCCGGTGTCGGCAGGGTTCTCTCGTGACACGGACTCGAGAGTGGCGTCGAGCATGATGGTGGCACCTCGCGCCGTCAGCGCGTTCGCGACGAGTTCGCCTGCGAACGGTTCGGAAGCGGCGAGCAGCGACGAGCCGCGCACGATCATCGTGACCTTCGCTCCGAGCGAGAGCAACCAGGTGGTCGCTTCCGTCGCGACGACGCCACCGCCGATGACGGCGACGTGGCCGGGGGTCTCGTGAATGTTGGTGGCATCGCGGGAGATCCACGGCCGGGCATCGCGCAGGCCCGGTGTGTTCGGTACCGAGGCAGTGGTTCCGGTGGCGAGGACGACGGCGTGCCGGGCGGTGAGCGTGCGCCCGTCGACCTCGACGGTTCTGTCCCCGGTCAGGCGTCCGTGACCGCGCACGACGGAGATCCCTGCTTTCTCCGCCCACGTCATCTGCGACGAATCGTCGAGGCCGTGGGTGAAGGATTCGCGTCGGGCCAGGACGGCGTCGGCATCGAGGGGCTGATCGCCGACCAGTTCCTTGACCCCCGGCATGTTTCGTGCGGTGTCGAGAACCTCGCTGGGGCGCAGCAGCGCCTTGCTCGGCATGCACGCCCAGTACGAGCATTCGCCGCCGAGCAGTTCGTGCTCGACGATCACGACAGTGCGGTCGCTGCCCTGTGTCGCATACTGAGCGGCGTTCTCGCCGACCGGGCCACCGCCGATGACGATGACATCGAATTCCGAGCTTTCTGAGGCCATTGCTCCACAGTGACATAGGCTCGCCGCTTATGGCGACCACTCGGAACAAGATTCTGATCACCGGAGCGAGCTCGGGGCTCGGCGAGGAAATGGCGCGACGGTTCGCAGGCATGGGCCGGGATCTGGCGCTCTGCGCCCGGCGGGTCGAGCGGCTGGACGACCTTCGTGCGGAGCTGATGCACCACAACCCGAACATCACCGTGGTGGTCCGAGCACTCGACGTCACCGATCACGACGCGGTGGGTGAGGTGTTCGGAAAACTGCGAGACGAATTGGGAGGCCTCGATCGAGTGATCGTCAACGCAGGTCTCGGCAAGGGCGCGAAGATCGGAACCGGCCGCGCCGACGCCAACCTGCAGACCGCGCACACGAACTTCATCGGAGCGCTGTCGCAGGCCGAGGCCGCACTGTCGATCTTCCGTGAGCAGAAACGCGGGCACCTGGTGTTCGTCTCGTCCATCAGCGCCGACCGGGGACTACCGGGGGCCAAGGCGACCTACTCGGCCAGCAAAGCGGCAGTGGCGTCGTTGGGTGAATCGTTGGCCACGGAACTGTCGCGAACCGACATCACCGTCACCACCCTGCTACCCGGGTTCATCGCCACCGACATGTCCGCCAATGCGGGCGACAGTGCCGCTCTCACAGCCACTCTGGACGAGGGGGTGTCGGCGATGGTCGACGCCATCGAGAGCGAGACCCGCCGCGCCGCGCTACCCGGACTCAAGTGGCGGGGCATCGACGCGGCGCTGAGGTTCCTGCCGAATGTGCTGACGGATCGACTGGTGTAGCTCCATGGGCCGGGGTTACTGCAGGTACCCCTCGACCTGGTCGATGCTGTTGGCGGTTGCGGTGTCGGGGTTCTGGCCTGCGTCGATGCGCGCCCGGCGCTGGCGGAGCAGGTCCCAGCACTGGTCGAGGGCGTGCTCGAGGGATGCCAGTTGAGCCTTCTCTGTGTCCGGGTCGATATCGCCCGACTGGGTCTCGGTGCGAAGTTTGTGCTCGGTGGCGATGAGCTGCTGGATCTTGGTGTGGATATCGTGCTCGTTCATGGCGACAACGCTAGACCTACCAGGGTTCGGCGGCCAGGTTCCGTGTCGCCAGGGCTCGGTGTACGGCCGCGGTGAGCTCGGCGGTCGATCCCGCCAGGGCGTTGTCGGTGCACACGAGCGAGAGTGTGTAGTTGCCGTCCAGTCGGGAGAGGTAGGTCGACATCCTGATCGTCGACAGCGCGCCCGACGGGTTCGGATGGATCGCGCGGGTCGCGAGTCCGCACGATCGGTGGGAGCCGAGTGCGTTGATGCCGTCGGGAATGTCGCCGATGTTGGAGCACAACACTTCTCCGCGGCCCGGGGTCGACGTCAGCTTCGCGGCGAGACGGTGGGGGAGCAGCTGGACGATCTCGGGTGGATAGCCTGCCGGGGCCCCGACAGGTTTGCCGAACGCCGCCTTGCACGCTGCTCGGATGGCCGCGGGCGAGTCGTCTCCACGGACGGCGACGGTGGCCATGCCGATGGCGTTGGCATCACCGGACCCGGTACGAAAAGGAATGTCGACGGTCACCGCGGGTGACCCGAGTTCGCTCATCGTGGCGGCGACGATGGAGACGAACAGCGAATTGGCCGATCCACCGACGCGTCGCGCCGTCGAATCCCATTCCGCAGCATCCATATCCACGATCACCGACTGCATTCCGTGCGCGTGGTGTGGCGCGATACCGCCGGGGTCGCCGGTGGTGAACGCCCGCAGTTCGGCGCGGGCCTTCCTGCTGACCCACAATCTGGCCGTCGCCGCGATGGATCGCAGGGCAACGGTGACGATCATCGAGATCGCGTCCTTTACATCCGAGCCCGGATGCAGCGCAGGCGCGGGTGCCGATCCGGAAAAGGCGCGAGCGGCAGAGTCGATCAGTTCCCTGGCATCGGCCAGCGCGTGCGAACACACCAGAGACAGCACGGTGCCGCCGTGTGCAAGGGGCGCGGCCGTCAACCGCCAGCCGGGCCCGTACTGCGGGTCGAGTCGAACGTCTGCCTGCGTATCGGCCCATCCGATGATGTCGTCGACCGGGTCGGTGGCGTAGACGAGCGGAAGCGTCGCGGACGAGATGTCCCATCGAAGCCGTGCCCCGGGTATGCGGGGCTTGCCGACTCGACGGCCGAGCTGCCCGACGGCCAGCTCGTCGTGGATCCTGTCGAGTTCTGCTCGGCTCACCGTCTCGGTGGTGCGCCAGATGCCTTGGAGTGCAATGGGAATTCCGTAGCCGCGGTGGGTCCGGAGAAAGATCTCGTCGATCACCGACAGGCGGGTCGATTTCACGGGCTCGCGGTGCCGTGTCGTCCCGCCCCCGACGCGAACCTGCTCGCGCCGCTGAGCGCGTCGGCGTTGATCGAGATGGCACCGTGTCGGAATTCGTTCCTCAAGGCGGTCTCCTCGTCGAGACCGTCCTGTTCGAGCAGGGACAGTCGATCCTCTCGCATGCACGTCTGCGGCAGCAGGGCGAGTTGAGCAGCCAACGCCTCCGCTTCCGACCGGGCTCGACCCACCGGAACCCTTCTGGTGATCAGACCGATGTTCAACGCTTCCTCGGAGTCGACAGCGCGACCGGTGAGGATCATGTCCATCGCTCGGCCCGTGCCCACGATGCGCGGCAATCGCACTGTGCCGCCGTCGATCAACGGAACTCCCCATCGCCTGCAGAAGACGCCGAACGTGGCGTCGTCCTCGGCGATGCGGAGGTCGCACCACAGAGCGAGTTCCAGTCCGCCCGCGACGGCGTATCCCGACACGGCCGCGATGACCGGCTTGGACAACCGCATTCGCGTCGGGCCCATCGGTCCGTCCCCGTGTTCGGTCGCGTGATTCGAGCGCGGTGTGCCCAGTGCCTTGAGGTCGGCTCCCGAGCAGAACGTGCCGCCCTCGCCCCACAGCACTGCCACCGAGGCTGATTCGTCGGCGTCGAACTCCTCGAACGCCTGGATCAACTCCTGGGCGGTGGGGCCGTCGACGGCATTGCGCGCCTCGGGGCGCGACAGGACGATGGTGGTGACGGGGCCTGAGCGCTCGATCCGTACCGACATGTCAGTGAACGTTACTCGAGTTCTCTTGCGTGAAGCAATGAATCAGTGCTTCAATCCTTGCGTGCCGTATCGACGAACCCCAGCAGTGCAGGCCAGGCTCGACGCCGGTCGCGACAAGCTGTTCGCCGCCGCCATCGAGATCCTCTCGACGCAGGGATATGCAGGCCTGTCGGTGGCCTCGGTCGCCGCGGCAGCAGGAGTGTCCTCGGGCAGCGTCTACACCCATTTCGAGGGGAAAGCAGATCTGGTGGTCGCGATCTTTCGCGAGGTCTGCAGTCGGGAGGTCGCCGCGGTGGTCACCGCGTGCGAGCACGGCAGCGCCGTCGAGCGAGTGACCGCAGTGGTGCAGACCTTCGCCGGACGCGCCCTGAAGAACCGGACGATGGCGTACGCCCTGCTGGCCGAACCGGTCGACCCGGCCGTGGACGCCGAGCGTCTGGTGTTCCGGCAGAAGTTCACCGACGCCTTCGCCGACGCGATCGTGGCGGGCATCGACGCCGGAGAGATCCCCGAGCAGGACGCGGCCATCTCGGCAGCAGCGCTGGTCGGTGCCGTCGGCGAAGTGATGGTCGGCCCGTTGTCCTCGCACGAATCGGTGGATCCAGTACCCAGTCTCGTCGCATTGTCGTTGCGCGCGTTAGGAGTTCGAGATGGACGCGCATGAGGTATTCAACCAGGCCACCGACCTGACGCCCTACGACACCTCCGCGGACCCGTCGTTGCGCGACGGCGTGACGAGGGCAGGCGCAGGCTGGGCACTCGACGAGGTCGGCCGGCTCGGGGCGCTCGCCGGTGGCGTGCAAGCCCAGGAGTGGGGCAGGCTCGCCAACGAGAACCCGCCGGTGCTGAGAACCCACGATCGCTACGGGCACCGAATCGACGAGGTCGAATTCCACCCGCACTGGCACGATCTGATGACCGTTGCCGTCGAGCACGGACTGCACGCCACCCCATGGACCGACGACCGCGTCGGTGCACACGTCGCCCGTGCCGCCAAGTTCTACGTCTGGGGCCAGGCCGAGGCCGGGCACATGTGCCCCATTTCGATGACCTACGCCGTCGTTCCGGCGTTGCGGCACAACCCCTCTCTGGCTGCACAGTACGAGCCGCTGCTGGCGTCGCGGGAATACGACTTCGGTCTGCGGACCCCGTCGAGCAAGCGTGGACTGATCGCGGGCATGTCCATGACGGAGAAGCAGGGCGGATCCGACGTGCGCGCCAACACCACCACGGCCACCCCGTCGTCGGACGGCACCTACTCGATCGTCGGTCACAAGTGGTTCACGTCGGCACCGATGTCGGACATGTTTCTCACCCTCGCGCAGGCACCCGGCGGACTCTCGTGCTTCATGCTGCCGCGCGTGCTGCCCGACGGCACCCGCAACCGAATGATGTTGCAGCGCTTGAAGGACAAGCTGGGCAACAAGTCGAACGCATCCGGGGAGCTCGAATACCACGGGGCCACCGGCTGGCTCGTCGGCGAAGAGGGGCGCGGGGTCCGCACCATCATCGAGATGGTCAACATGACCAGGTTGGACTGCGTCATCGGGTCGGCGGCGGGAATTCGCAACGCCACGGTGCGCGCAGTTCATCATGCGCGTCATCGGGCTGCGTTCGGGGCTGCACTCGTCGATCAGCCGCTGATGCGAAACGTGCTGGCGGACTTGACCATCGAATCCGAGGCCGCCACCGCCGCCATGATCCGCCTGGCTCAGGCCACCGACGGCTCGGCCCGCGGCGACGAGCAGGAGAGCGCACTGCGCCGAATCGCGTTGGCCGTCACCAAGTACTGGGTGTGCAAACGAGCTCCCGCCCACGCCGCCGAGGCCCTCGAATGTCTCGGTGGCAACGGCTACGTCGAGGAATCGGGAATGCCTCGGCTGTTCCGCGAATCGCCGCTGATGTCGATCTGGGAAGGATCGGGCAACGTCGCCGCACTCGATTCCCTGCGGGCACTGGCCCGTCAACCCGACAGTGTCGAGGCGTTCTTCGGTGAGATCGGCCAGGCGGCGGGCGCGGATTCTCGCCTGGACGACGCCATCGCCCGGGTCGGCAAAGAACTCTCCGACACCTCCGACATGGAATACCGGGCCCGCCGAGTCGTCGAACTGATGGCACTGACCTTTCAGGGCGCGCAACTGGTGATGCACGGCAATCCTGCTGTGGCCGACGCCTTCTGCGCCAGTCGACTCGACCGAGACTGGGGCATCGCCTTCGGCACCCTGCCGACAGGAGTCGATACGACGGCGGTGTTGGCTCGGGTGTGATGCTGGGGATTCACGCCCCTCGTGGGAATTCGCACCGCCTGTAGGGTGCGCATATTCCTACGAGCGCCGTGGCCGCGGGGAGGGGGAGTTCGGCGTACCGTCCACTCGGCGGGCCGAGGAGCAACGCACGCCGATAGGCAGCATGGAGCCTGTCGATGATGACATGCGGAGTCGACAAGTCCCGCCAGTCGAATCTGAAGACGGTCCTGCCTTGCTCGGCGAGCCGGTTGTGGCGATTCTTCTCTGCGATGATTGCTTGCCGTGGCTGCGGACCGTACTTGTTTTCCCCGTCGAACTCGGCGATCACCTCGGCCATGTCGGGAAACAGGAAGTCGGTACGGGCGATGCGTCGACCGCCGTCGTCGAAGATCGTCTGATTGGACAGCGGAGTCGACACTGTCTGCAGGATCAGTCGCGATCTACTCTCGCCGACACTGTCGCTGCGTGCACTCATCGCGCCGATAGCTCGTCGAGCGCGTCCAGCACCGCTTCGGTGTTGCGCCGCATCGCACGATTTCTCGAGTTCGTCGATCGTGGTGAGGCCGTGCCGCAATGCCCGATCACCGAGACACACCGCAACGTCGAGTGGATGAGTCCTGGCGACGTCGACGACTGTGCGCGCTGGGCGGGTGACCCGCATACCGTCGAGATGAAGCCACTCGTCGTCGAGTAGATCGGTGCCGTGAAGGAACCGGCGTCGACTTCGCTTGCCCGAGTGGCCGCGACGCGTGGTCATCGTCACCGTGTCCAGCGGTAAGTTCCACACGTCGAGTCCGAGAACCACCGCCGCGGATGCATGACTGAGTACGACGTCGTCGCCGCAATCGACATAGGTCGCCTGAGCCAGGAGCGCATGCTGCTGCGCAGAGTCCAGTGTCGCGAGAACATCCTCTCGAACGAACCAGCCTCTGCGGATTGCAACGATGGACTTGTGTGCGCGTGCCCGTCGAAGGTCGTCATCGGTGAAGCCCGACGCGAATGCATCGGCACGGGTGAAGAGCCCACGTTGGTCGAAGTCCATGCTCGATTGGACGCACGGCTGACCTGTTTGGATCCGCTGAGCGCAATCTACGGCCCGTCCAGGAATCCGCACCGCCTGCAGGGTGCGTAGCTTCCTACTGGGGCCGTAGATCCACCTACCGACCTCAGGCCGAACGACCCCGCTGTGATCGGTACCAGCGCACCAGTGCATCGGTGGATGAATCCGATTGTGCGGCAGGAGCTTCGGCGTCGGTGAGGACCGGCGTCAATTCGAGGGCCTGGGTCTTGCCCAGTTCGACGCCCCACTGGTCGTAGGAGTCGACTCCCCAGACGACACCTTCGACGAAGACCTGGTGTTCGTACAGGGCGATCAACTGACCGACCACCGACGGCGTGAGCTTGGGGGCCAGGATCGAGGTGGACGGGCGGTTGCCGGGCATCACCTTGTGCGGCACCACATCTGCCGGGGTGTCCTCGGCGGCGATCTCCTCGGCGGTCTTGCCGAAGGCGAGCACCTTGGTTTGGGCGAAGAAGTTGCTCATCAGCAGATCGTGCATCGATCCGGTGCCGTCGCGGGTGGGCAGATCGTCGGTGGGTTCGGCGAATCCGATGAAGTCCGCGGGCACCAAACGTGTTCCCTGATGCAGCAATTGGTAGAAGGCATGCTGGCCGTTGGTGCCCGGCTCGCCCCAGAAGATCTCGCCGGTCGGCGTGGTGACGGGGGAGCCGTCGGCCTTGACGGACTTGCCGTTGGACTCCATGGTCAGCTGCTGCAGGTATGCCGCGAAACGGGAGAGATCATTCGAATACGGCAGCACCGCACGGGTTTCCGCGCCGAAGAAGGAGCTGTACCACAGGCCGACGAGGCCGAGCAGAACCGGCGCGTTCTCGGCCAGCGGTGTGCTGCGGAAGTGCTCGTCGATCGCATGGAAGCCGTCGAGGAATTCCCCGAACGCCTCTTTGCCCACAACAGCCATGACCGACAACCCGATTGCCGAATCGACCGAATAGCGTCCGCCGACCCAATCCCAGAAGCCGAACATGTTGGCGGTGTCGATTCCGAAGTCCGCGACCCGCTCGGCGTTGGTGGACACGGCGACGAAGTGCTTGGCGACGGCGTCCTCTCCGAGAGCGTCGACGAGCCAGCGCCTGGCCGCGGTGGCGTTCGTCAGCGTCTCGAGGGTGGAGAACGTCTTGGACGCGATGATGAACAGTGTCGACGCCGGATCGAGTCCGTCGAGCGCGCCGACGAGATCCGCGGGGTCGACGTTGGAGACGAACTTCGCGGAAATGCCCGCGTCGGCGTAGTGCCGAAGCGCGTTGTAGACCATGACCGGTCCGAGATCGGATCCGCCGATGCCGATGTTGACGACGGTGGAGATCTTCTCGCCGGTGGCACCGACCCACTCGCCCGACCGCACCCGGTCGGTGAATTCGCCGATGGCCGTGAGGACTTCGTGTACGTCGGCGACGACATCCTGACCGTCGACGGTCAACGACGCGTCGGCGGGCAGACGCAGTGCGGTGTGCAGTACGGCACGATCCTCGGAAGTGTTGATGTGCTCGCCCGCGAACATCGCGTCGCGCTTGCCTTCGACGTCGGCGGTGCGGGCCAGTTCGACCAGTAATTCGACCGTCTCACGAGTGATGCGGTGCTTGCTGTAGTCGATGTGCAGGTCCGCCGCGTCGAGAGTGAACGTGTGCGCTCGATCGGCGTCCTCGGCGAACAGTTGTCGAAGATGAGTTTCGGCGATCGCGGAATGGTGATCGGTCAGCTTCTGCCAGGCATCCGTGCCGGTGATATCGACGCTCATACGAACCAACAGTAATCCCGTGCCCAGTCGCGCGCGCGTCGTTCTCGTTTGCGCCGGGCGCTGCGGAGGCATCATGGACGGTATGGACCAACGTGCATTGATCGAATCGATTCCGGCAAAACTGTGGATCGGCGGCAAGGCCGTCGACGCCGAAGGAGGTAAGACGTTCCCGGTGAACGATCCGGCCACCGGGCGGCCCCTGACGGAGGTGGCCGACGCCTCGCCCGCCGACGCGATGAAAGCGCTCGACGCAGCGGCGGCGGCGCAGAAGAGCTGGGCGGCAACACCTGCCCGCGAGCGCAGTGAAATTCTGCGAGCGGCGTTCGAGAAGGTCACCGAACGTGCCGACGACATCGCGCTGCTGATGACCCTGGAGATGGGTAAGGCCCTCGCCGAATCCAAGGCCGAGGTGAAGTACGGTGCCGAGTTCTTCCGCTGGTTCGCCGAGGAAGCAGTCCGCATCGGCGGTCGCTACACCCCGGCCCCGGCGGGCAATGGACGCATCCTCGTCACCAAGGCTCCGGTGGGGCCGGTACTGGCGATCACTCCGTGGAACTTCCCGTTGGCGATGGGCACCAGAAAGATCGGGCCCGCTCTGGCCGCCGGCTGCACCATCGTCGTCAAGCCCGCTCGTGAGACCCCGCTGACGATGCTGCTGCTCGCTCAGATCTTCGACGAGGTCGGCCTGCCCGAAGGTGTGCTCTCGGTGCTGACGACGTCGAAGTCCGGCGACGTCACCGGACCCCTCATCGAGGATCCGCGGATGCGCAAACTCACCTTCACCGGTTCGACGGGCGTCGGCAAGTCTCTCGTCCAGAAGTCCGCGACTCGGCTGCTGCGCACCTCGATGGAGCTCGGTGGCAACGCGCCGTTCGTGGTGTTCGACGACGCGAACATCGACGACGCGGTGGACGGCGCAATGCTCGCCAAGATGCGCAACGGCGGCGAGGCCTGCACCGCGGCGAACCGTCTGCACGTGCACAACAGCGTGCGCGAGGAGTTCACCACCAAGCTCGTGGCGAAGATGGCCGAGATGAAGCTCGGCCCCGGCGTCGACCCCGATACGAAACTCGGACCGCTCATCAACGCCGACCAACTCGAAACCGTGCAGGAACTCGTCGACGACGCGGTGGCCAAGGGCGCGACGGTGAAACTCGGGGGCACTGCGCCGGGCGGCGACGGCTACTTCTACCCGGCGACCGTTCTCACCGACGTGCCTACCGACGCGAGAATCCTGAAGGAAGAGGTGTTCGGGCCGGTGGCTCCGATCGTCGGCTTCGACACCGAGCAGGAAGGCATCGACGCTGCGAACAACACCGAGTACGGCCTGGCGTCGTACATCTACACCGAGAATCTCGATCGTGCGCTACGGGTGGCCGACGCCATCGACAGTGGCATGGTGGGCGTCAACCGCGGAGTGATCTCGGACGCGGCTGCGCCGTTCGGTGGGGTGAAGGAATCGGGATTCGGCCGTGAAGGCGGATCGGAGGGAATCGAGGAGTACCTCGAGACCAAGTACATCGCTCTGAAGTGAACGAACGCAGGTCGGGTGCGCACGCGGCGCGCCCGACCTGGGGGAATCAGTGGCCGAGACGACCGCGGCCGAGGCGGAGCAGGAGCATGGCCAGCGTGTGGCCTTCCTGGCCCAGGCTGCTGAAACGCTCGAGAACCTTCATCTCACGGCTGTGCACCAGGCGCGGTCCGCCGGAGGCCATGCGGGTGCGTCCGATGATCTGCGAGACCTCGGAGCGACGTCGAACCGCGGCGAGAATCTCGGCATCGAGGCGGTCGATTTCCTGGCGCAGGTCGTTGATCTCGGCTTCGCTGGTGGGCAATGCGGTCTCTGAGTCGATCTTCGTCGTCATGGCCATCGTCTCTCCTCGGGTCACATCTTGGATCGTTGCGTCGTCCGTCACCGTTACGCCTTTCGTATTCGGAACTGCATCGCCGATCGTTCGGTTCCCGTCCGGAACCGGGGGCGTTGCGTCTATCGACAGGCTCCTGCACGCGTGGCCGAACAGCGGCCGACCCGATGCAAGCGATGACGTACGGTTTTTTCGATCACCGATCCAGTGTGCCACGGGTCAACCCTCCTGAAAAGTCGTCGGTTCGGCCGACGACCACGGGATGTGGGTTTGTCGGTACGCGCCGGTAACCTGACCAGACGATGAACACATTCCTCCAGGGCCTCCAATCCCGACAGAACACCTCGTCCGACACACTGCTGGAAGGGCTCAATCCTCAGCAGCGTGAGGCCGTTGTGCACACCGGATCTCCGCTGCTCATCGTGGCCGGAGCCGGGTCGGGCAAGACGGCGGTACTGACGCGTCGCATCGCGTATCTGCTCGCCGAGCGTGGAGTGTCACCCGGCCAGGTTCTGGCCATCACGTTCACCAACAAGGCCGCTGCCGAGATGCGTGAGCGGGTCGCCGGACTCGTGGGGCCGCGAGCGAACGCCATGTGGGTGTCGACGTTCCACTCGAGTTGTGTGCGGATTCTGCGCGCGCAGGCTGCGTTGCTGCCCGGTCTGAACTCGAACTTCTCCATCTACGACGCGGACGACTCTCGGCGGCTGCTGACGATGATCTCCAAGGACCTGCAGATCGACACCAAGAAGTTCTCGGCGCGGCTGCTCTCGACGGCGATCTCGAACCTGAAGAACGAGCTGATCGGTCCCGACAAGGCGGCGGAGGACGCCGACGGCGATCCCGCCGAGCTGCCGCGGCTGGTGGCCAAGGTCTACGGCATCTACCAGCAGCGGCTGCGGGCGGCCAACGCCATGGACTTCGACGACCTCATCGGCGAAACGGTGGGCATTCTGCAGGCCTTCCCCCAGGTGGCGCAGTACTACCGACGCAGGTTCCGACACGTTCTGGTCGACGAGTACCAGGACACCAATCACGCCCAGTACATGTTGGTTCGTGAACTGGTCGGCACCCCCGATGCCGACGGCGCACTCGAGGGCACCGTTGCACCGGGCGAGCTGTGTGTTGTGGGTGACGCGGATCAGTCCATCTATGCATTCCGTGGTGCCACGATCCGCAACATCGAGGAATTCGAGCGCGACTATCCCGACGCTCGCACCATCCTGCTCGAGCAGAACTACCGGTCGACGCAGAACATCCTCTCGGCCGCCAACGCGGTGATCTCGCGCAACATCGGCCGACGCGAGAAGAAGCTGTGGACCGACACCGGCGAAGGCGAGTTGATCGTCGGTTACGTTGCCGACAACGAGCACGACGAGGCGTCGTTCGTTGCCTCGGAGATCGACCGACTCGTCGACGGCGGAGACGTGCGCTTCGACGAGGTGGCGGTCTTCTACCGAACCAACAACTCCTCGCGTGCGCTCGAAGAGATCTTCATCCGACTCGGTCTGCCGTACAAGGTCGTAGGTGGTGTTCGGTTCTACGAGCGCAAGGAAGTCCGTGACCTCGTCGCGTACCTGCGCGTGCTCTCCAACGAGGACGACACCGTCAGCATGCGGCGCATCCTCAACACTCCGCGCCGGGGGATCGGCGATCGCGCCGAGGCCTGTGTCGCCGTGCACGCCGAGCAGCGCGACATCAGCTTCTCGCGCGCTCTGCACGACGCGGCCGCAGGCAAGGTGGCTCTGCTCAACTCGCGTCAGCAGAAGTTGATCGCGCAGTTCATGGAGTTGCTCGACGAACTCCGTGCAGTGCTCACCGCGACCGACGGGGACGGCAACGACATCGCAGACATCGGCGATGTCGTCGAAGCCGTTCTCGACCGCACCGGCTACCGTGCCGAGCTCGAAGCCAGCAGTGACCCGCAGGACGGTGCGCGCCTCGACAACCTCAACGAACTGGTCAGCGTTGCAAGAGAATTCACTTCCGAGGCGCGCAATCAGGCCGCGGTGGCGGCGGAGGCGCTCGAAACCGGGGACGACGAGAGCGGCGACGAGGACGGTGGCGTCGACGGGTTGGCCGAGCCGGGGTCGCTCGCGGCGTTCCTCGAACGGGTCTCACTGGTGGCCGACACCGATCAGATCCCCGATTCGGGCACCGGCGTCGTGACGCTGATGACGCTGCACACCGCGAAGGGTCTGGAGTTTCCGGTCGTCTTCGTGACCGGTTGGGAGGACGGCCAGTTCCCGCACATGCGGGCGCTCGGCGATCCCAACGAACTGTCCGAGGAACGACGCCTGGCGTACGTGGGCATCACCCGTGCGCGACAGCGGCTCTACCTCACGCGCGCGATCATGCGCTCGGCATGGGGCCAGCCCATCGCCAACCCGGAATCGCGCTTCCTGCAAGAAGTTCCGCAGCACCTGATCGACTGGCGACGAGAGGATCCGGGCACCGGGGGAGGCCGAGCCATCGGCGGCGGCAGATCCGGAGGTTACGGCTCGGGTGGCGGATACGGATCGAACAGTTACGGCTCGGGCGGGTACGGCGGATCGTCGAATCGCGGGCAGAGTTCGACTCCCAGTTTCGGTGCCGCCAAGGGCCGCAACTCCAATCTCGTTCTCGCTGTGGGCGATCGAGTCAGCCACGACAAGTACGGCCTGGGCACGGTGCTGGAATCGACCGGTGCCGGAGTCAAGGCGATGGTGTTGATCGACTTCGGTTCCGCCGGCCGCGTGAAGATGATGCTCATCGGCGGCGTCCCGATGACCAAGCTCTGAGTCTTTTCAGCACACGAAAAAGCCGGGCCCTGCGAAAGCGGGGTCCGGCTTGTTGTGCGACGAGCGAGAATTCAGTCCATCTCGGGGCCGAGGGAGATTCCTCGGGAAGCGAGCCACGGAAGCGGGTCGATCTTGACCTCGCCCGGAAGGTGTACCTCGAAGTGCAGGTGCGGTCCGGTGGAGAAGCCGCGGTTGCCCATGGTCGCGATCTGATCGCCTGCCATGACGTCCTGGCCGACAGTGACGGTCGAGGTGTCGATGTGGCCGTAGACGGTGATCGTGCCGTCGGCGTGCTGAATGCGAACCCACATGCCGAAGCCTGCGGCCGGACCGGAGTCGATCACCTTGCCGTCGGCGACGGCGTAGATCGGAGTTCCGATGGCATTGGCGACGTCGACGCCGGCGTGGAGTACGCCCCAGCGGGTGCCGAAGTTGGAGGTGTAGGTGCCCTGCGCGGGAAGTGCGAACAGGGGCCTGCGGGCAGCGGCTTCGCGTGCGGCACGCTCCTCGCTGAAGCGCTGGCCCTTGGCGAGCAGGTCGTTGAACTGGCTCAGATCCACCGGTGCAGCGATGCTGAGGATCTGCGGTGCCTCCGACGGCGTCGCGCTGGACGAGTCGGCTTCGATCTCGGTGGTCTGCGGCGTGGTGGTGGCCGCGACTGCTGCGGCGGCGGGTGCTTCACCTGCGGCGAGGGCGTACTCGGAGGTGGCGACTGCGGCGGGTGAGTCGTCGTTGACGACGGCTTGGCCTGCTGCGACTACCGCACCTGCGGCGACTGCGAGAACGGCAGCTCGGCCCTTGAGTGCGGTGGGAGGAAGGGGGATACGGTGTGCGCCTCCGCGACGGGCCACGGGGGTGGCGTCTGCGGTGGTGGCGAACGAGGTGACGACGGTCGGAGACTCGTCGGCTGCGATGTACGGGGTCTCGACGAACTCGGCCTCGGCGTACCGGTACGCGGGGTAGGAGTACGCGTCGTACGCGCTGTTGTCCTCGGCGGGTTCGGAGATGGGCTCGTAGCTGTAGACCGTGGTCGCGTCGTCGGCCGTGGGTCGAGAGAACCGGCTGGAAGTGAAGGACGCACGGTGTTGCTGCAAGACCTACAACCTCCGTTATCCGTGACCTGGCCGTTACTGAAAGACTCGGCAGACGGTAACGAAATGATTGCGGAGCGCGCAAGTTAACAGCCGAAACCGGCCGCATATGTGAGATGGCTCACAAGTCGACCAGCGGTTATGTCGTGACGGGCCACATTCGTAATCGGACACGAGAACCCGTGGACGGCACACGGCGACAGTAACGGTTCTCGCACCGATCGAGCCGATACCGTGATCCGAGTGCCGACTCCCACCTTCGACGACTCGTCCGCCCGCGGCTCCGAGCGAGCGGAACCGCAACGGATCCGACCTCAGGACGGAGAGTTCGGCCGAGCGGACGATCCGTCGCCCACCCCGCGCGGCGCGCTTGCCGTCGTACTCGCTCTGATCGCTGCGATTGCCACGGTCGCGGCCCAACTGATCGGCGTCGTCCGCAGCGCCGACGGTTCGCCGGTGGGTGACGGGGCAGTAGTGGCCGCGATCCTGGCCGGTGCCGTCCCCGTTCTCGTGGTGATCGGAGCCGCGGTGGGCCTTGCGGGCAAACGCGTCGAGCTTGCGGCGGCCCTGCTGGCCGGATACGGCGCGGTGGCACTCGGATTCACACTGCTCGACGTTGCTCTGTTGTCCGATCCCATCGACGCGAATCGGCTCGAGCTCTTCCGCCCGCTGAGCGCCGCGATGCTCGACGCCACCCCGGGCGCCTATGTTCTGCTCGTCGGTCACGCTGTGTCGGTTCTGGCGGGTGTTGCGGGGTGGTCCGCAGTGCATCGCGCCGGGCTCGGTGACGGGTACGGCCACTCGGTGTATTCCGAACACGTGGGACGGGCGGCGGCGGGGCGCGTCGGGCCGATGCTCGCCGGGCTGCTCGGCGCGTTCGGTGTGCTTGCGGCCGTTGCAGCGTTCGCCTCGCTGTACCGCTCGTCCGATCCGGTCGTGATCGTGACGGCAGTGGTGGAGTCGCCGGTGTTCGTCGCGGTGGGCTCCGCAGTTGTCGGTATCGCGGCGCTCGTGGTGGCCGCATCGGCGTTGGCCGCACTGTCGCCGCAGGTGGCGTCGGGCGCATCCGTCGGAGCCGGGCTCGGGGTGCTCGGATTCGCCGGGGTCGGCCTGCTCGCGGGCCTCGGTACCGGTGACCGGGTGGATGCCGGACTCGGTGCATATCTGGGGACGGTCGCAGGGCTCGGACTGCTGATCTGTGGCGCACTGCTCGCGCCCGTCGCCGCGGCGCGTGACCGTCGAGCTCTGGAGAGAGCACAGCAGCGCGAGACGGGTTCGCGCGGTGTCCGCGGTGTCTCCGGTCCCGGAACGACGCGGTGGCATGCGGCAGCCGGAACTGCAGGCGTGCTGTCCGGTGTGCTGTTCGTTCTCGGATCGTTGCTGCCGATTCTGGAGACCGACTCGGGGATCGCCGCGCCGCAGATATTGGCCACTCGCGTGGTGTTGGTCGCCGGGTTCGTGATGATTCTGGGTTCGGTGCCGCTGCTGTTCTCCGAGTTCGCCTCGACCGCGCGACCGTTCGTGTCGATGTTCTGGCTCGGCGCGGTTGCCGCTGCGGCGGCGGTACTCCAGTCGGTGGTGCTCGCCGAGGACGTGGAGGGTGTGAGCACCGGCGTCGGCGCGCTGGGGATCATCGCAGGCGTCGTTGCCGCGGCTGCCGCCGGAGTGCTGGCTCTGTTCGCCGGATCTGCCGAGCGCGACGATGTCGACACGTCCCAGGACTCCGCGACCGATGGTGTTGTGCTCGGTACCGGATCGATCGGAGCCGTACTTCTGGCGGTGGGACTGGCGCTGCCCCTGTATCGCGGCAGCGACCTGACGGCCGCGACCGTCACCGAATTTCCGTGGGGCTGGGATACCTGGGGGCAGATGCTGCTCGCCGTCGGAGTGATCGTCGCTGCCGTCGTGGCTGCGCGTGCCAGGTCCGCGCGCGGTGCCGTCCTGCTCGCTGCCGCAGCCGTCGCGGGCATCGTGCATCTGTCGTCGTGGCCGCTGACATCCGCGCGCGCCACCGATCCCGAGATGGGACCAGGCGTGCTGCCGTCGGTGGCGGGAATCCTCGTTCTCGCTGTCGCGGCGGCACTTTCGGCCCGCCGCGCAGATCGGTGACGCCCGTTTCAACGAGCCGGCAGCGGTGAGATAGGCCACATAGCATGCATGCGCCCGATACGCCGTCGAGGCACCTGGATAAAGTCCATGCTCAGACCCGCTCACACCCGACGGAGCGGGCGTCAACGTAGACGAGACGGTGAGCTGATGGATCTCTTCGAATACCAGGCGAAGGAATTGTTCGCCAAGCATGGCGTACCCACCTCCGCAGGCCGTGTTACCGACACGGTCGCCGGAGCAACAGAGATTGCCGAAGAAATCGGCAAGCCAGTAATGGTCAAGGCACAGGTCAAGGTCGGCGGCCGCGGCAAGGCCGGCGGCGTCAAGTACTCCAAGGACGTCGCAGCAGCCACCGAGAACGCAGAAGCGATTCTCGGACTCGACATCAAGGGCCATGTCGTCAAGAAGCTTCTCGTTGCAGAAGCGTCCGACATCGCCGAGGAGTACTACATCTCCTTCCTGCTCGATCGCACCAACCGCACCTACCTCGCAATGTGTTCGGTCGAGGGTGGCGTCGAAATCGAGGTGACGGCGGAGGAGAACCCCGACGCACTCGCACGTATCCCGGTCGATGCCGTCAAGGGCGTCGACCTTGCTTTCGCTCGTGAAATCGCCGAAAAGGGCAAGCTTCCCGCCGAGGTGCTCGACGCCGCTGCGGTGACCATCCAGAAGCTGTGGGAGGTCTTCATCAACGAAGACGCTCTCCTGGTCGAGGTCAACCCGCTGGTTCGCACCCCGGACGATCAGATCCTCGCCCTCGACGGCAAGGTGACGCTCGACGCCAACGCAGACTTCCGTCAGGCCGGCCACGCCGAGTTCGAGGACAAGGACGCAGCCGATCCCCTCGAGGCCAAGGCCAAGGAGAACGACCTCAACTACGTCAAGCTCGACGGACAGGTCGGCATCATCGGAAACGGTGCCGGACTGGTGATGTCGACCCTCGACGTCGTCGCATACGCGGGCGAGGCACACGGCGGCGTCAAGCCCGCCAACTTCCTCGACATCGGCGGCGGCGCATCGGCCGAGGTCATGGCCGCAGGCCTCGACGTCATCCTCGGTGACGAGCAGGTCAAGAGCGTGTTCGTCAACGTCTTCGGCGGCATCACCGCCTGCGACGCAGTGGCCAACGGCATCGTCGGCGCGCTGAAGAAGCTGGGCGACGACGCCAACAAGCCGCTGGTCGTCCGTCTCGACGGCAACAAGGTCGAAGAGGGCCGCAAGATTCTCGCCGACGCCGCGCACCCGCTGGTGACGCTCGCCGGAACCATGGACGAGGGCGCCGACAAGGCCGCCGAGCTGGCAGCGAAGTAGAGGAAACAATGTCTATCTTTCTGAACAAGGACAACAAGGTCATCGTCCAGGGCATCACCGGCGGCGAAGGCACCAAGCACACCGCCCTGATGCTCAAGGCAGGCACCCAGGTCGTCGGCGGCGTCAACGCACGCAAGGCCGGAACCACGGTCAAGCACGTCGACGCACAGGGCAACGACATCGAATTGCCCGTCTTCGCTTCGGTTTCCGAGGCCATGGAGAAGACCGGAGCCGACGTGTCCATCGCGTTCGTGCCGCCGGCATTCTCCAAGGACGCCATCGTCGAGGCGATCGACGCGGAGATCCCGCTGCTCGTCGTCATCACCGAGGGCATCCCCGTGCAGGACTCCGCGTACGCGTGGGCCTACAACGTGGAGAAGGGCAAGAAGACCCGCATCATCGGCCCGAACTGCCCCGGAATCATCACTCCCGGTGAGGCTCTCGTCGGCATCACGCCCGCGAACATCTCGGGAACCGGCCCCATCGGCCTGGTCTCCAAGAGCGGCACGCTGACCTACCAGATGATGTTCGAGCTCCGCGACTTCGGATTCTCGACGGCCATCGGCATCGGCGGCGACCCGGTCATCGGAACCACCCACATCGACGCCATCGAGGCGTTCGAAGCGGATCCCGACACCAAGGTCATCGTCATGATCGGCGAGATCGGCGGCGACGCCGAAGAGCGCGCAGCCGACTACATCAAGGCCAACGTGACCAAGCCGGTCGTCGGCTACGTCGCAGGCTTCACCGCTCCCGAGGGCAAGACCATGGGCCACGCAGGTGCCATCGTCTCCGGCTCGCTGGGAACGGCGCAGGCGAAGAAGGACGCACTCGAGGCCGCAGGCGTCAAGGTCGGCAAGACGCCGTCCGAGACCGCTGCACTCGCACGCGAAATCCTGGAATCGCTGTCCGTCAAGTAGGACTCGCATCTGAAGAAGCCCGCCACCGATTTCGGTGGCGGGCTTTTTCGTGCGCCCCCGGCCCCGCGTCAATGGACCACTGCATACGTCTGGGCGGTGCAATGTCACATTGACGCGGATGGGTCTAGATTGATCCGCGTGCACAGGATCTTCACCACAGCGTTCAGCTCGGTCTATCCGCACTACGTGAACAAAGCCGAACGCAAAGGTCGGACGAAAGCCGAGGTCGACGAGATCATTCGATGGCTCACCGGTTTCGACCAGTCGGCCCTCGACCGCCATATCCAGGCCGACACGACGTTCGACGACTTCTTCGCGGCAGCCGACCTCAATTCGAACGCGGAACTGATCACCGGAGTCGTCTGCGGCATCCGCGTCGAGAATGTCGAGGACCCTCTGATGCAGAAGATCCGCTACCTGGACAAGCTGATCGACGAGCTGGCCAAGGGTAAGAAAATGGAGAAGATCCTGCGCGAATGACCGTTGCTCAGTAAATCGAATGGGTGAGCGTTGCCGTGTACGTGTCGGCGATGACTCCCGTCGCCGGAATGGCAACCAACACTGTCGATGTCCAGCTCGTCAGACAGAGCGCGCCGCCGGTTTTGACGACGGTGGGCTGAGCGGTCAATCCGACACTCACTGCACCGGAGTTCCCGCTTACACCGGCCGTGCAGGCCGACGAGGGTGCGCTGTAGGTCGCCGACGTCGGCGTCAAGGTGAGGCCGGTGGACGAGCCTCGGAAGTTCGACAAACTGACGTCGGATTTCCACCCGGCCAATCCGACGCCCAGCACCGTCATACTGATGGTTCCCGTCCACGTCGCTCCGGGTGCGACGGTCGATGATCCCGTCATCGTAGACGGCACCTGCAGATTGAGCAGATTGTCCGCGGCGGCGACCGGTGCTGCGGCCTTCGCGGCCGGGCGGGGTGCGAGGGTCGTCGACGTCGAGGCGGGCGGAGACGAAGCCGCCGCGGTGGTCGGCGACACGGCTGGACCCGTCGTGGGAATCTCGAAAGTCGGTACGACGCTCGATGTTTCGGTCGGTGTGCTGGTCGCAGCATCCGTCGTGGTCGTGGTCGTGGTCGTGGTCGTGGTCGTGGATGGTGCCGCAGCGTCCGTGGTGGCGCTCTGCACTGGAGAAGCGGAGGCGGCCGAGGTCTCGGTGCTCGTACATGCCGGCGTCGGAACCGCCGTGGTGGTCGGAACGGGACTTGTGGTCGTCGTCGGTGCGACGACGCAATTCTGTTCGGCTGCAGGCGGATCCGCCAAGTGTTGCGCAGACGCCGCCGGGTGGGCGGTGGCTGCAAGAACCATCGCCCACCCGACCGCTAGCGCGAGACGTCGCATCTCAACCGACCTGTCGCCGCCGCGTCATCACGACGACCGCAACGCCGATCGCGACGACAACCAGCGCGGCGAGTCCCCAGATCCACACCGGAGTGCCGGAGTCCGACGATGTTTCCTCCGCCGCCACCGAGCCCTGATCCGGGAACGTCAACTCGACGCCGGAAGTCTTGCTCACCAACCCGCTCGTGATGGTGACCGCTGCCTGCCATGGACCAGCAGGGAGCGCAGGGTTCAGCGTGAAGGTGACACTTCCCGTTTGCCCTGGCGCAATTGATCCGCCCGAACCCTTCACCGGCGCAGTCGAAATGCCGCCGGGACCACCCGACAGCTCCACGGTTCCACTCGGGTCGAGGGCCCGCCCGCCGGTGTTGGAGACGGCGGCAACGATCTCCGGCGCGCCCGAGTCGTCGCGTGACGCGGTGACATCGCCGATCTCCAGGTCGGCAGCCGGGCCGTTGCCGGGTCCGACCGACAGATACGTACGAATACCCACGCGGCTGACGTTCTGGATGCCCGTTCCGGTTGGGGCACCGGCAGTTTGCGCCCACACGACGGCGTACTGCTCGCCTTCGGCGGCGTCGGGTGGAACTGCGATGGTGACGACCGCTTCGGCCGCTGAGTTCGGAGCCAGCGTGAGGTCTGTCGGCGTCACCGACATCCATGTCGTGAGCTCGTTGACAGCGCGGTCGTCACCCACCTCGAAGCCGGAGTCGTCAGCTCCTATCGATGCGGCAGCGGGGTACAGGGTGATCGGCTGCTCTTGATCGCTGCTGTTGCTGACCTCGATTCGTCTGGTGATCGTGGTCCCAGGAGGCAGGTTGTCGATGATGTACGCCAGCGCACGCGGATCGTCCTGCAAGGACACCGGCGCTTCGAGCAAGCGAATACCCACGCTGCCCACCGGTGTCGGTTCGGCCGGTTGCTGAGCGGCCGCCGGAGCCTGCGTGACGAACGCCGAGGCGAACATCAGCACGGTGAGGACTCCGGCAACCAATCCCCGATGAAGTGACATGTACAGATCAGGCGACCGAATGCGTGACAACACCCGTGTACGTACCGGCCACGACATCGCTGGGCAAAGCGACGGAGACGGTGCCGGTCCAGGTAGCGGTGTTCGCTCCGACGACTGCCGTCGCGGTGACCACAGGCTTGTTGGAGTCGATGGTCTGAGGAACCAGTATTCCGGCCACCGTCGAGACGCCTGTACGCGCAGGCAGGAGCGGTGCGGAATAGGTGACTGCGGTCGCAGGGATGGACGCGGGGTCCGGCGCGGGCTTGTCGAACGCGGTGCTGATCGCCGACGCCGTCCAGCCATTGATTCCGAGTCGCTGGTCGGACACGACGACAGGGGTGATGCCTCCGCTCGCTGTGTTACCGGTGACGGTCAGCGCCTGGGATGTCGGGGCTGTGATCGTGAGTGCACCTCCCGTGACGGTGAACGTCACATTGGTGGGTACGGCATTCGAGACAGCGGGGGAGATGACGGCAGCAACGAGGGCACCGGCGGCGGCGACGGTGGCGAAGAGTGACTTGCGCATAGGGGACGTCCTTGGGGAGGGCGAGCGCTCGGACCCGCCGGTTTGTGATGTGCACAACATTAATCGCCGGATGTCGTGAGTCGTTACAAATCGGAACTATCTGTCCGCGAGCATGTTTTCGGGGTTCGAATCGGACCGTTTGTGCAGCTTTAAAATCTCGCTGAATCGAAGTGTGTTCATCGGGTCGACGTGGGACTTCACTGGGCCTCATGACAACCACCGAGAATCGTGCTCTCACCAAGAACTGGCCCGACGCGCCCACCACTGCGGCCGGATGGATTTCCCGCGCGGGTGAGGTGGCTCAACTCCTCGCGGTCGATGCCGTCGCTCGCGACAAGGGGCGTGAGGTCCCGACTGCCGAGGTGCAGCTGCTCAAGGACGCAGGTCTGGTCACGCTGCTCGGCCCCGTCGAACACGGCGGCGGCGGCCAGGACTGGCCGACGGCGTATCAGGTCATTCGCACCGTCTCGAAGGCCGACGGCTCGATCGGCCAGCTGCTCGGGTATCACCTGCTGTGGTTCTGGGCCGCCCGGCTGGTCGGCACCCCCGAGCAGATCGAGGCGGTCGAGGCAGACGCCACCAAGAACAGGTGGTTCTTCGGCGGTGCCGTCAACCCGCGGGACAACGACGTCGCTGTCACCGACGAGGGCGAGACCATCGTGTTCGACGGTTCCAAGACCTTCTCCACCGGCAGCCGCGTCTCCGACGTCACCGTGCTCGAAGGAGCACTCGAGGGCAGCACCGATCACGTGTTCGCGATCGTTCCGTCGAACATCGAGGGCTTGTCCTTCCACGACGACTGGGACAACATCGGCCAGCGTCAGACCGAGAGCGGCAGCGTCACCATCGACAAGGTTCGTGTCGATTGGGCCAGCGCAGCAGGGTTCGTGGACAAGGCCTTTCAGCCGCGGGTCTACAACACCCTCAACGTCCCGACAATTCAACTGGTGTTCGTCAACTTCTACCTCGGGATCGCGAGAGGTGCCCTCGAAGAGGCGGCGTCGTACACCAAGGACAAGACCCGCGCGTGGCTGCACAGCACCGTGGACAAGGCCGTGGACGAGCCGTACATCATCGACATCTACGGCGATCTGACCTCCAAGCTCTGGGCTGTCGAAGCCCTCGCCGACGCAGTTGCGTTGGAAGGACAGAAGATTCACGATAACGCCTGGAACGTCACCGCCGAGGAGCGCGGCGAGCATGAGGTTCGGGTGGCCGCAGTCAAGGCTCGCGCCACCGAGGTCTCGCTCGAGATCACCTCGACGGTGTTCGAGGCGCTCGGTGCGCGGGCGACCGCCAGCAAGTACGGATTCGACCGCTTCTGGCGCAACGTGCGAACCCACACCCTGCACGACCCGGTGGCCTACAAGCGTCGCGAGGTGGGCCGCTGGGTTCTCACCGGTGAGCTGCCCGAACCGACCTGGTACTCGTAATCCTCACCTTTCTGGCCCCGATCCGACCCCCGATTTCCGGATGAATGTGCCATTCACGCCGTCTGAGCGCGTGGATGGCACATTGATCCGCCGAAGGATGACGCACACATGAGCACCGAAAAGATCACCGACGCAATCAAGTTCGCGTACTGGGTACCCAATGTCTCGGGTGGTCTGGTCACCAGCACCATCGAGCAGCGCACCAGTTGGGATTACGAATACAACAAGAAGCTGGCGCAGACGGCCGAGAACAACGGCTTCGAGTACGCCCTGAGTCAGGTTCGCTACGAAGCCAGCTACGGGGCCGAGTTCCAGCACGAATCCACCAGCTTCTCGCTTGCGCTGCTGCTGGCGACGGAGCGGCTGAAAGTCATTGCCGCAGTGCACCCCGGACTCTGGCAGCCAGCAGTCCTCGCCAAGCTCGGTGCCACTGCCGATCACCTTTCGAACGGCCGATTCGCCGTCAACGTCGTCAGTGGCTGGTTCAAGGACGAGTTCACCCACCTCGGTGAGCCATGGCTCGAGCACGACGAAAGGTACCGTCGCAGCGCAGAATTCCTGCAGGTGCTGCGCAAGATCTGGACCGAGGACGACGTCGACTTCCGCGGTGACTTCTACCGGATCCACGACTTCACCCTCAAGCCCAAACCGCTGAACACTCCCGATCGGCCGAACCCCGAACTGTTTCAGGGTGGCAATTCGTCTGCAGCGCAGGAGAATGCCGGACGGTACTCGGACTGGTACTTCAGCAACGGCAAGGATTTCGACGGCGTCACCGAGCAACTCGACAACCTCCGACGCGTTGCACGTGATCACCGGCGTGAGGTGAAGTTCGGGCTCAACGGCTTCATCATCGCGCGAGACAGCGAGAAGGAAGCCCGAGACACGTTGCGCGAGATCATCGAGAAGGCGAACAAGCCCGCTGTCGAAGGTTTCAAGAGCGCGGTGCAGCAGGCGGGCAATGCGACGGGCGACAAGAAGGGAATGTGGGCGGACTCGACGTTCGAGGACCTCGTTCAGTACAACGACGGCTTCAAGACGCAGTTGATCGGCACGCCGGAGCAGGTGGCCGAGCGAATCGTCGCCTACCGTCGGCGCGGCGTCGACCTGATTCTCGGGGGCTTCCTGCACTTCCAGGAGGAGATCGAGTACTTCGGGGCGAAGGTGCTGCCGCTGGTTCGGGAGCTCGAGGCCGCCGAATCGAAGGACACCGAGCTGGTTGCTTCGCGCTGACCTGGAGTTCCGTGATCGGTCGGGTCCGTGCAGTAGCGTGAGTTCTCGGACCCGACCGACCTGGGGTACGGACAATCTCAGATGAGGAGACGCGATGACCTACTCGCCCGGCAGCCCTGAAGCAGGGGGCTCCAACTCTGGTGGCTACGGCGGAGGTGGACCGTCCTACGGCCCGTCGTCCTCGCCGAATCAGCCGTCGTCCAACCCACAAGGTCATCCAGGCCAGAATCAGCCCTTCCATCAGCCGTCGGTGTCCAATCCCTTCGGCCCTCCGGTCCCCGGCACCTCGGCACCGGGCCCGGCTTCCGCCGCACCGCAATCGAAGTCATCCGGATCAGCGCTGTCGAACCTGCCGAAGGTTCTCACGTTCGTGATCCTCGGGCTCGGCATCGTCACCTTCCTGCTCGGACTGCTCGACCTCGTCACCGCCGAGGTCACCTCGTCTCAGGAACTGCCGAGCAGCATTCAGACGTCGTTCAGCACCACGTTCTTCGCGTCCGGTGGTAGTGCGGTGTCGATTGCGCTACTGCTGGCTGCGGGCCTGATCGCCGGTGCCTCGCTACTGCAGAAGGACGCGAGGAACCAGGCCGTGGTGGCCGCCCTGGCGATCGCCGGTTGGCTGGTGCTGGTCTTCCAGTCGTTCAGCCTGCCCAGCGCAGAGGGCAACGAGTTCGCCAGCACCACCAGCTCGCTCGGTATCGGTGCAATCCTGGTGCTCGTCCTGGGCTTCGTCCAAGCCGCCGCCGCGGTGGTGGCACTGCTGCTCGATGCGGGCATCGTCAAGGCTCCGGCTCCCAAGCCCGCGGGCTACGGCAATCAGAACCAGCAGCCCGGATACGGCCAGCAGAACCCGTACAACGCACCGACGACCTCGTTCGGTGGACCGTCGCAGCCCCAGAACTACGGCAATCCGCCGTCGTACGGTCAGCCCCAGGGAACCTCGTCCAACTTCGGTCAAGGCCTCAGCGGTCAAGCACCGAGTGGGCAGGCGTCGGGACAGCATTCCTACAACCCGGGTGCCCAGCCGCCGTACGGACAGTCCGCCCCCAACACCCCGTCGCCCCAGGGCGGCTACACACCACCTCCCTACACCGGTCCCAGCGGCCCGGCCGCGGGGCAGGCCTACCCGCCGAATCAGTACCAGTACGGCCAGCCGTCCGGATACGGCCAGCCCCCGGCCAAGTCGGACGAGCCCGAATCGGGCGAACAGTCGACGCCGTACGGTGCACCCACGCAATCGTTCGGTGCCACTCCCGCCGTGGAAGACGACAACAAGCGCGACTGATTCAGGCATCACAATCGACTTCGCGGCGCGCCTGACCGGCGCGCCGCGAAGATGATGCGACTCTCGTTGCGATGAGCGATCTATTGAACCGAGAGACGCGACGCGCGGCCGCCCGGGCTCCCCGCGCAGGCACCGGACCGACGCCCGATCAGTCGCGCATGCTCGCCGCAGTGGCCTTCAAGACCTCCGGGCTGGTCGTGGTGATCGCGACGACCCTGGCTCTGATCACCCTCGTCTCCGTCAACAGCGACCTGACCGGAACCCTCGGGGCGATCGCCGGGTCGTGGTTCGCCGTACACCTGGTACCCCTGAGCATCGGCGGGACGTCCCTCGGCGTCGCACCGCTTCTGCCGACACTGATCATCGGCTGGTCCGTCGCCCGAACCGTCCACCACGCCGTCGATTCCGATACCGACAGTCGCATGCTTCGATGGGTGTTCGCGGCGTCGATGGCCGGCCCGCTCGCCGTCACCGCCATCGCCCTGGCCGTCGCCAAGGACGCGTCCACTGTCATCGGACTGTCCAGCCCCAACGCACTCGTCGCGTTCTCCTGGGTCGCAGGCGTGCACGCGGCCGCGTCCGGCACCGGTTTGCTGCTCGCGCGCTGGGACTCACTGGTGGTCCGCCGCGGACTCCCGGACTGGGTGCGCTCGCTGGTTGCTCCGTTCGTGCGGGCGATATCGCTTCTTGTCGCAGGCGGTGCCGCCGTCGTACTGCTGGCCCTGCTCGCCTCCTGGGAAAGCGCGGGAGCACTGGTCGAGAGCGGTCGCGATGTCGTCGGCATGCTCGGGCTGACCGTGGTGTCGGTGCTCTACCTCCCCAATGTCGTCATCGGTTCCCTCGCGGTGGCCACCGGCTCCACTGCCGGTTTCGGCGATGCGTCGGTCAGCCTGTTCTCCACGACGGGAGGACCGCTCCCGCCGCTGCCGATCCTCGCCGTTCTCCCCGAAGGACCGGCGCAGACGATCTGGGTCGTGATGCTCGTCGTCCCGATCGGTGCCGGCCTGTTGCTCGGCCGCGACTGTGCCATCCGCAGCGCCGACATCCAGGTCGCCGTGTCGTCCGTGTGGGTCGTCGCGGCGGCAACCGGCGTGCTGGGAGCGTTGTTCGGCTACGCCGCAGGCGGAAACCTCGGCACCTTCGGCACCGTCGAAGTCACCGTGTGGAGCTTCGGGCTGCTGACATTCGCGTGGTTGGCCGTCGTCGGGTCCGCCTCCGCGGCCCTCGTCGTGTGGCGTCGAGCAGAACCCGAGCCGGTCCAGGACGAGCCCGATCCGACTCCAGTACCCCCGGCGGCCGAGTTGGCGATCGAGGCCGCCCCACCCGAGACCGAAGACGACGAACAGGCCGAGGAGGTCGTCGAAGCGGAGGTCGTGGACGAGGTCGGGGACGACGTCCCGGCCGAGATGCCCCCGGCCGAAGAACCGGACGCACCCGTCGAGGCCGCTACCGACGAACCGTTGGATGCCGAGGTCGTCGCTCCACCCGGAGACCAGGACGGACCTGCCCGGTAGGGCTCGGAGGCGCAGCGACTAGGCTTTCCGCTGGCTCGAACGATCCGCCTCGATACTTCAGGAGTAGTGCGCTGACTGCCTTGCGTGAGACACCCGCGCGGGTCGTCGTCCTCGCGTCGGGGACCGGCTCGCTCCTGCAGTCGCTCATAGCCGCGACTGCCACCGAGAACTATCCCGCTCGCATCGTCGCCGTCGGAGTCGATCGCGACTGCGACGCAGTCCGCCGTGCCGACGATGCCGCGATCCCGAACTTCCGGGTCGCCCTGCGAGACTTCGCCGATCGAGCGGCCTGGGATCGCGCACTCACCGAGGCCGCATCGAGCTTCGAACCCGATCTGATCGTCACCGCCGGGTTCATGAAGATCCTCGGCCCGCAGTTCCTCGGGGCCTACACCGGACGCATCGTCAACACCCACCCTGCACTCCTGCCGTCGTTCCCCGGTGCACACGCCGTCCGCGATGCGCTCGACCACGGCGTCAAACTGACCGGTTCGACGGTTCATCTGGTCGATTCCGGAGTCGACACCGGGCCGATCCTGGCGCAGGAAGCCGTACCGGTTCTCGACGGCGACGACGAATCCGCGTTGCACGAACGCATCAAGATTGTGGAGCGACGGTTGCTGGTCGACGTGATCGCAGCCGTGGCCGCCAAAGGTGTCACCTCCGATGGACGAAAGGCTCAGATAATCCGATGAGTGAACGTAAAGCAGTGCGCCGCGCGCTGGTCAGCGTCTACGACAAGACCGGACTGATCGAACTGGCGACCGGCTTGCACAGCGCAGGCGTCGCTCTGGTGTCCACCGGATCGACGGCGAGCAAGATCGCCGACGCCGGAATCCCGGTCACCAAGGTCGAGGACCTCACCGGATTTCCCGAGACCCTCGAGGGGCGCGTCAAGACGCTCCACCCTCGGGTGCACGCAGGCGTGCTCGCCGATACCCGTAAGCCCGAGCATCTTTCGCAGCTCGAGGAACTGGGCATCGAAGCGTTCGAGCTCGTCGTGGTGAACCTCTACCCGTTCACCGAGACCGTTGCCAGCGGGGCGACGCCGGACGAATGCGTCGAGCAGATCGACATCGGCGGACCCTCGATGGTGCGCGCCGCGGCCAAGAATCATCCGTCGGTGGCCGTCGTCGTCGACCCGGCCCGCTACGAGGACGTGCTCACGGCCGTCTCCGGTGGCGGATTCACCCTCGCCGAGCGCACGTCGCTTGCGGCACAGGCCTTTCAGCACACGGCCGCCTACGACGTCGCGGTGGCATCGTGGATGAGCAGCGTACTGACCCCCGACACCGAGACGGTGTTCCCGGGATGGATCGGCGGCACCTGGGACCGCTCGGCCGTGCTCCGTTACGGCGAGAACCCGCACCAGAAGGCTGCCCTGTACGTCGACTCCTCTGCTGCTGCAGGCATCGCGCAGGCCGAGCAGTTGCACGGTAAAGAGATGTCGTACAACAACTTCACCGATTCCGATGCGGCCTGGCGGGCGGCGTTCGATCACGCCGAGCCCACCGTCGCCATCATCAAGCACGCGAATCCCTGTGGCATCGCCGTCGGCAAGGACATCGCCGAGGCGCACCGCAAGGCCCATGCGTGTGATCCGGTGAGCGCATACGGCGGCGTCATCGCTGCCAACCGCGAAGTCACCGTCGAGATGGCCGAGCAGGTGGCCGAGATCTTCACCGAGGTCATCATCGCGCCGTCCTATGCCGACGGTGCGCTCGGAGTCTTGCAGCGTAAGAAGAACATTCGCGTGCTGCTCGCGGTAGCACCGCCCACCTCGGGCGTCGAACTCAAGCCCATCTCCGGCGGCGCACTGTTGCAGCAGCGGGACGTGCTCGACGCCGACGGCGACAATCCCGCCAACTGGACCCTCGCAGCCGGCGAACCCGCCGACGAGGCGACGCTGAAGGATCTCGAATTTGCCTGGCGCGCAGGAAGGGCCGTGAAGTCCAACGCGATCCTGCTCGCCCACGACGGTGCGTCCGTCGGCGTCGGAATGGGCCAGGTCAACCGCGTCGACGCCGCCCATCTCGCCGTGCAGCGAGCCGGGGATCGCGTCGCCGGTTCGGTCGCTTCCTCCGATGCGTTCTTCCCTTTCCCCGACGGTCTGCAGGTGCTGATGAGCGCAGGCGTCAAAGCCGTTGTGCAGCCCGGTGGTTCGGTTCGCGACAACGAAGTGATCGCCGCGGCACAGGACGCGGGAGTGACGCTGTATCTGACGGGATCGCGGCACTTCGCTCACTGATCGTGACGCCGAACTCGAAGTTATGGATGGATTTCCGGCGAAATCCGTCCATAACTTCGAGCTCGGCTAGACCTTGGCCCCCGCGGCGCGCAACTTGTCGCGAACCCGCGCTGCGACTTCCCACGGATCGGCGCGCAGTTGCAGTGCGCTCACCCGAATCACCGTCCAGCCCATTGATTCCAGAAGGTGTTGACGCTCGATGTCCCAGGCTCGCTGCCTTTCGTCGGACCAGTGCTGCTCGCCGTCGTACTCCACCGCCACCTTCCACCGTGCCCAGCCGATGTCGATGCGGGCGAACACCCTCCCGTCCGGACCCACCACCTCGATCTGAGTTTGCGGTCGAGGTAGTCCCGCGTTCATGAGAGCCAGTCTGGTGCGTGTCTCCTGTGGTGATTCCGCACCGGCGTCGACCAGGGCGAGCACGGCCCTGAGCTGAACGATGCCGCGGGCACCTCGATGATTCTCGGCAAGCCGGGCGATGTCGTGAACGCCGACTCCGGTGGCGCGGCACAGTGCATCCAGCCGTGCGACGGCGGTTCCGAACGGCCTGCGTCGGCCGAGGTCGTATGCAGTTCGCGCCGCTGTGGTGACGACCAAGCCGTCGACAGTCTCGGATTCTTCGGGCAACAGCTCGTCGAAGCCGATCCGAAGCCCGCCCAACTTCTGTCGATGTTCGGCCCAGATGAGCTCGGCATCGTGGTCTGCGGAGATCCAGCCCGATCCGTGCACCGCCGCGGCACTCAGGCCGGAGACCACTGCCTTGCCTCGCGAGTACAACCACGCTGCCCTTGCCTTGGTCGGCGCATCCAGTTCGGAACCCGGGTCGATGTAGACGTCACGATAGATTCGACGAAAGTGCTGCCGGAGCTGCTGGCGGGTGACCAACCCGTTTGCCAGTGCCTCGGATCCGACGAACGGTGCGCTGTCCATTCCTGCACAGTGGCATCGGATTCAGGCGAATAGTGGGCCGAGCGCCGGCTGTGGATGAACAAAATTGTTGTCCACAGTTATGCCGCTGTGATCAATATCGGGCCGAGATGTGTATCGGCCGCCGAGCTCGAAGTTGTGGACGGAATTTGCCGGATTTTCGTCCATAACTTCGAGCTCGGCAGAACGGGTGTTCGTCACTGCATGGCAGCATCGGCCAAACGCTCGTAGCGTGGAGAAGTGACCTCTACCAAACCTGGCATCTCCACACTCGGCGAACTCAAGGCATCCGGACATCGGCAGCGGTCGATCAAGGAAGAGCTGCGGGAAAATCTTCTGAAGGCATTGCGTGACGGCACCGATCCGTGGCCGGGGATCGTCGGTTTCGGATCGACGGTGTTGCCGCAGTTCGAGCGCGCGATTCTGGCCGGTCACGATGTTGTGCTGCTCGGCGAGCGCGGTCAGGGCAAGACGCGTCTGCTGCGCACCCTGAATCTTCTGCTCGACGAGTGGGTGCCGGTGATCGCCGGAGCCGAACTCGGAGAGCATCCGTACGAGCCGATCACCCCCGCCAGCATTCGCAAGGCCACCGAACTCGGCGACGACCTGCCCGTCGAGTGGCGTCATTGCAGCGAGCGGTACGCCGAGAAGCTCGCGACCCCGGATACCTCGGTGGCGGACCTCGTCGGTGACGTCGATCCCGTCAAGGTGGCCGAAGGTCGCAGCCTCGGCGATCCCGAGACGATCCACTTCGGACTCGTGCCCCGCAGCCACCGCGGCATCGTGGCGATCAACGAGCTGCCCGACCTCGCCGAGCGCATTCAGGTCTCGCTGCTCAACGTCATGGAGGAGCGCGACATCCAGGTCCGCGGTTACACGCTGCGTCTGCCTCTCGACGTCATGCTGGTGGCGAGCGCGAACCCCGAGGACTACACCAATCGCGGACGCATCATCACCCCGCTCAAGGACCGCTTCGGCGCGGAGATCAGGACGCACTACCCCCTCGAGCTCGATGCCGAAGTGGCCGTCATCGACCAGGAGGCGGAGCTGCAGGCAGCTGTTCCCACCTATCTGCTCGAGGTGCTGGCTCGATTCACCCGGCTGCTGCGCGAGTCGCCGTCGGTAGATCAGCGGTCCGGCGTCTCCGCTCGCTTCGCTATCGCAGCGGCCGAAACCATCGCTGCCGCAGCCGTTCACCGAGCAGCGATACTCGGCGAGGCCGAGCCCGTGGCGCGGCCGGTCGATCTCGGCACCATCATCGAGGTGCTGCGCGGCAAGGTCGAGTTCGAGTCGGGTGAGGAAGGCCGTGAAATCGAGGTCCTCGAGCACATGTTGCGCCGGGCGACTGCCGACACCGTTCGAGCTCACCTCGGCGGAATCAACCTCGCAGCGCTGGTGACGGCGGTCGAGACGGGCGAACCCATCGTCACCGGCGACCGCATCACCGCCAAGGCGTTGCTCGACGAGTTGCCCGACGTCGAGGTGATCGGCGACATCCACGAGCGACTGAACGCCACCTCGGACGGCGAGAAGGCCGCCGCGGTCGAACTCGCACTCGAAGGGCTGTACCTGGCGCGCCGGATCTCCAAGGATCCCGACGACGACGGTCAGACGGTGTACAGCTGATGCGTCGCTCCAGATACGGGCGCTATCACGACGGACCGGATCCCCTTGCGCCACCAGTGGATCTGCGCGAGGCACTCGACGCCATCGGTGAGGACGTGCTCGAGGGCGCGTCGCCCCGTCGGGCACTGCAGGAGATGCTGCGCCGCGGGACCAAGAACATGCGAGGGCTCGACGACCTGGCAGCCCAGGCCGCCAAGCGTCGACGAGACCTGTTGAAGAAGAACAACCTCGACGGCACCCTGCAGGAAGTGCGGGAGTTGCTGGACAAGGCAGTGCTCGAGGAGCGCAAGGCCTTGGCGCGCGCTCTCGACGACGACGCACGGTTCCAGGAGATGCAGATCGGTGACCTGTCACCGTCCACAGCGCAAGCAGTGCAGGAGCTTTCGGACTACGACTGGCGTTCGTCGGAGGCACGCGAGAACTACGAGAAGATCAAGGATCTGCTCGGACGCGAGATGCTGGACCAGCGTTTCGCGGGTATGAAGCAGGCCCTCGAAGGTGCTACCGACGAGGACCGTCAGGCCATCAGCGAGATGCTGAAAGACCTCAACGAGTTACTCGACGCCCACAACAAGGGCGAGGACACCGATGAGCAGTTCGAGCAGTTCATGGACAAGCACGGGCAGCACTTCCCGGAGAATCCGTCGAGCGTCGAGGAGCTGTTGGACTCCCTGGCCCAGCGAGCCGCGGCCGCCCAGCGGCTCCGTAATTCGCTGAGTCCCGAGCAGCGGGCAGAGCTCGATGCGTTGGCGCAGCAGGCCTTCGGGGACTCGAACCTTCTCAGCCAGCTCGATCAGCTCGATCAGAATCTGCAGCAGGCCCGGCCCGGTGAGGATTGGGACGGCTCGCAGAACTTCCGCGGCGAGAACGGGATGGGACTCGGCGACGGCACCGGTGCACTCCAGGACATCGCGGACCTCGAGAACCTGGGGAATCAACTCTCACAGCAGTACAACGGGGCTGCCCTGGACGACATCGACGCCGATGCGTTGCTGAAGCAACTGGGGCCGGAGGCCGCGGCCGATGCGCGGATGCTCTCCGAGCTCGAAAAGGCGCTGCAGCAGCAAGGTTTCATGGACAAGGGTGCCGACGGTCAATGGCGTCTGTCGCCGAAGGCGATGCGGCAGTTGGGGCAGTCGGCGCTGAAGGATGTGGCGGGAAAGCTGTCCCGACGCGGCGGCGAGCGAGACACGCGCAAGGCAGGCGCGATGGGTGAGCCCACCGGTGCGTCGCGGGCGTGGGAGTTCGGTGACACCGAGCCGTGGGACGTCACCCGCACGGTCAACAATGCGGTACTGCGTTCAGCAGCAACAGGATCCGGTTTCCCGGTGCAGTTGCAGGTGACCGATGTCGAGATCAGCGAGACCGAGACGCGAACGCAGGCTGCCGTGGCACTGCTGGTCGACACGTCGTTCTCGATGGTGATGGACGGTCGTTGGGTGCCCATGAAGCGCACGGCACTTGCACTCAATCACCTGGTGAGCACTCGATTTCGCGGAGACGATCTGCAACTGATCGGATTCGGCAGGCACGCACAGACATTGACGGCCTCCGAGCTGGCCGGGTTGGACGGTGCCTACGACCAGGGCACCAATCTGCACCACGCGCTGATGCTTGCGGTTCGGCATCTGCGACGTCATCCCAATGCGCAACCGGTGGTGCTGATCGTGACCGACGGTGAGCCGACGGCGCACCTCGAGCCCGACGGCCACGCGTACTTCGACTATCCGCCGTCGTCGAAGACCCTCGGGTTGACCGTCCGCGAACTCGATACCGTCGCCAAACTGGGTGCGCAGGTGACGATCTTCCGGCTCGGCGACGATCCAGGCCTCGCGCGAGTGGTGGACAAGATGGCCGAGCGGGTGGGCGGACGCGTCATCGCGCCGGATCTCGACGGACTCGGTGCTGCGGTGGTGACCGACTACCTCAAGCGTCGGCGATCGTAGCTACTTCTCCGCTGCCTTGATCTCCACCGATACGCCACCCCAGAAGGCGAAACCGGTGATGATCACGCGCGGAGCGCCGGGGTGCGTCGCGCTGACGTGTTCGAAGCCGCCCATGATGCCCATGCCGCGGACTTCGACGCTCACTCCGGGTGGCACGGTGACCTCGATGCCGCCCATGATGGCGACGCAGTTGATGGTGGTTTCTTCGGCGGCGAACGACGCGCGGCGTAGGTCGAGTTCGATACCGCCCCAGAAGGCGAACGCGTCGATGCGCGCCGCGGGGGTCCACTGTCCTTTCCGCACAGCACCGCTCATGATCGCGATCACGCGGTCGTTCGAGGAGCCACCGGGCGGCGCGGCCGCCGGGGGCGGGGAGAGCACCAGGTCGCCGGTCAGCAGGTCGAGTTCTCCGTAGGTCTTCGCCTGGTACACCGCGGCGGTGCGCTCGTCGTATTCGCTCACGGTCAGTTGGCCGTTCGCGAAAGCATCGCTCAGCAACTGCGCGACGAGGTTCCTGTCCGCATCGGCTGCGCGAATCCGGCTCCGATCTCGGTCGGGGAGATGATCGCTCACTGGCCGGACACTACCGAAGCCTGGGTCAGGCCGCATTCAGGATGGTGCGGCTCCCGAGCGGTGACGCGAGAGTTATCTGCATGGTGGCGTAGACGGCAACCATGATGCAGGACTTGTCCGCGGCGTCGGGGCGGGTGCCGGTACGCAGTTCGATGGTGACGGTGGTGTCGGTCTCGGTGACCGACGCATCGGCTCCGTAGCACTCGGGAGTGCCGGTGACGAAGTGGACCGCGATGGTGTTGGGGGAGATCTGGCTCCACGACTCGAACGGGGTGGTGGTGGCGCGGATCAGATCGGCCGTCGGCTCGAACATCGTGCCGACGTCGCCGACGGGCACCTCGTGCGGAACCGGAGGGGCGCTGGGTTGTTGGGCGAACCCCACAGGGGAGGTGGAACCGACTGTCGGGGTTGTGTCCTCGTCGCCACCGGAGGCGGTGCTGCAGCCGACCAGCAGCAGGCACAACATGACACCTGCAGCGAGAAACCTCATGAATCCAACGTAGCGCCGGGAGCTGAGGAGAACCTTTGTGTTCGGCTCATGCGAGGAAGACCGTCACGAGCGCTATGACGGGGATCGAGACGAGTGTGGTCACGAACGCGGTGTCTCGGGCGAGCACAACACCGCGCTGGTAGCGGCTGGCGAAGACGAACACGTTCTGCGCTGTCGGTAGTGCCGACACCACGACGATGGCGAACAGATCGTGCCCGTCCAGACCGAAGACGAACCGGGCCATGAGGTAGCCGAGCAGGGGCTGGAGTGCCATCTTGAAGACCGTGGCCAGAGCGACGTCCCGCCGCGGGCTGATGCCCTTCTGCAGCACCCGGGCACCGTAGAGGGACAGGCCGAAGGCGAGCAACGCGCCGGGGACCGACGCATTCCCGACGAGTTGGAACGGCTGCATCAGTGCCTCGGGCAGCTCGAGTCCGGTGATCGACAGCACCAGTCCCGCTGCGCCGGCCAACACGATCGGGTTGCGGAACGGCGTCGTGACGGTCTTGAACAGGGAAACCTTGTCGACCTTGGTGGAGATGTCGAGAATCGTCACCGCGATCGGGGTGTAGATCATGATCTGGAACAGCAGCAGAGGAGCCACGAAGTTCGCGTCGCCCAGTACGAACACGGCGATCGGGATGCCCAGGTTGGCGGCGTTGACGTACGAACTAGCCAGTGCGCCGACGGTCGCGTCGGGCACGGTCCGTTTCAGGGCGAGCTTGGCTATGACGAAATAGATCGCTCCGACGAGCAGTGCCGTGGAACCGGCGACGGCCAACACGGGCGAGAGGATGACCGACAGGTCCGAGTTCGCCAACGTGACGAACAGCAACGCAGGGGTCGCGACGAAGAAGACGAGACGGCTGAGGACGAACTGGCCGTGCTCGCCGAGCACCTTCAAGTGGGCGAGGAGGTAGCCCAGGGCGATGACGACGAAGATGACGGTGAAGCCCTCGAGGACGCCGGACATCTACGAACTGCTCATCTCTGGATCGGGAACGACAGAGAGGCCACGTAGCCGATGGCTACGTGGCCTCTCCGAAAGAAAGTGTGGATCAGCGGCTGGTGAACGGCAGCAATGCCATTTCACGAGCGTTCTTCACTGCGACAGCGACCTGGCGCTGCTGCTGCGGGGTGAGCCCGGTGACCCGACGGCTGCGGATCTTGCCGCGGTCCGAGATGAACTGACGAAGGAGGTTGATGTCCTTGTAGTCCACCGTGGTCACCTTGGCGGCGTTCAACGGGTTCTTCTTCGGTCGACGGCCTGCCTCTGCGCGGACCTTCTTCGACGGTGCTCTCTTGACTGCCATCTGAAACCTTTTCCCTTTACCAGCTCGACTTGTGGACGCCTGGCAGTTCCCCGCGGTGAGCCATCTCGCGCATTTTCACGCGGGACAGCCCGAATTTCCGAAGGTAACCGCGCGGACGTCCATCCGCAGCGTCACGATTGCGTAATCGTACCGGACTCGAATCGCGCGGCAGACGCTGCAGTGCTGCTCGAGCCTGCGCACGCTCGGAGTCGCTGCTCGAGGGCTTGCGGATGGTGTCTTTGAGCTCTGCTCGACGCGTTGCCCACCGGGCGACGACGATCTTGCGTTGCTCGTTCTTCGCGATCTTCGACTTCTTCGCCACTGTCTACCGCTCCTCTCGGAAATCCACGTGCTTGCGCACGACCGGGTCGTACTTCTTCATCACCAGTCGGTCGGGATCGTTGCGACGGTTCTTGCGGGTGACGTAGGTGTAGCCGGTACCGGCGGTCGACTTCAGCTTGACGATCGGACGGACGTCCGTGCTCTTGCCCATCAAATCTTCTCCCCGCGTGCGCGGATCTTGGCCACCACGGCGTCGATGCCGTCGCGGTCGATGGTCTTGATGCCCTTGGTCGAGAGCGTGAGCGTGACGCGTCGGCCCAGGCTCGGCGCGTAGTAGGTCTTGCGCTGGATGTTCGGGTCCCACCTGCGGCTGGTTCGCACGTGAGAGTGCGAGACCGATTTTCCGAATCCGGGGGTGCGGCCGGTGACTTGGCAGTGCGCTGACATGAGCACTCCTTTCTTGCCGTTATGACAATCGTTTTCGACAAAGCGTGTTCTCGAATGTAGCGTGCATTCGCAGGTAATGACAATCGTTGTCGAGAAGAAGGGTGCTCGTGAACAACTCACCGGACGATCGAACCCCGATGGTCCTCGTCTCCGGCTGGACCGGAGCCATGGACCCGGTCGTGACATCACTGCTCGCGCCGGGCACCGTCGCGGTCCGCCACGATCTGAGCCGCGTCGCCGAAGGAGTCGTGCGTCGCACACTGTCCGTACTGGGGGAGGAACCGCACGAGAGCATTCTGGAGCTGGCGCACGGCTGCGTCTCGTGCACCCTTCGGGAGGATCTACTGCCACTGTTGCGGGCACTGTCGACGCGCAGCAACGTCGATCGCATCGTGCTCGCCATGGACCCCGCGCTCGAGCCCGAGGCACTGTGCTGGGCCGTGGACAACGTCGTCGTTGCGGGTGTCGTCGGGCAGATCGACGGCCCGGCCTCGCGTGACGTCCGCATCGAGGCAGTGATCGACTGCCTCGACGCCGCAACCTGGTTGGCCGACGCCACCGGCGACGACGCGTTGGCCGATCGAGGCATCGTCGCCAGTGGCGACGACGATCGAACCGTCGCGCAGTTGGTGGTCGGGCAGGTCGACTACGCCGATGCACTCGTCGTGACCGCAGGTTCCGACGTCGACGCGTGGGAACGCGCCCGACTCGCCGCAGTCCTGGCGCGGTTGGCCCCGAATGCTCCCGTCGTCTGGGTGTCCCAGGACGCACTGGTCGATGCCCCGGCACTTCTCGCGAGTGTCCCTGCCGATGCGCGACGCGGTGCGATCAGCGACGCGCACTCACCGCTGTTGCGTGGCCAGCCGCCACTGACCGTCGATTGCGGCATCACCCTGGTCGAGTTCACCGCCACGCGGCCGTTCCATCCCGAGCGGTTCCACGAGGCGATCGACGTATTGCTCGACGGCGTCGTCACCGCACGGGGGCGGGCGTGGGTGGCCACTCAGCCCGACGAAGCTCTGTGGATCGAATCGGCAGGCGGCGGCCTTCGCGTCGCCAGCGCCGGAAAATGGCTTGCCGCAATGACTCCGGAGCAGCAGGACCGCGTCGACGCCACCCGTCGGGCAATGTCGGCGCTGCGGTGGGACGAGAAGTTCGGTGATCGAGACACGTCGCTGGTCATCCTCGTCCACGAGGCCGACCCCACCGAGATCGACCGAACCCTGCAGTGGGCGTTGGTGTCCGACGACGAAATGGCAGACCCTGCGGCCTGGTCCACCTGGAACGACCCATTCGGGCAGTGGCACGAAGACCCCTGCGAGAGCAGCGAATCCCCTTACGCAGAACAATCACGAGAGGCAACAGAATGAAACCAGGCATCCACCCCGACTACCACCCGGTCGTGTTCCAGGACTCGAGTACCGGCAACAAGTTCCTCACCAGATCCACCGTCACGTCCGCCCGCGAGACCGAGTGGGAAGACGGCAACACCTACCCGCTGATCGTCGTCGACGTCTCGTCGGAATCACACCCGTTCTGGACCGGAGCCGCCCGCGTGATGGACACCCAGGGACGCGTCGAGAAGTTCGAGAAGCGATACGGCCGACGAAGCCGAAAGGACTCCTGAATCATGGCTGTTCCGAAGAGAAAGATGTCGCGCTCGAACACTCGGAGCCGTCGCGCGCAATGGAAAGCCGTTGCTCCTGATCTGGTGACCGTGCGTTTTCAGGGCCGAGAGTTCAGAGTGCCGCGGAGATTGGTCAAAGCAGTGCAGACCGGGGTGTACGACCCGAGCTGACTCGCTACGGGTCTATCTTCACTTTCATGAACGATGGACCCAGTGCGCGAGATGTGAAGCGGTGGCGCCAGTACCTCGCCGACGAGCGAGCCGAGGCCGCCGTCTATCGCGATCTGGCAGGCCGACGCACCGGCGAGGAGCGCGAGATCCTGCTCGCACTCGCCGATGCGGAGGGCCGCCACGAGCAGCACTGGCGAAATCTGCTCGGCGATCGGGTCGGAATGCCGCTCAAAGGTGACATCCGCACCCGCATCCTCGGGGTGTTGGCACGTCGATTCGGTTCGGTGTTCGTACTCGCGCTGGCCCAACGAGCGGAAACCCGTTCGCCGTACGCCACCGACGCCGACGCGACGGAGGCGATGACGGCCGACGAGCAGATCCACGCAGAGGTCATCAGGGCACTGGCGGCCCGAGGCCGCAATCGATTGTCCGGAACGTTCCGGGCCGCCGTGTTCGGTGCCAACGACGGACTGGTGAGCAACCTCGCTCTCGTTCTGGGTATCAGCGGCTCCGGGGTGTCCAATCAGATCGTCCTGGTCACCGGCCTCGCGGGACTGCTCGCCGGCGCGCTGTCGATGGGGGCGGGCGAATACGTCTCTGTCCGTTCACAACGCGAGTTGCTCGAGGCGTCGTCGCCGGACAGTGGGGCGCGCGACGCAGTCCAACACCTCGACGTCGACGCCAACGAACTGGCCCTGGTCTACCGAGCCCGAGGGATGACCCACGAGGAGGCCGACGCCAAAGCGGCGGAAGTACTGCGCGTACTCCCTGCCGACGAGATGGCCCCCGACGTCGACCAGCACGAGTCCATCGGAACCGGCCTCGGTGCCGCCGGTGCCAGCTTCTGCTTCTTCGCCTCCGGTGCCGTCATCCCGGTGTTGCCGTATCTGTTCGGCCTCGAAGGCTTTGTGGCCCTTGCCGTTGCCGCCGTCCTCGTCGGAATCGCGTTGATCTGCACGGGCCTGGTGGTGGGACTGCTCAGCGGTGGGCCGCCGGTCAAACGCGCTCTGCGACAACTGGCTATCGGCTACGGCGCAGCCGGGGCGACGTATCTGTTGGGCTTGGCATTCGGTGGGGGTGTGTAGGGCCCGGCGTTCTGAGTAATTCGCTCGCGTGGACGAGGGATCGATCGATAGGGTTCCGGTCATGCGTGCAACCGTTCTGTCCGGTGCCGCTCTCGACACGAGAGTCGGTGTGAGCCTTGTGCTGCGCGCGTATTCACCGGAGCGATGCGCCGCTTTTTGCGGCAAACAAGCTCGGCTCGTGAATCGACCCATCGAATAGCGCCCTCTTGTGCAAGGGGGCAGGAAGGAACATCATGCCCCCGAACAAGGTGGGCTTGCGTTTGCTCAATTGGGCTTCACAGCTCGAGGACAAGACTCTCGAGCAGGCCCGTGAAACATCGTCGATGCCGTTCGTGCATCCGCACGTCGCGCTGATGCCCGACGCTCACAGCGGTATGGGAAGCGCAGTGGGAACGGTGATTCCTACGCTGGGCGCTGTCATTCCGGCCGCCGTCGGCGTCGACATAGGTTGCGGAATGATCGGCGTACGAACAGAATTCACACTCGACGACGTCGACGGCCGTAATCTGACTGACCTGCGACTCGCCATCGAGGCAAGCATCCCGCTGTCGCCGGGCAACTACAACGTCGGCGTCGACCGGTGGAATTTCACCGCTCCGAAGCTACTCGAACTCGAGGAGTTGGCGGCCACGGACGGTGTCGAGCTGAATCATTCACCGCAGTGGCGCGAGCAGCTCGGTTCGTTAGGCGGCGGCAACCATTACATCGAACTGTGCCTCGACGAAACCGATCGGGTATGGCTGTTTCTGCACAGTGGGTCGAGGGGCGTCGGCAACAAGATCGCCAAGAAGCACATCGCGATCGCACAGCGATTGTGCGCGCAGTGGTGGATTCCGTTGCCCAACAAGGACCTGGCATACCTGCCCGAGAGCTCCCGTGAATTCGGGCAGTACCTCCGAGAATTGAAGTGGGCGCAGCGGTTCGCATACCTGAACAGGGCCGAGATGATGGACCGGTTCAGTGCGGTATTCGCCGAGTGGATGGGAACCGACGACCATCGCGAGGTCGAACGGATCAATTGCCATCACAACTACACGGTGAAGGAGAACCACTTTCAGAAGGACGTGTGGCTCACCCGAAAGGGCGCGGTCGACGCACACGAGGGTGTCAAGGCGATCATTCCCGGGTCGATGGGAACTCGTTCGTACGTGGTCGTCGGCAAGGGCTCGAAGGCGGGGTTGTGCTCGGCGCCTCACGGTGCCGGTCGACAGTTCTCTCGGACCGAGGCCAGGAAGCGGTTCACTCACGAGAACCTGCGGGAGCGGATGGTAGGGATCGAATTTCGCGACAGTGCAGACTTCATCGACGAGATTCCCGACGCCTACAAGCCGATCGATGTCGTGATGGAGGACGCCCGCGACCTGGTGAGCATCGAGCACGAACTGCGGCAGATCCTCAACGTCAAGGGGACCTAGATCGACCTCCCGTCGTGCATGGAAATTCGTAGTGGGTTACGAAGTTCCGTGCACGACGGGATTGTCCGCGTTCGTCCCGTTGTGCATCGGTGTTCTCCTTTTGTTCACCCGTAGAGCTCGGTTCTGTTCAGCGCTTGAGGGGGCTCTGCGGTCACCATCGAGGCATGACGCTCAATCCCGCAGGCGAGACCGTCGCGACCGGAATCCCGGGCACGCTCGCCGAGAACATGACCATGGCCGAGCAGCACGATTGGCATCGGTCGTTCCTGCGGCGACACCCCGTCAGTCGACGAAATTTCCTGGTGGGAGCCGCCGCGACGGCCGCCGCGGTAGGCGTCGGGAACTCGGTGTTCGCGCGAACCGCGTACGCGCAGGACGCCCCGCTGGCCGTGGCCGGACGCCACATGGGCTTCGGAAACGACCCGGCGACGCAACTGCGGTTCTCGGCACAGCTCTCTCGTAATCCCGGGCTCACCGGTGTCTTCCTCGATCATGGCCCCACGCCCGCACTCGGCGCTACGACGTCGGCCGAGGTGCGTAACCTGATCAGTCAGGTTCCGCAGACCGACGGCGGAATTCTGTCGGCGGAGCAGTACTACGTACATGTGCCGGTCGACAATCTGACGCCGAAGTTGCCGCACTACTACCGCTGGCGCACCGCCGACGGCTTCGTCAGTGACATTCGGAGTGCGTCCCCGGCCCTGCCGACCGGTCGCATCGCACCGTTCCGGTTCACGATGATGGGCGATCAGGGCGTAGACGAAACACCCTCGCAGCCGCCAGGTTTGGTTGCCGGCGACTACGACGACCAGTACTACAAGGCGGACAACGAGCCGTCGGTCAAGCACGCGCGCAACATCAATCGGCAGATCGAGGCCTCGCACCCGGACTTCCACATCCTCGCCGGCGACATCGCGTACGCGGACCCGTCGGGTGCCGGTCTGCCGCCGCAGTTCGCGAAGCACGGTCAGACCCCACCGAAGGGATTCGACAAATTCAACCCGTTCGTCTGGGACGGCTATTTCCAGGCGATCGAGGCCAGTGCATCGACCGCGCCGTGGTTGTTCGCCACCGGTAACCACGACATGGAAGCGCTGTACAGCCCCAACGGCTACGGCGGACATGCCGCGCGGCTCGATCAGCCGACCAACGGACCCAAGGGATGCCCGTCGGCGTACTCGTTCGTCTACGGCAACACTGCCGTTCTCTCGCTCGACGCGAACGACGTCAGCTACGAGATCAAGGCCAACACCGGTTACAGCGGTGGAGCCCAGAACACCTGGGTGGAAAAGACATTGGCGAAGTACCGTGCCGATCCGAACATCGACTTCATCGTCTGCTTCTTCCACCACTGCGCGTATTCGACCACGTCGACGCACGCGAGCGACGGCGGCGTCCGCGACGCGTGGGTTGCGCTGTTCGACAAGTATCAGGTGGATGTAGTGCTTCAAGCCCACAATCACGTCTTCGAGCGCACCGATCCCATTCGTGGCAACCGTGCGACGCGGGTCGCCGGTGACAACGCCACGGTCAACGGAAAGACCGACGGCACCGTGTATTACACAGTCGGCGGTGGTGGTCGTCCACGCTATACGTTCCAGGACGGTGAGGGCGTGAGCTACCGCGGCAACGAGTTGCCCGACACGGCAGTCCCGAACAGTTACGTATGGGCACCGGACGGCACCAAGTCGGCGGAGTCCATCACCTGGTCTCGGGTGCGATTTCTCAACTACTCGTTCGTCAGAGTCGATGTGGTGCCGGGTATTCCGGGCATCACCGCCAGCAGGATGACGATCGGTGCAATCGACGAATACGGAAACGAGTTCGACCGCCTGACGTTCGAGCGAGACATCCCGGTGGGTCCGGTGTTCGGTTCGTCCTAGTGCCTGCGGCAGTGGTGTGGCTGAGTGCCGTGGAGGGCACCTAACCGCACCACTGTGCGGAGCGCACTACAACCACTTCTGACGCTTGAACACCACGAACAGTGCAGTGGAGCAGATCACCATGGCGATCAGAGCCATCGGATACCCGAGCTGCCACGTCAGTTCCGGCATGTCCTCGAAGTTCATACCGTAGATGGCGGCGATCAGCGAGGGCGCGAAAAGAATTGCGCCCCAGGACGAAATGCGTTTGACCTGTTCGTTCTGCTCCAGGCTGGCCACGGTCATGTTGCGCATCTCCTCGTTCTGCTGCTGCGCAACGATGGTCGAGTGCACGGTCAACGCATTCTGCAGGTTGGAGCGGAAGGACTCGATGCGGTCGGACACGCGGATCGCGTGATCGTGCACGTCGCGCAGGTATCGCTGCAGTTCCACGTCGACGTTGTACTTGTCCGAACCGCGCTTGAGTGATTCGATCATCTCGACGAGTGGCTTTGCGGCACGGTCGAATTCGGACACCTCACGGAGCAGTGAGTAGATGCGACGCGATACCGACGGGTCGCCGGTGAACAGCTGATCCTCGATCTCGTCGATGTCGTTCTGCAATCCGGTCACCACCGGGACGTACTCGTCGACCACTTGATCGAGGATGCCGTAGAGGATCGCCTCGGGGCCGAGTTGGAGCAGTTCGGGAGATCCTTCGAGCCGCTTGCGCACCATTGCCAGATCGGGGGATTCGGCATGGCGAATGGTGACGACGAAATCGGGTCCGAGGAATATGTGCAATTCGCCGAATTCGACCTTTTCGGTCTCGTCGATGTATCGAGCGGGTCGGAGAACGACGAACAGTTGCTCGGCGTACCGTTCCAGTTTCGGGCGCTGATGGGCTGCAATGGCATCTTCCACGGCGAGGCGGTGCAGACCGAACTCGCCTGCTACAGCATTGATTTCGCTGATCTCGGGGCGGTACAGGCCGATCCAGGCCATGCCGTGCCGCTCGCGCATCAACTCGAACGTGATGTCGAGGCTCTCGGGATTGGCAGTGCGTTTGCCGTCGACGTAGACGGCATTGTCGATGATCGGCACCTATTCGTTCACCTCGGCTCGAGAAGGAAATGTGCCGGACGGCATCACGACCGAGACTATCTCCTGCGAAAATGGGGCGGTGTTTTTCGGCGCAGCCATCACCGCGGGTGCGACGCCGATCACGACGCCGCATCCCTCATCGGCCGCCGGTTGTCACGCTCAGGTGGCAGACCCCAACGGGGTGATCCGGGAATCTGCCACAACTCGAGGTGGCCGTGCGGCTGGTCTAGTCGCTTATGACGATCACTTTGATCTCCGCGTTCTCGCTGACCTTCACCCCGACCGGGAAGTTGAGGCCGATCACGCGGGCGTCGGGGCGGTCGTAATTGACGGTGACGTTGTCGAAGCCTGCGTCCTCCAGGGCCGCGATGGCCGCAGATTGGGACATTCCGATCACGTCTGGAATTCTTTCGCGATCCGGAGCAGCTTGAGCGACTGCGCCGCCACCGAGCGCGATGGCTCCCGTCAATGCAACAGTGGCGACGGCTTTCTTGAATTCGATACGCATGATGTTCTCCTCGGGTGAGCCGGAATCTTCGAACACGACGGTGCCCCTCGATTCTAGGTCCGACCTCGGGTTTTGCTGTGAGGTTTCTGTCAGCACCATGACATGCTGATCCGATGCTTCTCGACGTACTCGGTTTGATCGGTATCGCGGCCTTTGCGGCGTCGGGGGCGTTGATCGGAGTGCATCGCCGGTTGGATCTGTTCGGTGTCTGCGTCGTCGGAATCACGACGGGCATCGGCGGCGGAATCATTCGCGATCTGCTGCTCGGCATCCACCCACCGACGTCCCTGGACACGTGGCCGAACCTGACGGTCGGCTTGTTCGCCTCGCTGGTCGTGTTCGTTGCGCACCGACAGATGGGCAAGGTCCGACGCGGTGTTCTGGTGCTCGACGCCTTCGGGATGGGACTGTTCGCATCGACCGGTGCGACGATCGCGTTGGCTGCCGGCGGTAGCGCGTTGGCGGGAGCTCTCATCGGCACCACGACGGCGGTGGCAGGCGGCGTGATCCGAGACGTGCTGGTCAACGAAGTTCCCCTGCTGCTGCATCGGGACCTGTATGCCCTGCCGGCCATGCTCGGTGCGACGGCCGTCGTGTTGGCCGATGCCGCGACCCTGCCGGAGAACGTGGGTCTGGTCGCGGGAACCCTGCTCGCGACGGGGTTGCGCCTGCTCGCGCTGTGGCGAAAGTGGAACCTCCCGCTGGCGAAGCACCTACCGACGCTCTAGGTCGCTATCCGCACCCCTCTCAGACATATCTCAGTCGACCAGGACAAACTGTACGAATGCGGATATTGGTGGTCGACGACGATCGGGCAGTGCGTGAGTCGCTGCGCAGGTCGCTGACATTCAACGGGTACACCGTGGACCTGGCGGTCGACGGGCTCGACGCGCTCGAGCAGGTCGCGGCGGCACGTCCCGACGCCCTGGTGCTCGACGTGATGATGCCTCGCCTCGACGGCCTGGAGGTGTGCCGTCGATTGCGCAGTGTCGGTGACGACCTGCCGATTCTGGTGTTGACGGCACGGGACTCGGTGTCCGAGCGTGTTGCCGGCCTCGACGCCGGTGCCGACGACTACCTGCCCAAGCCGTTCGCGCTCGAGGAGCTGCTGGCTCGCCTGCGCGCACTGCTTCGGCGTACCGCGATGGAAGCGGGCATCGACTCGGAGACCATGACGTTCGCGGACCTGTCGTTGGACCCGGTCACTCGTGAGGTCTCGCGCGCCGAACGCTCGATCAGCCTCACCCGGACCGAATTCTCGTTGCTCGAAATGCTGATGACCAATCCGCGTCGAGTCCTCACCAGAAGTCGCATCCTCGAGGAAGTCTGGGGTTACGACTTCCCGACGTCGGGCAACGCGCTCGAGGTGTACGTCGGGTACTTGCGGCGCAAGACCGAGGCGGAGGGGGAGTCGCGGCTGATCCACACCGTTCGCGGTGTCGGGTACGTCCTGCGCGAGACGCCCCCGTGATGGTCGCTTCGTTCGGGCGAAAGTCGGCCGACAATGTCGGCTCCTCGCCGACGGCGATGCGGCCACCGATGCCACTGACACGGTCGGTGTCGCTGCGGTGGCGGGTGACCTTGCTCGCGGCCTCCGTCGTCGCAATTGCGGTGGCGGTCATGGCCATTGCCGCGTACACGGTGGTATCCCGAGCACTGTACGGCGATGTGGACACTCAATTGCGTTCGCGTGCTTCGGCTCTGGCGGAGTCCAGTCTGGTGTCCTACGACCCGCGGTTCGTCGCTGGAGCAACGTTGTACAGCACCGATGTCAGTGTCGCGCTGATCTATCCGGACATGTCCAGCTACAACCCGCCCGGGCCCAAGGTGCCGATCGGCGATGCCGAACTCGCTGTGGTGAGCGGAGAGCAGGAATCGTCGCTACGCACACTCGACGATCAGCGGGTACTGGCACTACGCACCAAGGACGGCAGCACTCTCGTCGTCGCACAGAGACTACTGCCGACCGGAAAAGTACTCGACCGCCTGGCGTGGGTGCTGCTGATCGTCGGGGCCTGCGGCGTGGTGCTGGCGGCTGGAGCAGGTATGGCCGTGGGGCGCACCGGTTTACGCCCGATCGCCCGACTGACCGCGGCTGCCGAACGGGTGGCACGCACCGACGACCTGACGCCGATCCCGGTGACCGGCGACGATGAGTTGGCGCGTCTGACCGAGAGTTTCAACACGATGCTCCGGGCACTGGCCGAATCTCGCGGCAGGCAGAGCAGATTGGTCGCCGACGCGGGCCACGAACTTCGCACCCCGTTGACTTCGTTGCGGACCAACATGGAGTTGCTCATCGCGGCAGGACGCCCAGGAGCGCCGTCCATCCCGGACGAGGACATGGCCGAGTTGCGGACCGACGTGGTGGCGCAGATTCAGGAATTGTCCACCTTGGTGGGTGATTTGGTCGATCTGGCGCGAGAGGACGCGCCGGAGACGGTGTTCGAGCGAGTCGATCTCGCCGATGCCGTCGAACGCAGTCTCGAACGAGCACGCCGCCGTCGCAACGAGATCGACTTCGAAGCGACGTTGATGCCGTGGTTCGTCTACGGCGATCAAGCAGGACTCTCGAGAGCCGTGCTGAATGTGCTCGACAACGCGGCCAAATGGAGTCCGAGCGGTGGTGAGGTGCGAATCGCGATGCGGCAGATCGGCGATGGCCTGCTGGAATTGACGGTCGACGACGCGGGCCCCGGTATCCCCGAGGAAGATCGCGAGCTGGTGTTCGAGCGCTTCTATCGCTCGACGGCGTCGCGTTCGATGCCCGGATCCGGTCTGGGACTTGCCATCGTGCGGCAAGTGGTCGTCAAGCACGGCGGCACCATCGGAGTGGAGGTGTCCGAGCGGGGCGGCGCGCTGATACGAATCGTGTTGCCCGGCGAGGGTGCTCCTGATCCCACCACACTCTCGGCAAACTGATAGCCGGATCTCAGCGCGCTCTCAGTCCCGCCCTGCACAGTGAGTAGCAAGAAGGCGGGCGGACCTCGGAAACCGAGGTCTCTACTGAAGGAAGCAGCAACGATGAGCGACGACCGTAACGAATCCGAACAGAGCGGACAGGGTGCCGGTGGCGAGCAGCATCCGGCGGACCGGGCTTCGCGCGGCGACGAGCAGAACTACTCGGCACAGCAGCATCCGACTCAGCAGCATCCGACTCAGCAGTTCCCGCCGCAGCAGGGTTACCCCCAGCAGTACGCCGGCTACGGACAGGGGGCCTACCAGCCCGGCTACGGCCCGTACGGTCAGCAGGGCGATCCGCAGCACACCCAGGCTCACCACGCACAGCCCCAGCACGTTGCGCCGCAGTCCGATTCGGCACCGACTGCGGTGAAGTCCCGCCCGGGTAGGTCGGTACTGGTGGCCGGAGCCATCGCCCTCGTTCTGGTCGGTGGCGGAATCGGCGGCGCGGTCGGTGCGATCGCCACCAACAACGCCAACGGCAACGGCGGGGGAGTGACCAACTCACTGAATTCCACGGTCACTGCAGCTCAGCCTGCCGCCAATTTCCCCGACGGCTCGATTCAGGCAGTAGCGAACAAGGTTCTGCCGAGCGTCGTGCAGATTCAGGTGAAGGGCTCCCAGGAAGAGGGTGAGGGCTCTGGCGTCATTCTCAGCAGCGACGGCCTGATCCTGACCAACAATCACGTCGCGACGGGTGCGGGTGCCAACGGCAAGCTCACCGTCGCGTTCTCGGACGGATCGGTGGCCGACGCGACGATCGTCGGTGCCGACTCGGTCTCGGACATGGCCGTCATCAAGGCCGAGGGCAAGTCGAACCTGACGCCGATCGAACTCGGATCGTCCTCGAACCTCGAAGTGGGCCAGCAGGTCATCGCGATCGGCTCCCCGCTCGGCCTGGCCGGCACGGTCACCACGGGCATCGTCTCCTCGCTGAACCGGCCCGTGTCGACGTCCGGCGAGTCCGGCAATCAGAATTCGGTGATCGACGCCATCCAGACCGACGCTGCGATCAACCCGGGCAACTCGGGAGGCGCACTCGTCAACACCGACGGACAGCTCATCGGCATCAACACTGCGATAGCCACGCTCGGCGGCAGTCAGGGGTCCGCGCAGAGCGGCTCCATCGGGCTCGGTTTCGCCATCCCGGTGGATCAGGCCAAGCGCATCGCCGACGAACTGACCACGACGGGCAAGGCGACCCAGGCAATGATCGGCGTTCAGGTGCCGTCGCAGGACGACGCCAACGGAGCAACCGTCGTCGAGGTCACCGAGGGAGGACCGGCAGCAGCTGCGGGCATACCGAAGGGTGCGGTGATCACCAAGGTCGACGATCGCATCGTTGCCAGCGGTGACGCGTTGATCGCGGCGGTGCGGTCACACGCACCGGGCGATTCGGTCACCATCACCTACACCGACGGCGGCAGCGAGAAGACCGCGACCGTGACGCTCGGCACCGCCGAGCCCGCAGCGGCGCAGCCACAGACTCAGCAGCAGGAACAGCAATTGCCGTTCCAGGTCCCGTCGTTCCCCGGTGGCCGCTGATGTTCGGAGAAGCGGGCAGGCAGAGCACGGTTGCAACGATTTACGCACAGCGTGAGCCGGGTGGAGGCCTTACTACTACGGTGAGCGGTATGGAACTCGACGCACCACTGGCAGGGCGCGCGTTGGTCGTCATCGTTGACGACCGAACAGCGCACAGCACCGAGAAGGATTCGAAGGGCCCACTCGTCACGGAGCTGCTGACCGAGGCAGGCTTTCTGGTCGACGGTGTCGTCGCAGTGACGGCGGACGAAGTGGACGTGCGCAACGCACTCAACACCGCGGTGATCGGCGGCGTCGATCTGGTGGTCTCCATCGGTGGCACGGGCGTCTCACCGCGCGATGTCACTCCGGACGTCACCGCGGAGGTCCTCGACCGTGAGATTCCGGGTATCAGCGAGGCACTGCGATCGTCGGGGTTGGCAGCAGGTTCGTTGGACGCAGGTCTGTCCCGCGGGCTGGTCGGTGTGTCCGGAAGCACCCTGGTGGTGAATCTGGCCTCGTCGCGGGCTGCGATTCGAGATGGGATGGCGACACTGACGCCACTGGCGAGTCAGGTCATCGCCGAGCTGTCGGGATTGGACGCATAGCGATACCCATGAGCGACGAGCCGAACGACGATCGATCGGCCGAAGACGACGCGAGCCGGGCCCGAGCAGAACGGGCCCGGCTCGCTCGCATCTTCGGTGAGGTGCTGCCGGAGACGACCGGAGACGAACGGGGTGAGGGTTCGGGTGTCGAGAACGGCGGGTCGGCGTCGGACGAATGGTTGAAGCAACAGCGACCACCCCATTACTTCTGATGTGATCCACGACACATTTATTTGGCCTGAATGACAGGTCTGTTAGTTACTCGTTTACCTGCCGTTAGCGACGCGCGACCGGGGTACGGGTGGTTGGGGGACCGCACTGCCTCCGCTCCGTGCGGCGCGAGAAGTGACGATTCGCCCGTAACGGGCGGGCCGGTCCGAGCGTCTTCCCACATCAGAGCGGTTTTGCGGATTTGCGCAATGTGTAACGGTCTGGTCACGTAACCGGATAGTGTGACGCGCGTTACCACCTAATGGGGTGTGAAAGTTGTTCACGCCGTTGAAACACATCACGCCGAGGCAACGATGTGGTCCCGATCGTAGGGATTGTCACGATCGGGCAACTCCTCTAATGTTCCCCTCAGCTTCCAGAGACCAGAGCGTGGGACCAACCGGTTCCGCGCTCTTCACCTCGGAACAGTGTGATCAAGGATGTGGCCTTCGCGGCTACATCCGGCTCGGGCTCGCACACATCGTTGAGTGCGATCTAGTTCGAGGGTGAAAGCCACAAGCTTCCCCGTGCGACACCGCGCTGGGACTGAACATGATGAGGAATAAATGACGGAGATCCAGAAGTCGCGGCGCAGCCGGGGACTCAAGTCCATGAGCGTTGCAGTTGCTGCCAGCGCTTCGGTAGTCGGCCTGGTGCTCGGTACCGGAACGGCTTCCGCCGCTGTCGACAGCTCCAACTCGGTTGTCGACGCCGACGGCAACACCATCACGGTGACGCTGTCCGACACCTTCATCAACGGTGTCGCTCCGCTCGACGGCAACCCGCTCACCCGTGAGTGGTTCGCCAACGGCCGGGCTTCCTACGACGTCCAGGGCCCCTCGGCCGACGACTTCGAGGGCACCCTCAAGATCGGTTACCAGATCGGCTACCCGATGAGCCTCAACGGTGGCGTCGAGATCTCCTGGTCCTCGCCTTCGGCCGAGTTCAACCTCGGCTCGGGCAACGAGTCCAGCGTCACAGGCACGCTGCCGATTGTCGGCGGTGGAGATCCCTCGGTAGTTCTCGGCGGCGCGGGCACCTCCAGCACCGGCCTCGATGTCGGCGTTCAGCTGATCCCGCAGGCCACCGGCACGATCGCACTGGCCAACGGCCCCGGCGTCGTGCAGTCCGAGAGCGCATACGCAGTGCTCAACGAAGAGGCCGACATCACCTCTTCCGAGGGTGACGCAGCGGGCACCAGCGGATCCATCCAGGTCGCGAACCTGCACGGCACCGCCACCGGCATCCTGGGCAACGTCACGATCCGTCCTTACGTTTCGCTGACCAGCGGAACGGGCGACACGGCCATCACCTACGGCGTCCCGGTTCGCCTCAACTGATTTCCGAATCGGTTGTAGCTAGGTGACGTAACGTCACCTGCTGAAATTCGAGACAAGTTCAGGCCCGTACGGATAACTCCGTACGGGCCTGAACTATGTTCTGCACAGAAGTAGTTCGACGTACACAGAGAGGCACTGAACCGAAGATGCACTCGAAATCCCGTTTCACGGTCGTCGCCGCGGGAGCGCTCGTTGCTCTCGGCCTCGCCGCCGGTTGTAGCAGCGACGAGTCCGCGGCCTCCGGCGAGAACACGGATGTCTGCAATACCTTTGCCGCCGACCACAACGCGTTCGTCGGACTGGCGGCAGCAGGACCCGGATCGGCCGAGAACATTGACAAGTGGACCGCCGACAAGCAGGCAGCTGTCGACAAGCTGAAGGCGCTGCCCGGCACCGCCTCCGGTGATGTCGCCAGTTCGTTGACGACATTCGTCGATGCGTTGCCCGCGGATACGCTGGAGCTCTCGACCACCGACAGTGAGGCAGGCAAGGCCTTCGTCGACAACGGGGCGGCCGTTGCCTCGGCGTGCGAGGCAGACGGCACGACGATCACGCTCGACGCGCTTCCGCTCTCGACGTTCACCAACTGAGTGGGACCGGCCGCGTCTCGGCCCTCCCCCTGAACGAATGAATGCGCCATTCACGCTGTCAGACAGCGTGAATGGCGCATTCATTCGATAGGGGACCCGACTGGCTCGGGTGCGCGAATCAGTCCTTGGAGTGCTTGCCGAGATCCGGTGCCGCGTCGATTGCCTCGCCGCTACCGCCGGTGGTGTCGGCTGAAGTCGAAAGCTTCTGTCCCGCTTCGGTTCCCCCCGCGAGGATGTCGCGAATCTGAACCAGCACGTCGACGTCGCTCAGTTCCTTCTCCGGCTGACTGACGAAGCGCTTCTTGGCCGTGTTCACCGGGAGAATCAGTACGAAGTAGACCACTGCCGCGATGATGACGAAATTGATGACCGCGGTGATGACTGCGCCGACGTTGACGAACGATTCCGGCGACGACGTGATCTGAAACCCGAAGCCGTATTCGTTGCTGCCACCGAGCGCTGCGACAAGGGGGTTGATGACGTTCGTCGTGAATGCGGTGACGATGGCGGTGAAAGCCGCGCCGACGACGACCGCGACTGCGAGATCCACGACATTGCCGCGGAGTAGAAAGTCCTTGAAGCCCTTCAGCATGAGCCCTTCTCCCAACGTTCGGTTTGTTCTGTCTCGACAGACGTTAGTGCAGGGTGACGGTGATTGCGCTGACCAACGAGGCGGCCGCAACCGTTGTTGCATCGTTCGTCGGTAGAGCCAGTAGTACGACGCGGTCTCGCTGCCTGCTGCCACCGGCGTCGGCGGAGACGAGCACGACCATCGCTCCCGACGCGAGAACCCGGGCCGCGGGGACTGCATCGGGGTTCTCCTGAGACTCGACCGTCAACACGTCGACGCGGTCGCCTTCCCGCAGCAGGTCGGTCACCGCGGCATCGGCCAGATGCACCGGTACGACGCGTGCCTCGGTCCCCAGGGCCGTCGTGGCGGTCCGAGATCCGAGTAGGCGTACGTCGGTGAGCAATTCACCCGACCGGACCGGTCCGGTGAGTGTTCGACCGTTCACGGCCTCGGACTCGACGAGTGCGCCCTCGGGGACGTTCGCCCGGTCCCACTCGGCCGCCGCCACATCGGCGGAGGTGAGTACGGTGCCGGGTGTCAGGTCGCGCCCGGCCGTGATCACTCGTACGCGGTCGTCACCGGCGGTGTCGTCGACGAACAGAACGGCGGCAACGGAGACCAGAACTCCCGCTGCGATCCGTCTGAATTTCGTGGATCCGACCCACGCCGGACGCGCGGTGATGCGATCGAGCAGCGTCGAGTCGAGTCGATTCTTGCCGGCAGCCATGGCCGAAACGATATCGGTGGCCGTTCCGGTACAGGCACCGAAAAGGCCGGGCTGTGGATAACGGCCCGGCCTGTGGATGAAGCGGAAAGTTACTGGCTGGCAGCAGCTTTCGTCGTGGACGAGGAAGACGAAGAGTTCGACGACGACGAATCGGAAGATTTCTTCTCTGCGGGCTTGGACTCGGACTTCGAGTCCGACTTCGCAGCGGCCGCATCGGACTTCTTCTCGCCCGCGCCCTCGCTGGAGGTGCCCCCGCCGCCGCGGCTGTCGGTGCGGTAGAAGCCGCTGCCCTTGAAGACGATGCCGACGGAGTTGAACAGCTTGCGGAGCTTGCCCGAGCACGCGGGGCACACCGTCAGTGTGTCGTCGGTGAAGGACTGAACGATGTCGAAGCGGTTGTCGCACTCGGTGCATGCGTATGAGTAAGTGGGCATCGTGTTTCCTCCGCGCTGGTCACCGAGGAAATTCGCCACTCTGCTGGCCGAGGCCGAACACCGCCGGTGTCTTGTCTGTTCGTCGAAACTGTCGAAACTGGGGAGAGCATTAGCACTCTACAGTCAGGAGTGCCAACGAATCGAATCGTAGCGTTATTCCGTACCCAAGCGTAGGAGTCCGCTGCCGGGGGTCAACACGTGCGTCACCGGTCTGTCGTGCGGTTCGGCGGGTAGGCGATCGACCAGTTCGTTCTCACGCACCACCGCGACCAGCATGGCGTCGCGCCTGCACAGGTCGAGAGTGCGGTCGTAGAAGCCCGCGCCTCGGCCCAACCTGTTTCCGCGCCGGTCCACGGCCAGCGCGGGGATCAACACCAGTGAGCAACCCGACACCGCGTCGGGATCGAGCGTCGGCCCCGACGGTTCCAACAGCCCGAACGGGGCCGTCACCAACGACTCACGTCCGGCGTACCGAGCCCAGCGCAACGGACCCGGCTCGTGCGCACTCGGAAGCAGAACCGTCGACCCGGCCGCGGCCATCGCGTCGAGCATCTCGACCGAACCGGGCTCCCGGCCGACGGGAACGTATGCGGCGACCACCGAGTGTTCGGCCGCCAATTCGCCCAGGACGTGACAGAGTGCAGAGGACTCCATTGCGCGTTGCGCACCGTCGAGCAGTCGGCGTTCGGCGAGAACATACTTTCGCCATCGATCCTTGGACGTGTTCTCCGTGAAATCGGGAACGGTCACAACGATTCGTCCTCCCTTCCTGTGCTGTCGTTCAACGATATGCACTCGGGGGTAAAACGCGGCACACGGCAAGCAGATCACCAGAAACCATGGATAGGGTGAGCACCATGACAGAAGCCGTTACAGCGACGACCGCCGCCACGCCCGTGCATTTCCGCACGGCCATCGTTCCCGCAGCGGGCATGGGTACCCGGTTCCTGCCGGCCACGAAAACCGTTCCGAAAGAACTGCTTCCGGTGGTCGACACTCCCGGTATCGAGCTCGTCGCAGGCGAAGCAGCAGATTCCGGCGCGCAGCGACTCGTGATCGTCACGTCCCCCGGCAAGGACGGCGTCGTCGCCCACTTCGTCGAGGACCTCGTCCTCGAGAACAAGCTCGAGGCCAGCGGCAAGCTCGAGATGCTCGAGAAGGTTCGAGTTGCCCCCGGTCTGCTCGACGTCCAGTCGGTCATTCAGCACGAGCCGCTCGGACTCGGACATGCCGTCGCCTGTGCCGAAGAAGTCCTCGACGACGACGAGGATTCCGTTGCCGTTCTGCTTCCCGACGATCTCGTGATGCCCCGCGGTGTGCTCGACGTCATGGCCCGCGTGCGCGCCAAGCGCGGAGGCTCGGTGCTGTGCGCCATCGAGGTCCCCGACGACAAGGTCTCCTCCTACGGCGTCTTCTCTGTCGAGATCGTGCCCGACGCGGTCAACCCGAACGTCCTCAAGGTCACCGGTATGGTCGAGAAGCCCAAGCGGGAGGACGCCCCGTCCAACCTCGCTGCCGCGGGCCGCTATCTGCTCGACCGCGCGATCTTCGACGCCCTGCGCCGGATAAAACCCGGTGCAGGCGGCGAGCTGCAGCTGACCGACGCCATTGCACTGCTCATCGAAGAAGGCCATCCCGTGCACGTGGTGGTGCACCGTGGATCGAGACACGACCTCGGAAATCCCGGGGGATACCTGCGCGCTGCGGTTGACTTTGCTCTACAACGTGACGACTACGGTCCGGCGCTGCGCGAATGGCTGAACGAACGCTTGAGCGACAGCTGGGCACCGGAACTGACCACGTACGAATAGCATCGCGGGTCGATGCCATAGAGGAAGGGCCAGATGCGCTCGGTCGAAGATCAGCAGACCAGGGTGACCGCCGCGGCGGTGGCTCCACGGCCTGTCCGGGTCGCCATCTCGGAAGCACAGGGCCTGCTGTGTGCAGAAGAAGTGGTCACCGAGCGTCCCCTTCCCGGTTTCGACCAGGCAGCGATCGACGGCTACGCGGTACGGAGCGTCGATGTGGCGGCCGCGGGCACCGACCTGCGCAACGAGGACGACGAACGCATCGATCTGACGCTTCCCGTCGTCGGCGAGGTGTCCGCCGGATCGCGTCAACCCATCCGGTTGCAACCGCGTCAGGCGGTACGAGTCGACACCGGCGCGCCGCTGCCCACACTGGCCGACGCCGTGTTGCCCCTGGATCGAACCGACAGCGGTCGTGCCCGCGTCAAGGTGTTCCGTCCGGTGCGGTCGGGTGACTACGTCCGCAAGATCGGCGACGACGTGCAGCCCGGTGACGTCGCGGTTCGCGCAGGCACGATCATCGGCGCGGCTCAGGTGGGGCTGCTCGCCGCCGTCGGGCGCGACAAGGTGCTGGTGCATCCTCGGCCGCGACTGTCGGTGATCTCCGTCGGTGGGGAACTGGTCGACACCGATCGGACCCCGGGGCCCGGTCAGGTGTACGACGTCAATTCCTACGCGCTCGCCGCCGCAGCGCGTGACGCCGGAGCCGACGTCAACCGGGTCGGGATCGTCAGCACCGATCCCAAGCGACTACGCGAGGTGGTCGAGGGCCAGCTCATTCGATCCGAGATCGTGGTCATCGCCGGAGCGGTGGGCGGCGGCGCATCGGACGGTGTGCGCGAGGCGCTCGGCGAACTCGGCGACATGGAAGTGGAACGAGTCGCGATGCACCCCGGGTCCGTCCAGGGCTTCGGCCAACTCGGACGCGACGAAGTACCCACCTTCCTGTTGCCTGCCAACCCCGTCAGCGCGTTGGTGGTGTTCGAGGTCATGGTGCGTCCGCTGATTCGGATCGCTCTGGGCCGACGGCAGCCGATGCGACGGACCGTGACCGCTCGAACCGTCGCGCCGATCACCTCGATCGAGGACCGTAAAGGATTTCTGCGCGGCCAGCTCATGCGCGACGAGGGAACCGGTGAATACCTGGTGCAGGCGCTCGGCGGCGCACCAGGATCGTCCTCGCACCTACTCGCGACACTCGCCGAGGCGAATTGCCTGGTCGTCATCGATCCCGAGGTCACCGAAATCCGCACCGGCGAAGAAGTGAAGGTCTCGTTCCTCGCTCAGAGAGGCTGACGCCATGTGAGCGGTAGTTCGTAGTGGGCTACGAGTTTCCGCTCACCTGCGCGTAGCGCATAACATCGACGGATGCCGCGAACGTGGTCGAGCCACCCAGGTTGGCCGGCGAAATTGGGTCCAGTGAGAGTGGCCGCCGGAACCGTCACCGTGCGGCCGGTACGGATGCGCGACGCGGCCGCGTGGAGCCGGATTCGCACGGAGGATCGCGCCCACCTCGAACCCTGGGAGCCCAGCGGAGAGGGCAGCTGGAATTCGCGGCATCACATCTCCTCGTGGCCGACGCTGTGCTCGGGCCTGAAGTCCGAGGCGCGCAAGGGGCACATGCTGCCGATGGTGATCGAAGTCGACGGTGAATTCTGTGGCCAGATCACCACCGGAAACATCGTGCGGGGAGCACTTCGATCGGCCTGGATCGGGTACTGGGTGTCCAAGGAGGTCAACGGCAAGGGCGTGGCCACCGCGGCCTTGGCGCTCGGGCTCGACCACTGCTTCGGTCCGGTCGGACTGCATCGCGTCGAAGCGACGGTGCGACCGGAGAACCTGGCCAGTCAGGCAGTGCTGCGCAACGTCGGCTTTCGTGAAGAGGGGCTGCTCTACAAGTACCTCGACGTCGACGGCGAATGGCGCGATCACAAGCTCGTCGCGATCACCTCCGGTGAGGTGCAGGGAACCGTCGTCGAGCGGTTGGTTCGCGCGGGCCGGGCTGCGTGGGCGTGATCTTCGCGGCCGCGGCGCGAGTACTCGTGTTGTCAAAGTGACAGGAGTGTAATTCGGGTCGGCGCGTCTGCGTCGTTCTCGTTCTTCCTCCGCATAGCCTGAGGACGTCTTTCACTGTCGCCGTCGTCCAAGGGGAGGAGAACAACGCCGATGCCGAACTCGATCATCTGGATCGGTCTCGTAGCCGTCTGGCTCTTCGTTCTTCTGCCCATGCTCATGACCAAGCGTCCGCAGATCATGCAGACCACGGACGCTGCGCTCGCCACCCGCGTGCTGCATCGGGGTGGCACCCAGCGAAAGCAGCGCGGCCCCGCGACCGGGCATCGCAGCGATCCCGACTGGCGACCGGAAGACGACCTGCGAGTCTCCGCGCCGGCCCGAGAGATCTTCGGTGCCGCGATCGCGACCGTTCGTCCAGACTCACCCGATCTACCCGGTACCGCGGAGGACCCGATGGACACTCACGCTGCAGACAGCGACCTCGACAGCGAGGCACCGGACACGGAAGCACCGCGCGGAGGTTCGCCCGCGCACGAACCCGGTGTCGTCGACGACGATTTCGTTCCTCGCCGACGCGGACGCGGTGGTTTCGATCCCGAGGCCGATGCGATCGCCCGGGCCGCGCGGTACGCATTCCGACAGCGCGCCGTCCTCGGCCTGGTCTTCGCGGCGATCACCACCGCAGCCCTGGCCTTCATCATCTCCCCGGCGGTCTGGTGGCTGTGTGGACTGTCCGTCGCTGTCCTCGTCGGTTACCTGTACTACCTGCGTCGTCAGGTGCAGATCGAGGAAGAGGTGCGCAGGCGTCGGCTCACTCGGATGGGCCGATCACGTCTCGGCGTGGAATCGGAAACCGACGAAGAGTTGGAGCTCGTCCCGCAGCGACTGCGTCGCCCCGGCGCGGTGGTGCTCGAGATCGACGACGAGGATCCCGAATTCGAGCACCTCGAGCACTATGAGGAGCCGTTCCAGGCCCGTCGTGACGACGACCGGGACCTGCGCAGAGCCCAGGGCGCGTAACCGACACCCGAAGCGGCTTTGCTAGAGTTACCCAGCCGGTCGGCATGACGGCAAAGGGGCTGTGGCGCAGTTGGTAGCGCGTCTCGTTCGCATCGAGAAGGTCAGGGGTTCGATTCCCCTCAGCTCCACCGACACGAAGAACCGTCACTCACGCGAGTGGCGGTTTTTTCGTGGTCCCGGCAACTGCGGAGGCACGTGTTACTGCGAAGTGAATTCGAGATGGATTCATATCGAACGAATTGGGTGATCGGTTCGGGATTCGATTTCAGAAGGCTGTTTCGCAAACTGCAGTTGCACAATTGCCGCACAAAACCGTCGATTCGATTGTTTGAAGCGATGCGACCCGACCGAACGAACCTTTCGAGCCAGTGAGCTGCGGATATGCAATTCGGGGCAGCTTTAGGCAATTCTTGGAACATGTCGTAAGTTCGAATTCGTGGCTGAGCTGTATTCAATGTCCGAATTTGTCAGGGGATCGCGATGAACACTCTCAGTGTGGTAATTCCGGTGCTCGACGAGGTCGATCATCTGGGTGAATGTCTGACGCTGCTGCTCGATCAGGGCGACGACATCGACCGCATCGTCGTGGTGGACAACGGGTCGACCGACGGCACGCTTCGGTTGGTGAACGACATCCGGGCGGTCACGAACAAGGTCATGTTGGTCCACGAGCCCAACCGCGGCGTGGTCCACGCTCGCAACACCGGATTCGACCTGGTGGACTCGTCGATCATCGGTCGAATCGACGCCGATACCCGTGTTCGGCCCGGGTGGGCGCGCTCGATCGTCGACTTCTTCGACGAGCATGCCTCCGTCGCCGCCACCGGTGGCCGGACGTTCCTCTACGAATCACCCTGGGCTCGGCCCCTGGCGTGGATGCATTCGCGCGCCGAACGACGTGAGCCGGCGGTGCGCGCCGCCCTGGCGGTATCGGGCAACAACTTCGCGATTCGCGCATCAGCCTGGCGCACGGTTCGCGATGCGGTCAGTGAGCGAACCTGTGTCCACGAAGACATCGATCTGTGCCTGTGCCTGGCTGCCGAGCGCTTGCCTGTTGCCCAGAACGGGTCGATGAAGGCCGCAGTGTCCGGTAGGCGCGCAACGACATCGCCGGTGAAATACGTCCACTATGCGTTGGCGGGCTACCGCTCCTACCAGGAGCACGGTCTGGCGTCGCGCAAGCTCGGACGCATCGTGGCGATGGATTGGCTGATGCACACACTGCGGTGGCCGATCTCGCGACTGTTCGCCGCAGTACCGTGCCGGGCATTGCCGGTCGACGATCGTGCCGAGTCCGACGAACGGATGCGAGCCGCCGCGTGACGGCCGGTTCGCGTATCCGCGACTGGATGCGCAATCCGTCGGACGTCCGCTGGGCCCTCGCTCAGATGCGTCAGGCGACTGTCGTCTCGTTGGCGAATGTGCCCTTCTTGCCCGCCGTGCTGCGCGCATCGGTTCTGCGCCCTGCGGGTCTACGGACGACCGGTCCGTGCCTGATGTACGGCGGTTCCATGATTCAGGGGCAAGCATCGGTTCGATTGGGCACCGGCGTGTTCGTGAACTTCGGCTGCTACTTCGACACCGTTGCCGACATCGTGATCGGTGATCACGTCTTCATCGCGGATCACGTTCGCATTCTCACCAGTACTCACGAGACCGGGCCGTCGCATCATCGCGCAGGTGCATTGCGGGGAGAGTCGGTGGTGATCGGACCGGGAGCGTGGATCGGATCGGGCGTGGTCGTGATGCCGGGCGTGCACATCGGGGCCGGCTGCATCATCGGGGCGAACTCGCTGGTGACGGCAGATTGCGAACCGGACGGTGTGTACGTCGGGTCTCCGGCGCGCCGTCGCCGAGAGTTGAACGACCTTCCCGCAGCGCAGCAGTGGATCGGGGAGAAGGCCGATTTTCGTGATCGGGAAGCAATGCACAGATTGGTAATTCCTCCGAATTCCGAATTCTGATTCATAAAGTCCGAATAATTCGACGGGTTCTTTTCTTGAAGTAATGATGTAGCATCGTCAACGTCAGCGGCTCGAATTCAAATGCGTTCAGCGCCAATGGGTATCGAGCTACACGATTGCCAAAAATATGTCAGGGGTTGGCGTTGTGAATACTCTTTCCATTGTTGTGCCTGCGTTCGACGAGTCGGCTCACATGCGCGAATGCCTGGATGCATTGCTCGTTCAACGCGAACGCATTCACGAAATCATTGTCGTCGACAACAATTCGACCGACGACACCGCGGCCATCGTCGCGGAATACGCGCGGCGATTTCCGCAGGTGGTGCTGCTGCGGGAGTCCGAGCGCGGCGTCGTGCACGCACGCAACACCGGTTTCGATCACGCCCACGGATCGGTCATCGGCCGCATCGACGCCGATACCCGTGTCCAGGCCGGCTGGGTCGACTCGGTACTGGATTTCTTCGATCGCCGACTCGACTATGTCGCAGTCACCGGCCCGATATACCTCTACGACTCTCCGTGGGCGCGCCCGTACCGGGCATTCGTCAACCGTTCCGTGCGGAACAGGCCTGCTGAGCAGTGGGTTTCTGCCGCATCGGGCAACAACTTCGCTATCCGCAGATCCGCGTGGGAAGCCGTTCGCGACAGTACGAGCCTGCGAACCGACCTGCACGAGGACATCGATCTGTCGCTGTGTCTGAACAAGGTCGGTCTGCGGATCGCGCAGATCGAGCCGATGCGCGTCGAGGTGTCCGGCCGTCGGTTACTGACGCCGCCGCTCGAGTATCGGCATTACGTCCGGAGTTCGTATCGCACGTGGGCCCATCACGGTCTGGCCAGTGGCTGGTTGCGCAGATTACTGATTTCGGACCTGGTTCTGCACACGGTGCATTGGCCCCTGACGCGAATTCTGTCGTCGTGCGAATCTCGGATTCTCCCGGTCTCGCATTCCGGAGCGAGCAACACGCCTGTGCGTGGTCTGTCGGATATTCGCGGCGAGAGTTACGTTGCCGCAGCGCACGGAAAGTAGATACTTCGGCGCTGTGTTCGTCCTCCTTCTTGCGTGAGGAATGCGGGCAGGGTCGCCGAAGCAGGTCCTTCGAGGACGGGCGGTCCGGGCCGGATTCGTGTCGGCGATCGACCGGAGCCGGCCTGGCCCGCAGAACCGGGGGATCGAGCACGCACGGGTGGGCCGCAGTGACCGGTGCGATGCAGCGGACCCTGAGCTTCGAGGCAGGAACCGTCGGCAGCTGTTGCGGCGATCGAGACGGGTGCGATGTTCGGTTGATCGTTCGACGATCCACCTACCAGTCGCGCCGGTAGATTGACGGGCGATATTGTGATCGGGCCGGTTCCGAACACAGGATCTGCCCCTGCAACTTCTCTACGGAGTGTGAATGTCGTTCGAGATCGTCGACCTTGACGAAACGTGGGTCGCTGGTCTTCCAGTTCGCAGCCCCAAACGGGCGCTCGGTCGCCTCAACGACCCGGCGCTCGATCAAGCATGGTCCGCTGTTCTCAATCAGGAGACCTCCGGTCCGCTCGCTTCCATTTATACGGACTACGCCCCCGGTATCGGTTCGTACAATACACAGGTAGTCGGTTATCTGTGTTCTTCACTCGGTCAGGTCGAGCGTGGACATCTGGTTGCGAAAGTGCCCGCGGCCAAATACGCGCGTTTTTCTGCGGTGGGGTATTTCCCCGAGGTTCTCACTCGATTGTGGACTCAGATCGATCATGCCGAAGAGCAGGGCGAGATCGTGCGATCGTTCACCGGCGACTACGAGTGCTATCCGCACGCGTACAAGATCGATCTCTATCTGGCGATCACTGCGCCCGGCGGTTCGTGATGACCTTCCGTGTCACGGCACGCAGCGCGGAGCTGTTCAGTGGGTTGGTGGCACCGCGGGTGGAGCCCGGCGCGGAATCGAGCGGTAGCGAGTGGATGCGATTCCTGCGAGATCGTGTGCGCGAGAAGCACATCGACGCAACCCAGGTGAGCACGGTGTACGTTCCGGATCCGCACGGCACGGTCAATGCGGTGGTCGCGGTCTCGGTGGACTCGCCGAGTGATGTGGCTGTGGGCGATGTGTTCGTTTCGATACCGACCGGTGTGTTCGCAGTATTCACGCCCAGTGGCGCACTGGCGGATCCGATCGAGGACGTATGGGCTCAGGTCGACGAGTGCGTTTTGTCCGGATCGATATTTCGCGCCTACAAAGAGGAAGTCGAAGTCGTTACAAATGCCGGAGAGGTGGAACTTTTCATTTCAATCGTTTTGTAAACGAGCCGTTCTTCATGTAATTGTCACTTTCGAATCACAAAGTCGCCACCGGACCGGTTACTATTGTCCAGCGCTGGCAGCTCGATATGGCGAAGTGAATTCCACGTTCACCTCGATCGGCCGACGGGCAGGCAGCGCGCACAGAGCGTCGATGTCATGGCAAGGTCGACAGAGCAGGGGTGTTCCAACATGGTGAGACAACTCAGAGCAGAAGCCACACGAGCGGCCGCACTGCGCGCTGCAGCAGACCTCTTTCTCGAGGTGGGGCACGCGAATGCCACGCTGAGTCAGGTGTCGGCGCAGTCGGGCGTGACCAAGGGCGCGCTGTATTTCCACTTCGCATCGAAGGAGGAACTGGCCCGCGCGATCGTCGACGAGGGTCATGAGCGCGTGTCCACGGCGTGCGCGGGCATGGTCGACAGCCGCAGTCCGGCTCTCGAGTCGGTCATCGGAATCTCGTACTCGGTACTCGAGCTGGCCGCCTCGGACCCTCTGGTGCGCGTCATGTACCGGTTGCAGATGGAGATCGACGGATCCGACACCGCCCGCGGCAGCGTGTTCGGTACCTGGGGAAACATCTTCGAGCATCTCTTCGAGCGAGCCATCGAGCACGGTGATGTCGCCGACCATCTGGACGCGGGCAACGCGGCGCTGTTGATCTGCGAGATGCTGGCTGGCGTTCTGATGGTGTCCGAGGCACAATCCCGTCTCGAAGACGCGCCGTCGCGCATGGAGAAGGTCTGGAACACGGTCCTTCCCTCGCTGGTGCCGATCGACAAGCTCGCCTACTTCCGTGAGTTCGCGGCGCGAAGTCTGTCCAGTTTCGTACGCGAGAACATCACGTCGGGGTCCGTCACCGTCTGATCGTGTTCGTGATCTCGATGTGCTTGCCGCGCTTCGGGCCGCCGGGCACACTGTGTGACATGGAACACATCACGCACGATCGAAAGATGTCGGACAACGAGCTCCGGAAAGCGATCGGCACCCTGCAGCAACGCGCGGACGATGCCCGCAAGCGGGGTGCCGCCGATGACGCTGCCCGCATAGAGCGCACCATCGCGGACTACCGAGACGAGATGTCGCAAAGATTGTGACGCCCCTCTCGGTCGTCACCGCGTAGGGTCGAAATCGAACTGACACGTGTCGACCGGTGGGGGATACAGGTTTCGATGGCTACATACGATCTGCGCGGCAAGAAGACGTTGATCACCGGAGCGGGCAGCGGAATCGGTCGGGCAACGGCCGTCGCTGCCGCCGAGGTGGGAGCCGAGCTCTTCCTCACCGACATCAACGCCACCGGTTTGGCGGAGACGGTGGACATGGTCGGTCGCGCGGGCGGCACCGTCAGCCACTCGTTGCCGTTCGATGTGTCCGACTTCGAGGCGGTCACCGCCTTCGCGGACGACATCCATGCCGAGTTCGGCAGTCTCGACGTCGTGATGAACGTCGCGGGAATCTCCGCCTGGGGAACCGTCGAGAACCTCGAGCATCGGCACTGGAAGTCGATGGTCGACGTCAATCTGATGGGCCCGATCCACGTCATCGAGAAGTTTCTACCGCCGATGATCGAGGCCGGTCGCGGTGGTCATCTGGTCAATGTCTCGTCTGCTGCCGGTCTGATCCCACTGCCGTGGCACGCTGCCTACAGCGCCAGCAAGTACGGGCTGCGCGGAGTGTCCGAGGTACTCAAGTACGACCTCAAGCGCCACGGAATCGGTGTCAGTCTCGTGGTGCCCGGTGGCGTGAAGACCGGATTGGTGCAGACGCTTCAGATCGCCGGCATCGATCGTGACGATCCGCGCGTACAGAAGTTGCAACACCGATTCGAAAAGCGCGCCGTGGAACCGTCGGTCGTCGCCGATGCCATTCTCGCCGGCATCGCCAAACGCAAATACCTCGTCTACTCCTCCAACGACATTCGCTTCGGGTACTGGGTCGCGCGAAAGTTCGCCCCGCCCTACGAGTTCGTGCTGCAGAAGGCGAACGATCAGTTCTCCAAACTGCTCGAGCCGCGTCGAGTCGAGGGTTCGTCGAAATCGACATCCAGCGTGCGAGCACCCGGCCCCGAATAGGACAGCTCGTCGTGCGGATTGGCCAGCGCACAGCCGGCCAACGAGAGACAACCGCACCCGATGCACCCGGTCAAGTTGTCCCGAAGTCGGATCAATTGTTCTATCCGAGAATCGAGTTCGCGATGCCACCGCGTCGAGAGCCTGGCCCAGTCCTCGCGCGTCGGCGTTCGCTCGTCCGGTAGTTCGCTCAATGCCTGACGTATGGTCGCCAGCGGGATCCCCACCTTCTGCGAGATCCGGATGAAGGCGACCCGTCGCAGAGTTTCGCGATGGAATCTGCGTTGGTTACCCGAGGTGCGGCGACTGCTGATCAGCCCCTGCTTCTCGTAGAAGTGCAACGCCGAGACCGCAACTCCACTGCGCTCGGACAGCTGGCCGGGGGTCAATTCGCGGACGTTCCACTCGGGCATCGGCACGACCTCGACAATACTTCAGGTCCTGATGCCGGCGGCGACCGGCGAATGGGTTTACCGTTCGTTGATGAGTGTCGATGCGGCTGCAGGCCCGTTGGGTGCCGACTCGGAGGTGGGGGTGCTGCGCACCGTGATGCTGCACCGGCCGGGCGACGAGCTTCGACGCCTCACGCCGCGAAACAACGATCAGCTGCTGTTCGACGGTCTGCCGTGGGTCGATCGCGCACAGGACGAGCACGACGCGTTCGCCGATCTGTTGCGTGGTCGCGGGGTGACGGTGCTGCTCCTCGGCGAGCTTCTCACCGAGGCCATGACGGTCAGCGGCGCAGCGCGAATGCAAGGTATCTCCGCCGCTGTCGATGCCCGACGGCTCGGCCGGTCGCTCGCCGAGGACCTCGCCCAACACCTGCGGGGTGTCCCCGCGGCCGAATTGGCGCAGATCCTGATGGCGGGCATGACATTCGACGAACTGCTCGAGGCGGAGGCGGGGGAGCCGCTTCCGATCGGGGCGTCGCTGGTTCGGCGGATGCATCACGGTGGGGACTTCGTCATCGATCCGCTACCGAACCTGTTGTTCACTCGCGACTCGTCGTTCTGGATAGACGATCGAGTGGCGATCACCTCGTTGGCTCTGCCTGCCCGGGTGCGGGAGACATCGCTGACCGATCTGATCTACGCGTTCCATCCGATGTTTCGGGGTGTGCGGCGCGCGTACGAGTCGCGGACCGCACCGGTCGAGGGTGGTGACGTGTTGCTGCTCGCTCCCGGTGTGGTGGCTGTCGGAGTGGGTGAGCGCACCACGCCCGCCGGTGCAGAAGCGCTGGCGCGCAGCCTGTTCGAGGACGGTCTGGCGCACAGTGTGTCGGTGGTGCCGATCGCGCAGGAGCGCGCGTCGATGCATCTGGACACGGTGTGCACCATGGTCGATACCGATGCGGTGGTGATGTATCCGGCCATTCAGGACACGTTGTCCGCCTTCACCATTCGCCGCGAGGACACGGGAGTCAGTATTCGAGGTGCCGACCCGTTTCTCGAGGCGGCCGCCGCTGCGATGGGAATCGGCAAGCTGCGGTTGATCGATACCGGACTCGACCACGTCACCGCCGAGCGCGAACAATGGGACGACGGTAACAACACGCTGGCCATCGCGCCGGGAGTCGTCGTCGCGTACGAGCGCAACGTCGAAACGAACGCACGACTCGAGGCGTCGGGCATCGAGGTGTTGCGGATTTCCGGATCGGAACTCGGCTCGGGACGCGGCGGTCCGCGGTGTATGTCGTGCCCGGTGTCCCGCGAGAGGTTGTAGCGCTCTACAGGACGGTGTTCACCTTGTCGGCCGGTCGGGCGAGCACAGTGCCCTTGTCGGTCACAACGATCGGGCGTTCGATGAGAATCGGATGCTCGGTCATCGCGGCGATCAACGTGTCGGCGTTCGCGCCCGCGAGCCCCAGTTCCTTGTAGATGCTCTCGCGAGTCCGGATGGCCTGACGGGGTTCGAGACCGGCATCGGCGAGAAGTGTGCGGAGTTCGTCCTCGGTCGGAGGCGACTCGAGGTACCGGATCACACGTGGAACCACACCGGCTTCCTCGATCAGTTTCAGCGCTGTGCGAGAGGTGTTGCACCGCGGATTGTGGTAGATGGTCGCCGAGCCCGATGGGTCGTTCCGCAGGCTCCTCTCCCCAGGGACGGTCATGTTTGCAATCCTGCCACGCGGGTAGCCAACCCGACAGATTCACGTCAGGAACGGAGTAGTCGATATGACCGACAAGCGCATTGTCATTGCAGGTGGCCACGGCCAGATCGCCCAACATCTGACTCAGGTGCTCACCGCCCACGGAGACCGCGCGGTGTCGCTGATTCGCAACAGCGACCACGTCGATGCCGTCACTGCGCTCGGCGCGTTGCCGCAGGTGATCGATCTCGAATCGGCTTCGGTCGACGATGTGGCCGCAGTGTTGGCCGGTGCCGACGCCGTCGTGTTCGCGGCGGGTGCGGGCCCCAACAGCGGTCCCGAGCGCAAGGACACGGTGGACCGCGCGGGCGCGGTGCTGCTGGCCGATGCCGCCGAGAAGGCCGGCGTCCGCCGCTACGTGCTCATCAGCTCGTTCGGTGCGGGCGAGCCGGTCGCCGAGGATCTCGACGACGGTTGGAAGGCCTACATCAAGGCCAAAACTGCTGCAGAAGAAGATGTTTCGGCCCGAGATGGACTGGACTGGACGATTCTGCGTCCAGGCAAGTTGACCGACGACGACCCGACGAACTCGGTGGCACTGACCGAACCGCCGATGGACTCGGGTGAGGTCACCCGGGCCGACGTGGCCGCAGTGATCGCGCAGCTTCTCGACACCGGCGCGGCTGTACGCAAGACTTTGATGCTCACGTCCGGTTCGACGTCGATCGTCGACGCAGTCGACGCTCTCGGATAAGGCACCTACTGTGCGCGTGCATATCGATTCGTCGAACACGACCCCTGTGTTCGAGCAACTGCGGATGCAAATTCTCGGGCTGGTGCGATCGGGCGATCTCATTGCCGGGACCAAGATTCCGACGGTTCGCGGCTTGGCCGAGGAGCTGAAGATCGCGCCGAACACGGTCGCGAAGACCTACCGCGAGCTCGAGCAGCAGGGCATCATCGAGACGCGAGGTCGGTCCGGGTCGTTCGTCGCGTCGGGCGGTGACCCGTCGCGTGACATCGCGGCCCGGGCGGCGACGGAGTTCGTCAGAACCGTGCGATCCATCGGTCTGGACGACGACCAGGCCCGTTCGTTTCTCGAATCCGCGCTCAAGGGTGCCAGCGGCAACTGAGTTGACGCTTCAACCTACTTCTGTCAGGGTGGTGCTGCCCGTACCGCCCTGCCAGAAGGATGTGTCATGAATTCCACCGTCGTCCGCGACGCCGTCGCCCTCGTTGCTCGAATCGGACTGGGAGTCGTCTTCATCGCCCACGGGTGGCAGAAGCTCAACACCTACGGTCTCGATGGTGCCGCCGCGAGCTTCGAGGCGATGAACATTCCGCTGCCCACCGCGTCCGCGTATTTCGCGACGTTCGTCGAACTCATCGGTGGCGGAGCGCTCGTGCTCGGGATCTTCACCCCGATCGCTGGGCTGCTGCTGTTCCTGGACATGCTCGGTGCTGCCGTCTTCGTCCACTTCGAGAACGGCGTCTTCGCTGCGGACAACGGTTACGAACTGGTCGTCGCGCTCGGCGTCGGTTCGCTCCTGCTCGCTGCATTCGGTGCCGGGCGCATCAGCATCGACGGCGTCACCAAGGGCAAGACGGCACTGCTGGCATAGGTCGTTCCGCCGGCTCTGCTTCGGCCTGGCCCGACCGCCCTACCGCCAGCTCGGTAACCACAACTGTTCCTGCCACATCTGTGGCGTGATCGGCATTGCGGTGAGAATCGGCCAGAGCCAGACGAAGTTCGCTATCACCACGGCGAGGTACAGGGACACCAGCAGTAGTCCGGTACCTCGCCGTTCGGCCGATGCGGTGGCCTTGCCGATGATGTCGCCCAACACCAACGCGAAGCCCATCACCATGAACGGGGCCAGAGCCACCGCGTAGAAGTAGTACATCTGCCGGTCGAGCGTGGTGAACCAGGGCAACAAGGCTGCGGAATAGCCGACCAGCACGGTGGCGTAACGCCAATCGCGTCGGACGAACACCGACCAGATCACCCAGGCCAGCATCGGCAGTGCCAACCACCACATCGCGGGAGTGCCGATCAGCATGATCGCCTTCACGCACGAGGACGCCGAGCACCCGGATACGCTCTCGCCGTCGGCGAAGTAGTACAGCATCGGCCGAAGGCCCATCGGCCAGGTCCACGGCTTCGATTCCCACGGGTGCCGGTTGCCTGCCGAATTGGTCAGGCCCTCATGGAATTCCAGCACGTTGCCGCTGTAGTACCAGAGCGAACGCAGTGCTTCGGGAAGGAACGAGAACGGCCCGCCTGCACCGATTCCGTTGCCGACCTCGTGCCGGTCCACGCCGGTCTCGGAGGTGAACCACGCCCAGTAGGTCATCAGATACACCGCGATCGGAACGACCACCAGCGCGTACAGCGCAGGGCCGATGTCGCGCAACGCCGTTCCCCGCCAAGGGCGTCCGACGCCGTACGAGCGCCGCGCCGCCACATCGAATGCCACGCTCAGCAATCCGAAGAACGCGATGAAGTACAGACCCGACCACTTGGTGCCGCAGGCGAGACCCAGCATCACGCCCGCCCCGAATCGCCACCAGCGCACCCCCATTCGCGGCCCCAGAACACTGGCGTCCATTCGGCCGTCGGCGCGTACTCTCGACAGTCGCCGCCGCATGTCGTCGCGGTCGAGTACCAAGCAGCCCAGTGCCGCGGTGACGAACAAAGCGAGGAAAATGTCCAGCATGCCGATCCGGCTGCTGACGAACGTCACGCCGTCGACGGTCAGCAGAATTCCCGCGATCGCACCGACGAGTGTCGAGCGAGCGAGCCGGCGCACGATCCGAATGACCAGCAGTACCAACAGGGTTCCGGCCACGGCCGAGGAGAAACGCCAACCCCACCCGTTGTAGCCGAACAACGCCTCTCCGACGGCGATCAGCTGCTTGCCGACCGGTGGATGCACCACCAGCCCGTACGCCGGATTGTCCTCGAGCCCGCCGCCGGTGAGAACCTGATACCCCTGAGGCGCGTAGTGCTTCTCGTCGAAGACCGGGGTTCCTGCATCGGTGGGGTACCGCAACATCGTGAAGCGCGTGATGGCGCAGATGACGGTGATGACGACGGTGACGATCCAACCGCGGCGGACATCGGTGTCGTGGAACCAGTCGCGCGCGGCAACGGTCGGCCCGGGACTGACCATCGACCGGTCGCCGGAGCGCTCAGAGGTCAGCAAGGTCACGTACCGATCGTAGGCGTTGATCGGTAGTGCCCGACAAACCGATGCACCGCGTACGGGACACTGGAGTCATGCTCATCCTTGCCGCCACCCCGATGGGCGACGTCGGTGACGCCTCGCAGCGCCTGCGCGACGCACTCGGCAGTGCCGATGTCATCGCCGCCGAGGACACCCGGCGCACCAAGCAACTCGCCTCCTCGCTCGGCGTGGTGATCTCGGGCAGGGTCGTCAGTTTCTACGATCAGGTCGAGACGGCTCGCCTGCCGGCGCTGGTCGAGGCCGTGGCAAAGGGCAAGACGGTGCTGTTGGTCACCGACGCCGGGATGCCGTCGGTCAGCGATCCCGGCTACCGCCTCGTCGCGGGGTGCGTCGACGCCGATCTCCCGGTGACCTGTCTGCCCGGTCCGTCCGCCGTGACGACCGCACTCGCGCTGTCCGGTCTGCCCGTCGAACGGTTCTGCTTCGACGGGTTCGCGCCACGCAAGCAGGGGCAGCGTCGCAGCTACTTCCAGTCGGTGCTCGCCGAACCACGCGCCATCGTCTTCTTCGAGGCACCGCACCGCCTCGTCGCATGCCTCGAGGACGCCGTCCACGTGCTCGGTTCCGACCGCCGCGCCGCGGTGTGCCGGGAGCTGACCAAGACCTACGAGGAAGTCCGACGCGGTGGCCTCGGCGAGTTGCTCGAATGGTCGAAGGCAGGCGTACGCGGCGAGATCACCGTCGTGCTCGAAGGAGCCGTCGCCGTCGCCGAGGAGCCCGAGGATCTCGTTGCCGACGTGGAAGCGCTGGTGGCGTCGGGCATGCGGTTGAAGGACGCCTGTGCCCAGGTGGCGGTCGACGGCGTCTCCAAACGTGAGGTCTACGAGGCAGTGCTCGCTGCGCGCAAGGAGCAGTAGCGCGTCAGCCGACGACCTGCTGACGCAGGCCCTCCGTGGCGGCCTCGAGGATCGTCTTGGTTCCCTTCTTCACCAGGAAGCCGGGAAGCGGGACCTTCGGGTCGACGGTCAGCTCGAATTCGACGTGGGTGGCGTCGCCCTTCGGAGTCAGGGTGTACCGGCCGTCCTGGGCCTTCTGTTGGGTGCTCTCCACGAGAGTCCAGGACACCTCGTTGTCCGACCACGTGTACTCGACGAGCTGTTCGTCGTTGACTCCGATGATCGAGACCTGCATCTTCACGTGGTGCGGCTTGCCGTCGTCGAACCGATCGACGACCTCGCACTTCTTGTGTACCGGGGACCACGAGGGAATGCCCTCGACGTCGGCGAGAACCTCGAGCACTGCCGCTGCATCCGCGTCGATGTCGACGGACTTGTTCACTGTGACTGCCATGGGGAGAACGTATCTCAGCTTTCTCTACGGGGGCTGACGTTCCGCGCGAACTCGCCGATGGCTCTGAGCGCGCGGCGGGCCTCGGGGACGAAATCGGCTGCCTGGAACACGTGGACCTGGTCCTCGTACACCTGCAACTCGCAGTCCACTCCGGCGACGGCGAGTCGCTGAGCCATGAGTTCGGCGTCGGCATAGACCATTTCGGTCGAACCGACCTGGATCAGCACCGGCGGAAGGCCGGTCAGATCTCCGTCGACCGGTGACACCCGCGGACCCACGTCGCCGTCGACCACGATGCGCGCATCGACACGATCGGCCAGTGCAGTGAGTGCGGGAACCGCATTGGACGGGAAGACCGAACACTTCGACGCGTTCTCGTGGTCGAGTTTGCGGGTGGGGTCCATGTCGGTCAGGGGGGACATGGTGAAGATTCCTCCGGGCGCGGGCAAGTCGACGGTACGCAGCGCCAGGGTGACCATGAACGCGAGGTATCCGCCTGCCGAGTCGCCGCCCAGGATGATCTGCTCCGGCCGGTATCCGGAATCGAGAAGGAAGCGGTACGCGTCGACACCGTCCTCGACCGCGTGGCTGATCGGATTGCGCGGCATCATGCGGTAGTTCACCGACAGCACCGCTCCGTCGACGTGTTTCGACACTCGCGAGGTCATTCGCCGATGGGTGCGCAGCCCGCAGCAGACGAAGGCACCGCCGTGCAGGTAGAGCACCACGCGATCGGACCCGGTGCCCTCGGCTCTGATCCATTCGGCGTCGCACTCGGCGAGCATGACGCGGCTGCGGGTAGTGCCGCTGATCTGGGGGACGAGCAGTCCGGCGTAATCGACCAACCCCATGGGCCACGGAAGTGACGGTGTCTGCGCCCAGATCGTCAGGAACGGTCGGACAGTGAGCTGTAGGCCCTTGGACAGAATCTGCGACTGCAGGCTTGCGCCGCGGACGTAATGCCTGCGTGCGGTGACTGCTGGGTCGGTCGATTTCACTACGGTGAGCGCCGGATTCATAGCCGTCGCCTCCATCCCCGTCGTCGGTGCACGGCGCATCTGCGCCGTGCGTCGGAACCCCGCTCTTGTTGGAACCCCTGGTAACGGACAATAGCGGGTAGCTTTTCGTGACCGGACGTAAGGTCGTGTTCTGAGTCACATTCGGTGCCGTACCGTGACCGAAAACAAATGGAAAAGGGACAGCTCATGGCACTCATGCCCATCACGGAATCGATGTTTCTGATCGCCGAGTCACGGGAGCACCCGATGCACGTGGGCGGTCTGGAGTTGTTCGTCCCGCCCGGTGATCCGCACGACTTCGCCGAGGAGGTACACCGCAAGTTCACCACCGGTGAGGTGCACGAGCTCTTCCGTAAGCGCCCTGCGCGTCCGGTGCAGATCATGGGAAATCTGGCCTGGGCCTTCGATCCGGACGTGGATTTCGAGTACCACGTTCGCCGCACGGTGCTGCCTGCTCCCGGCCGGATTCGCGAGCTGTTCCAATTCCTCTCGCTCAATCACAGTGCACCGCTGGATCGGTATCGACCGATGTGGGAGCTGCACATCATCGAGGGTCTGGCGGACGGCCGAATCGCGTTGTACACCAAGGTGCATCACTCGCTGGTCGACGGCGTCAGTGCATTGAAACTCATGCAGCGCACGCTTTCCACCGATCCCGACGACCGGAGCGGAGTCGCCACCTGGGACCCGTCACTGTTCGGTAAGCGCAAGAAGCAGGGCGTCGAGGAGCAGCCGGGACGGCTTGCTCAGCTGGGCAGTGGGCTCTCGCTGGGACGCAAGATCGCGGGCGACCTCGTCGATTTCGCTCCGGCCTCAGCACGAATCGGATTGCGCGCGTTGAAGAAAGAAGGAGCTCAGCTGCCGTTGCAGGCACCGCGCACCATGTTCAACGTGCCCATCGGCGGCGCGCGCCGCTTCGCCGCCGAGAGCTGGTCGATCGAGCGGATCCGCACGGTCGGAACGGCTCTGGACGCCACGCTCAACGACATGGTGCTCGCGATGTGCGCCGGGGCTCTGCGCGCGTACCTCATCGATCGCAACGCGCTGCCCGAGGAACCGCTGATCGCGATGGTTCCGGTGTCGTTACGCAAGGAGGGGGACGGCAAGGATGCCGGGAATTCGGTGACGACCATCCTGTGCAATCTCGCCACGGACGAATCCGATCCGCTCGTGCGGCTGGAACGAATCAAGGATTCGACCGTCAAGGGCAAGCAAATGATGAGCGAGCTCAACACCCTCGAAGCGCTCGCCGTGGGAGCAGTCACCATGGCTCCGTTGCTGTTCGGGCCGGTGCCGGGATTCGTCGACTACACCCCGCCGCCCTTCAACGTCATCATCTCCAACGTTCCCGGATCCAAGGAGGATCTGTACTGGAACGGCGCGAAACTGGACGGCATCTACCCGGCGTCCATCGTGGCCGACGGGCAGGCTCTCAACATCACCGTCGCCAGCAACGGCGACTCGCTGAACTTCGGACTCATCGGATGCCGACGCAGTGTGCCGCACCTGCAGCGAATGCTGACGCATCTGGAGAACACGTTGGAGGAACTCGAGAAGACCTTGTGAGTGCGGCTTCGCCGCATGTGAGCGAAACTTCGTAGCCCACTACGAAGTTTCGCTCACATGCGTGGAGCGCTCTACTCGTACTTGGGGAACACCGGCGTCGGGGTCGGTAGTGCAGTGCCGGGCACCGAACGTGTTGCGATGTCGGTGAATTCGCGGTTCTGTGCGCCGAGCAGGTCGAGGATGCGCGACGCGGAATCGGGCATGACGGGCTGCGTCAGGATGCTCACGATGCGCAGCACCTCGATCGTCACGTACAGCACGGTGGCCATGCGATCGGGATCGGTCTTGCGCAGTACCCACGGCTGTTGCAGCGAGAAGTAGCGGTTGGTCTCACCGAGCACCGACCAGATCGCATCGAGCGCGGAATGGATTGCCTGCACGTCGAATTCGCGTCGGCAGAGCTCGAGGAGTGCATCGGCGCGGGCCAGCATCGCGTCGTCCTCGGCGGTGAATTCTCCCGGTGTCGGGAGAGCTCCGTCGAGGTTCTTGGCGACCATCGTCAGCGAACGCTGCGCGAGGTTGCCGAGTTCGTTGGACAGGTCGGCGTTGACGCGGGCGACGATTGCCTCGTGGCTGTAGCTGCCGTCCTGACCGAACGAGACCTCGCGGAGGAAGAAGAAGCGCACCGGGTCGAGGCCGTAGTTCTCCACCAACGATTTCGGGTCCAGAACGTTGCCGAGAGACTTGGACATCTTCTCGCCCTTGACGTTCAGGAATCCGTGCACGAACACTCGCTTGGGCAGTTCGATGCCCGCGGACATCAGGAACGCCGGCCAGTAGACGGTGTGGAAGCGGGTGATGTCCTTGCCGATGATGTGCAGATCGGCAGGCCAGAATTTCCGGAACGACTCCGACTCGACGTCGGGATAGCCGGCACCGGTGAGGTAGTTGGTGAGCGCGTCGACCCACACGTACATCACGTGCGCCGGATCGCCGGGCACCGGCACGCCCCAGTCGAACGTCGTTCGGGAGATCGACAGGTCGCGCAGGCCGCCCTTGACGAAGTTCACGATCTCGTTGCGACGGGTGCCGGGCGCGATGAAGTCCGGCGACGCGTCGTACAGCGCCAGGAGCTTGTCCTGGTACTGCGACAGCTTGAAGAAGTACGACGACTCCTCGGTCCACTCGACCGGAGTGTTCGTCTCCGTCGCGACGCGTGAGCCGTCCTCGGCGAGGGTGGTCTCGGCCTCGGTGTAGAACGCCTCGTCTCGTACCGAGTACCAGCCGGAGTAGGAGTCGAGATAGATGTCGCCGTTCGCTTCCATCCGCTTCCACAGTTCTTGGCTGGCGGCATGGTGATCGGCGTCGGTGGTGCGGATGAAGCGTCCGTAGGAGATCTTCAGCAGGTCCTGAGCGGTCTGGAATGCGTCGGAGTTGCGCGCGGCGAGCTCACGGACGTCCACGCCCTCGGTCTGGGCGGTCTGCTGCATCTTCAGGCCGTGCTCGTCGGTACCCGTCAGGAATCGCACGTCGTAGCCGTCGAGGCGTTTGAAGCGCGCGATGGTGTCGGTGGCGATGTACTCGTAGGCGTGTCCGATGTGCGGAGCGCCGTTGGGGTACGCAATCGCCGTGGTGACGTAGAACGGTGGCCGTGGGGCATCAGCTGGCGCAGTCATGGTGCGCCTACTCTAACCAGCGTGAGCAGAGACCGTCCCGCACCACCGTTGCCCGAGTCCGTCGGCACTCTCGTCGACGCGCACACCCACCTCGATGCGTGTGGGGCGACCGACGCGGCGAGTGTGGCCGCGATCGTGGACAAGGCCGAGTCCGTCGGTGTCACGCGGGTGGTCACGATCGCCGACGACCTCGATGCCGCGCGCTTCGCCGTCGACGCGGCGTCCTGGGATCCGCGGGTGTGGGCCGCGGTGGCGATTCATCCCACCCGCGCGAACGTGCTCGACGACGACGCCAGGGCCGAGATCGAGCGGTTGGCGTCCGATCCTCGCGTGGTGGCGGTCGGGGAGACCGGACTGGACTACTACTGGCCGGGCAAGCTCGACGGGTGCGCCACGGTAGCCGAGCAACACGAGGGTTTTCGCTGGCACATCGACCTCGCGAAGCGCCTGGGCAAGCCGTTGATGATTCACAATCGCGAGGCCGACGAGGATCTGCTGGCCGTTCTGACGGCGGAAGGTGCGCCCGAGACGGTGATCTTCCACTGCTTTTCTGGTGGTCCCGAGACCGCGAAGGCCTGCGTCGACGCCGGTTACGTTCTCAGCTTTTCGGGGACCGTCAGTTTCAAGAATGCGCACGCGTTGCGGGAGGCCGCGGTTCTGGTACCGGACGAGCTCGTGCTGGTGGAGACCGACGCGCCGTTCCTGACGCCGCATCCGTATCGAGGTGCACCCAACGAGTCGTACTGCCTGCCGTACACCGCGCGGGCGTTGGCCGAGGTTCGCGGCCAGGATCCAGCGGCGCTCGCTGCTCACGCCACTGCCAATGCGGAGCGGGTGTACGGCCTCTAGCTGCCGAAGTTGCGACGTGGGTGCTAATTCGTTACCGTACCGTGACCGAACTCGGGCGTTTCGACGCCGAAGTCACGCTCGCAACCGCCAGGAATACGAAACTTGTCGACTATCAGACGCCTCAACTCCGCCCGCTCGACCACTCTCTACCTGGTCATCGCGGCCCTGTTGATGACGCTCGTCGCCGGTGGTGTGATGGCCGTGAGCCGTCACAAGACCGTGACCATCGACGTCGACGGCGACATGATCTCGCTGAGCACGATGAAAACCGACGTCAGCAGCGCGCTGGCCGACGCCGGTTATGCCCCGTCGGACAAGGATCTGGTCGTTCCCGCTCCCGACTCCGGTCTGAGCGACGGCGACACCGTTGTCCTTCGCCGCGCCCGCGAGATCACACTGAACGTCGACGGCAAGCCCGAGGAGATCTGGACCACCGCACTGACCGTCGAGGAAGCACTGCAGCAGACCGGCCTCGCCGAGGACGTGCACGTCTCCGCCTCGCGCTCGGAGCGACTGCCGCTCGACGGCACCGAGTTGGACGTCGCACTGCCCAAGCAGGTCTCGCTCGTCGACGGCGGAGCCCCCGCCACCCCGATCACCCTGGCCGCACCGACTGTGCGCGAATTCCTTGATGCAGCAGGCGCGCCGCTCGAAGAAGCCGACACCGTCAGCCCCGATCCCGACGAGACCGTGACCGACGGTGCCGAGATCGTCGTCACGCGTGACCGCACCGTCACCAAGACCGAGACCACCGATACCGATGCCCCGGAGCAGCGGATCGAAGATCCGACGATGAACATGAGCCGCACCGTCGTCGAGAACCCCGGCGCTCCGGGCGTCTCCGACATCACCTGGAAGATCAACATGGTCAACGGCGTCGAGGTCGGTCGCGAGAAGGTCGACGAGAAGGTGCAGGTACCCGCCCAGCCGAAGACCGTCCGCGTCGGAGCCAAGCCCGGCACCGAGGTGCCGCCGGTGGAGAACGGTGCGATCTGGGACGCGCTCGCACAGTGCGAGGCAACCGGCAACTGGGCCATCAACACGGGTAACGGCTTCTACGGTGGCGTGCAGTTCGACCAGAACACCTGGGAACGTCAGGGCGGCCTCAAGTACGCGCCGCGCGCCGACCTCGCCACCCGCGAAGAGCAGATCGCAATCGCATCGGTGACGCAGAAATCGCAGGGCTGGGGCGCATGGCCCGCCTGCACCTCGCGGCTGGGTTATCGCTGATCACGTAGAGTTTCCGCCGTGTCCGAACATGTGAGGGGATCCGCGGCTCTGCTCGGTCCCGCCGAGGTCCGCTCCCTCGCAGCCGAGCTCGACGTGCGGCCCACCAAGCAGCTCGGGCAGAACTTCGTGCACGACGCAAACACTGTTCGACGCATCGTCGCCTCCGCGGGCGTCGGCCCTCAGGACACGGTCCTCGAGGTCGGCCCCGGCCTCGGTTCGCTGACTCTGGCGTTGCTCGACGTGGCCGAATCCGTCATCGCCGTCGAGATCGATCCCAAGCTCGCGAACCGTTTGCCCACCACGGTGGCCGACCGAGCCCCGACCCTGGCCGATCGGCTGACGGTGATCGAGGCCGACGCGCTTCGCGTCCGAGCGGCGGACATCGCGGGGGAGCCGACTGCACTGGTGGCCAACCTCCCCTACAACGTCGCCGTTCCCGTGCTGATTCATCTGTTCTCGGAATTGCCGAGCCTCCGTGTCGCGGTGGTGATGGTCCAAGCCGAGGTGGCCGATCGACTCGCCGCGGTACCGGGCAGCAAGATCTACGGCATCCCCAGCGTCAAGGCCAGGTTCTTCGGTGACGTCAAAAGGGCCGGCGCGGTGGGCCGTTCGGTGTTCTGGCCGGTGCCCAAGGTCGAGTCGGGCCTGGTGCGTATCGATCGGTACGCCGAGCCGCCGTGGCCCACCGACACCGCGCATCGCAAGGCCGTCTTCGCGGTGATCGATGCCGCATTCGCGCAGCGACGAAAGACCCTGCGAGCGGCCCTCGCCGGCTGGGCCGGCTCCCCGGTGGCGGCCGAACGCCGGTTGCGTGAGGCCGGAATCGACCCGACGGCGCGAGGCGAAACCATCGACGCCGCAGCCTTCGTCCGCTTGGCCGCTACCGAAGCCTGAGGCCCCTCTACAGGTGGATGTCCGACAGTCGCGTCAGCTCGGTCCACTTCGACGCCTCCGCACGAGCGGCAGCCACCGGTGCATAGCGATCGGCTTCGATCAACACACCCAGCTCCAGGCCGGTCATCGACGCGATGTCGGCCACCGGAACCTGGTACGTCCGATACGGGCCGAGGGGCGGGGGATCGGTCTCGAGTCGTAACGGCTTGTCGAGGATCGGATCGAGGGACGGCGACTGGTCGAGAACGTATCCGGTGCATGCGGGAGTCGAACCCTGCGACCATGCCGCGATCTTGAAGAACTGCCGCGGAATGGCGACACCGCGGTAGATCGGATCGTCGTCGGCGAAGATGCAACCGCTGAACACCGAGAGCTTTCGGTCGTACTGCTCGGCGTTTCCCAGCACGTAGTCCTCCAGCCCCAGCCACAGCGTCTTCGACTGATTCAGGGTGGCCGTCTGTGGCGCGCACACGGTGTAGTGGAACGTGTCCTCGTTGGCGCGCTCGGCCACCGCACGCTCACCCCACACCGGATCTCGCCTGCGAACCAGATGCCCGCGATCGAGGTCGTTGTTCTTGTACAGCTCGTTGCCGGCCTGCTGCGCAGCCGGTAGCCGATCGTCGAGTCGCCAGTTGTCTCCCCGCCCGACATCCTGCAGGCTCGCGCCGTCGATGTTCACGCCGGTGACCGCGGCGAGGCGTCGGGCAGGGTCGATGGACACCGAGAAGTGCGTGTACGCAAGCACCACCACGTCGGCGCGATCGGGCAACGGAACGTCGATGTCGGCCAGGAATTTCGGGTCGAAACCGAGTGGTGTCGTCATCTGCCCATTGACTCACGGACCGGTTACCGGAGGGTGAACCGCCGCGAGGTATCGCTCGTTCAGCCTCGCGTGCCGCTCGGCCACGATGCGGCATTCCTCGCGCAGTTCCGGTGGATCGAGCACCGTGAAATCGGTGTCGAACGCCGCCAGCCACCGTGCGATCGAGGGCAGCGAATCCCCGGCCAACACCACCGCGCAGGTGCGGTCGTCGATGGATTCGAGTGTGCCCCACTGCTCGTCGATCATCGGCGCGATCGTCTCGATCGGGGCGTGCAACGCGATCCGCGCCTGAACTCTGGCGAACGCACGATCGATTCCCTTCGAGACGAACGACGCCGCGCCGCCCGGCGGCAGCGCCCGGGGCGTGAACCGCGGACCCGTCGGAATCTTCGGAGTCAGGCGATCAACCCGATACGACCGCCAATCCTCCCGCAGTACATCCCAACCCAGCAGGTACCAGCGCGCTCCCGCCCGCACCAGGCTGTACGGCTCCACCTCGCGCCTGGACTCGGAACCGTCGTGCTTGCGGTAATCGAACCGCAACCGCTCGTGTCCGTGGCACACCGCTGCCACCGTGGACAGCACCGACGCATCCACCGCCGAACGGGGTGTCTTCTCCACCACGTCGATGCGCAACGCGTCGAGCCGATGCTGGATGCGCGAGGGCATCACCTGCCGCAACTTCGTCAACGCCCGCAACGACGCCTCCCCGATACCCGCGACCGAGCCCCCGGCGGCGGACTGCAACCCGAAGGCCACCGCCAGCGCCTCGTCGTCGTCGAGCAGCAGCGGAGGCATCTCCGCGCCGGGACCGAGCTGGTACCCACCGCCGACACCCGGCGTCGCATTGACCGGATAACCGATGTCGCGCAGCTTGTCCACGTCGCGCCGCAACGTGCGAGGAGTGACGTCGAGTCGCTCCGCCAATTCCGCGCCCGCCCAATCACGACGCGTCTGCAGCAGAGACAACAGTCGCAACAACCGAGCCGATGTTTCCTTCATGGGCCCACGATGCCACCGAATGCGGACATATTCGGTCCGCATCGCCCGATCATCCCCGCCCCCGAAGTCCACTGAATGTGACATCGACCGCCCAAAAGTCCACTGAACGTCACATCGAGTACCCACCGGAGGCCGCCCTGGTGGTGAACTCGGGCGTTGTTTCTCCACTACTGTGGTTACTCGTGCTGTCTGTCGTTCCCACACCCGTCGTTGTTCGGGCCCCGTCGAAGGTGAATCTGCATCTGTCGGTCGGTGACCTGCGTCCCGATGGCTTTCACGAGCTGACGACGGTGTTTCAGGCGCTCTCGCTCTCGGACGAACTGTCGGTGATTCCGGCCAAGACGCTCTCGGTTCGGGTGCGCGGTGACGACGCGAGGGTGGTTCCCACCGATTCGCGGAATCTGGTGTGGAAGGCCGCCGAGTTGCTGGGGCGTCGGGTCGGGCGAGAGCCGTCGGTGGAGATCACCATCGACAAGGGAATTCCGGTGGCCGGTGGGATGGCAGGTGGAAGTGCCGACGCTGCCGCGACCCTGGTGGCACTGAACGCGATGTGGCATCTCGATCTCTCGCGTGACGAGCTCGACGAGGTGGCGGCTCAACTCGGGAGCGACGTGCCCTTCTCGCTGCACGGCGGGACCGCGGTCGGAACCGGTCGCGGGGAGAAGCTGCTTCCGGTGCTCTCGCGCAACAGTTTTCACTGGGTGCTGGCGTTGGCGAAGGGCGGTCTGCAAACGCCTGCCGTGTACAACGAACTCGACGAGTTGCGGGCCAAGGGCCATCCGCCTCGCCTCGGCGGCACCGAGGATCTGATGCATGCGCTGGCGTCCGGCGATGCGCGTGCACTCGCGCCGTTGCTCGGCAACGACCTGCAGGCCGCTGCGGTCTCGCTGATGCCGCAGTTGCGTCGCACGCTGCGTGCGGGAGTCACCGCCGGGGCATTGGCGGGCATCGTGTCCGGCTCGGGCCCCACCTGCGCGTTCCTGTGCGCCGACGCCGACGCGGCGGTGTCGGTGAGCGCTGAATTGTCCGGTGCCGGTGTGTGCCGCACCGTCCGTGTTGCGAGTGGACCGGTTCCCGGTGCTCGTGTTGTCACTAGTGAATCGATTGGTTTTTCCTGATGGTCAATCTCGTCAATCTCGAAAACGTCAGCAAGTCCTTCGGCGTCAAGCCACTGCTCGACGGCGTCTCGCTCGGCGTGCAGGAGGGCGAACGCATCGGCATGGTCGGTCTCAACGGCGGCGGTAAGACCACCACCCTCGAGGTTCTCGCCGGCATCGAACCGCCCGATTCGGGACGTGTCAGCCGGGTCAACGGCCTGCGCATGGCCGTCGTCACCCAGCGCGGCGTGTTGCCTCCGGGGTCGACCGTCGGCCAGGTGGTCCTCGACCCACTCGGAATGGCCGAGCACGAGTGGGCGGGTGACTCTCGGGTGCGAAACATCTTGACCGGCATCGGTATTGCCGACCTCGGGCCTGCGGGGAGTTCGGGACTCGACGCGTCGATCGACAACCTCTCGGGCGGCGAGCGTCGACGAGTTGCGTTGGCAGCGGCTCTGGTTCAGGATCTCGATCTGCTGGTGCTCGACGAGCCGACCAACCACCTCGACGTCGAGGGCGTGCAGTGGTTGGCCGCGCACCTGGTCAGCCGTCGCAGTGCGCTGGTGGTCGTCACCCACGATCGCTGGTTCCTCGACACGGTCGCCAATCGCACGTGGGAAGTGGTCGGCGGCGGCGTCGAGGCCTACGAGGGCGGCTACAACGACTGGGTGTTCGCGCGCGCCGAGCGGTCCCGTCAGGCCGACGCGTCCGAGGAGCGTCGACGCAACCTCGCGCGCAAGGAGTTGGCGTGGCTGCGCCGCGGTGCCCCGGCTCGTACCTCCAAGCCGAAGTACCGCATCGAGGCGGCCGAGGCTCTGATCGCCGACGTTCCGGCACCGCGTGACTCCGTCGCGTTGTCCTCGTTCGCTCAGCGTCGTCTCGGCAAGGTCGTCATCGAACTCGAGGACGCGCGCCTGGAGACTCCCGACGGCCGAGAACTGGTGAAGGACTTCACCTGGCGTCTGGCTCCCGGTGAGCGCGTCGGCCTGGTCGGCGTCAACGGTTCGGGCAAGACCACGATGCTCCGCACGCTCGCCGGTGAACTGCAGCCTGCTGCGGGTAAGCGCATCCAGGGCCAGACGGTCAAGATCGGTTGGCTCAAGCAGGAATTGGACGACCTACCCAAGAAGCTGCGTGTTCTCGATGCGGTCAAGGAAGTGGCCGAGCGGATCACGTTGGGTGACCGCGAGATCTCGGCCGGGCAGCTCGCGGAGCGGCTCGGCTTCACCCCGGCGCGTCAGCGCACCCCCGTCGGAGATCTCTCCGGCGGTGAGCGTCGTCGGCTTCAGCTCACGCGCGTGTTGATGGCCGAGCCGAACGTGCTGTTGCTCGACGAGCCCACCAACGATCTCGACATCGACACCCTGCAGCAGCTCGAGGACATCCTCGACGGCTGGGCGGGCACCCTCGTCGTCATCAGTCACGATCGGTACCTGATCGAGCGCATCTGTGATTCCACCTGGGCACTGTTCGGCGACGGCAAGCTCACCAATCTGCCCGGCGGGATCGACGAGTACCTGCGTCGCCGGTCGGTTCTCGCGGCCGAGGCCACTCCGGATTCGTTGACCACCGGCGCGGTGCCGAAGAAGGCGACCCGGGATGCGGCGTCCGAGCGCGCGGCCCGTAAGGAACTGAGCAAGCTCGAAAAGCTCGTCCTTCGGCTCTCCAAGCGTGAGGTCGAGTTGCATGCCGAACTCGTCGACGCGTCCACCGAGCAGGGCAAGCTCGTCGCCCTCGACACCGAGCTCAAGCAGGTCCTCGCGGACAAGGATGTCGCCGAGGAACGCTGGATGGAGTTGGCCGCCGAGCTGGAGTAGAGCCTGCGGCACGTGAACGGAAATTCGTAATCTGCTACGAAGTTTCGCTCACCTGCGCGCAGCGCATACTGGAGTTATGACATCGGTCGTCGCGGAAGTACTCGGTTCGGACTTCGCCCTTCTGCATCCCAAGGTTCAGTGGCGCTTCGGATTGCAGTCCTCGGACCATCTCGCCCAGTTCGGGGTGGGCGTGATGGAGGAGATGACGCACTCTCGGCTCGTGCCGCCGCCGTTGCTGTGGGCCGGCCGCAAGCGTGGACTCTTTCCCGCGGGTGTGGGCAAGGACGTGCCGTTCACCATCGCCAACTATGCGTATGTCGACGAACTGGGCCGCGAGACAATGTCTTTCGTGCGGCGTTTCGCTTTCGCCGGTCGCCCGCAGGGAATGAACTCGGTGATGGTGTCCTCCGCCGAGTCCGACGCGTATGCCTTGGACTACCTGGGTTTCTCGTCGGACATGGTGGTGCACACCAGGTGTGAGGTCGACGCCGATGGTGGACTTGTGCTCGAGAGCGAGGTTCCGCGATTCCTGCTCGGCCCTCTTGCGCCGAAGTTGCCGAAGCCGGCGTCAGCGGTGACGATCGGTCGCGAGTGGTGGGATGCGGCCGAGGAACGGCATCGCATCGAGATCGAGGTGAAGAGCCCGGTGCTCGGGCAGATGTTTCTCTATCGTGGATGGTTCACTGCCGAGGAGCGGCCGTGTCCTCCCGCCGACATTCCCGCTGACGCGCGTCCACGGTCGGTCGAGTCTCGCGAATAGCGCTACTGTTACGCGTCGAACGAGGTGCGTGTGAAGGAGTCAACAGTGGCCGTTGTCGAAGCCGAGACCGTGGGCGGAGTGGGGCATATCGTCCTGAACCGGCCGGAGGCTCTGAACTCGTTGAACGGTGCGATGATCGACGGGATCCGCGCCGCACTCGATGCGTGGCGAGACGACGATGAGGTCACTTCTGTTCTGGTGACGAGCAGTTCACCTCGGGCGTTCTGCGCCGGCGGTGACATCAAGGCGATTCGGCAGGCCGTCGTCGACGGTGACCACGAGGCGGGCCCGGCGTACTTCGCGGCGGAGTACGACCTCGACGAGGTGATTGCCGGCTACCCCAAGCCGTACGTCGCCGTCATCGAAGCGGCGGCTTTCGGTGGTGGCCTGGGAATTTCGATTCACGGCAGCGTCCGTATCGTCACCGAGAACGCCGTGTTGGCGATGCCGGAGACGGCGATCGGTTTCGTGCCGGATGTGGGGTCGAGCTACTTTCTCTCGCGCCTGCCGGGCCATGCCGGACGGTACCTGGCGCTGACGGGAACTCGTATCACCGGAACCGATGCGCTCGCACTGGGATTGGCGACGCATTTCTGCCCGAGCGAGGTCGTGTCCGATCTGAAGGCGGACATTCTCGCAGGCATGGATCTGGACGAGGTTTTGGACCGATACACCACTGCGCCGTCGACCACCGAACTGTCGTTCGACGCGGAGGCGGTGGCTGCAGTATTCGAGAGGAGCTCACTCGTCGACATCATCGATGCGCTGGTGTGCGACACGCCCTGGTCGCGGACGACGAAGACTCAGTTGGCGACGCTGTCGCCCACGTCCCTTATGGCAACCGACGCGCTGATCACACGCGGGGCCGACAGTACGTTGCGTGAATGCCTCGATCGGGAGTTGCGGATGGCAACGTGGATCATCACCGAACCGGACTTCGCCGAGGGTGTTCGTGCAGTGCTGGTCGACAAGGACCGAGCGCCGCAATGGAAGCCTCTGGTACTCGAGATGGTGCGACCAGAGGCATTCCAGCAGCTGTTGTGACCGGTAGGGGTCAGCGGTAGCCCTTGGCGGGGTTCTGCAGGTCCAGCACGATGGTCTGGCCGTTGGAGCGAACGTGGATCTCGGGGTTCTGCAGGCCACCCGAGACGAGGTATTCGCCGAGGAGCTGGAGCAGCTCGTCGGGACCGACGGAGGTGTCGGGGGTGCGGATGTCGCCGGTGCGGCTGCCGAGCTCGTTCTGGGTCAGGCGGCCTGCGATGCGTACCGAGGCGACGCCCATGGCGGTACGACGGTCCGGTCCCTGGCCGCGACCGAGCGACGGCGAGGAGCTGGAGCCGTGAGACGTGGAGCGGCCGTTGGTGGGCAGGCCGTGTTCTGAGATCTGATCGCTTGTAGTCACTTCAACCTCGTTCGATTCCGTGGCGGGCTTCTCTGGACGACGTCGATCCGCGCGGGGGGTCGTTGAATCCGTGACGGACGACGTTGCTGGTGCAGGCGTTGTTGCGGACGCCTTATCGGTGGACGTGGCCACTGCCTCCGAATTCTCGGTGGTAGAGGTCTCGGCCGCCTTCTCGGCGGGCGCTGCCGCCGAAGAATCGGTGCGGCCACCGGCGGGTGAAGTGGAGTCGGACTTCGGCGGCGTCGCCAAACGATGCGCAGGAACGCCACCGACCTTGATCCCGGCCAATGGGTAGTTCGATCCCTTAGTCATGTCGTTTTCCACTTCATCGTGATCCCAGGTGGTTCCGCGCCGAGATGTCACGATCGGGCATCGATCAGGACGGGCTACTCGGCGTCGAGCACGCAGAAACGTACTCGAAGTTTGTTCGGACACGCTGAGAGTATCATCACGATTGTTTACGACGCCATTTTTTGACCGAAGTTCTTGTTCTGAACTCTGAACCACACGGCAAAACCCCAGGCCACGAACGCGGCATACACCAGGTAGAGAACCGCGGAGGGATAGAACCCGGCGACGATCAGCAGCGGAACGCCCACGATGTCCACCGCGATCCAGATCAGCCAGAACTCGGTGAGTCCACGCGCCATCCCGAAGGTCGCCAGCATGGATCCGGTGAAGATCCACGCGTCGGCCCACTTGCCGAACGAGCCGAGGTAGCCGAACAGTTGCGCGAACAGCACCGTGCCGACGATCGCGACGACGATCATCGCGGTCCGCTCCCGCGCCGTGCCCCACCGCGGTAGAACCGCTGCCCCCGACCGTTTGGAGTCCCGCAGCCAACGCATCAACCCGTAGACGCTCACCGCGATGAACATCAGTTGTCGCCCGGCCTGGCCGTACAGATCGAGAGCCTGCGGAGTGTGGAACACGCCGCCGAGGAAGACAGTGAACAGCAGCGCATTGCCGATGATCCCCACCGGCCACGCCCATACGACGCGCCGCATCCCGCCGATCGCCGAGAGCAAGCCGAAACCGTTGCCGACCACCTCACGCCACAGAATCGGGTGCCCCAGTACGGAGAACTCTGCGTCGAGCAGATCGATCAGCACGCCGGTGCTACTGATCACCCGCGGCGACGAGTGGTTCGAGAGTCAGCTCGGGCATCTCCTTCTGGATGTACTGCAGACGCCACTTGTCGCTTACCAGTGCCAGCAGCGCACCGTCGGTGCGGGTGAAGACCTCGACTCCGCGCTGGCGACCCAACTCGACGGCCGAGGCCGCGTCGGTGCGTCGGGCAAGGGAGTATCCGAGCGGTTCCATTCGCGCGTCGACGCCGAACTCGGTCTTCATTCGTGCGGTGACCACCTCGAACTGCATGGGTCCGACGGCGGCGAGCACGGGGGAGGCGTCGCCGCGAATGTCGTTGCGCAGCACCTGAACCACGCCTTCGGAGTCGAGTTGCTCGACGGCCCGGCGGAACTTCTTGTACTTGTCGGCGCTGTCGACCCGCAGTGCCGAGAAGTGCTCGGGCGCGAACGACGGAATGGGCGGGAACTCGACCCTCTTGTCGGTGTAGAGCGTGTGCCCGGGGGCGAGTGCGGTCGCGTTGACGAGGCCGACGATGTCTCCCGGATAGGCGTTCTCGACGGTCGTACGATCGCGACCGAACACCGTCAACGCGTACTTGGTGGTGAACGGCTTCTTGGTTTGCGAGTGGGTGACGACCATGCCGCGCTCGAACACTCCGGAGACCACGCGCATGAACGCCAGGCGGTCGCGGTGCGCGGTGTCCATGCCTGCCTGCACCTTGAACACGACGGCGCTGAACGGATCGGTGACCTCGCGTACCCCGCCCGAGACGTCGTCGCGCGCGCCGGGGGCGGGTGCCAGAGCGACGAGGGTGTCGAGAATCTGCCGGACGCCGAAGTTGAGCATCGCGGAGCCGAAGATCACCGGCGACGTCTGACCGGCCAGGAACATCTCCTGATCGTGCTGCTGACCGCTCGAGATCAGCAGATCACTTTCCTCGACGGCGGTGTCCCAGTCGACGCCCTCACGTTCGGCGGCGGCCTCGGCCGTCATGAATTCCTCGGGCGCGATGGTGGCACCGCCGGCAGTACGGGTGAACCGGATGTAGCTGCCGTCCTGTACGTCGAGCAGGCCGCGGAAGTCACCGGCGATCCCGACGGGCCAGTAGAGAGGCGTCGGAGTCAGGCCGATCCGCGACTCGATCTCGTCGAGCAGCTCGAGCGGCGACTGGCCCGGGCGGTCCCACTTGTTGATGACGGTGATGACCGGGATGCCGAACTGGCGGCACACCTGGAACAGCTTGAGGGTCTGCGGCTCCAGACCCTTGGCGGCGTCGATCAGCATCACCGCGGCGTCGACGGCGGTGAGAACGCGGTAGGTGTCCTCGGAGAAGTCGGCGTGGCCGGGGGTGTCGACGAGGTTGATGACGTTGGTGATCTCCGCGTCGGGTGAGGTCTGGTAATTGAACTGCAGCGCAGTCGAACTCACCGAGATGCCACGGGCCTTCTCCATCTCCATCCAGTCGGAGACGGTGGAGCGGCGGCCGGCTTTGCCGTGGATGGCTCCGGCCTCGGAGATGACGCGTGCATGCAGGGCGAGGGCCTCGGTGAGCGTCGACTTGCCGGCGTCGGGGTGCGAGATCACCGCGAATGTTCGACGCCTCGCGACCTCGGTCTCGAGCTCTGTGGCCCGGCTGCGGGTGGTTCCGGACTCGTCGAGCGCTGCCGGTCCGGACCCGTCGATCGTGGCGTCGACGTCGGGGGTACTGGACGGGGTGCTCACGAAAACCTCATTCTCCTAGCAAGGGCGGCACCGAATCGGGCGCCGGGGCAGAAATCAAGGATACGCGGCCTGTTGCACCCCTCGGTCGGGGCGGACTGCCTACTGTGGACGGTGGGCCGGGATTCCCTCACGAGGAGACGCGCGTTGAGCAAGTTCACCGAAGAGATGTTCGAGACCGCGAGCACCAGCAAGCACGGTCTGATCACCGGCGAGCCCGACGAGGCATTGCGACAGTCCTGGGGTGAAATCCACGAGCAGGCGCGTCGGATGGCCGGTGCGTTGGCCGACGCAGGCGTCGAACACGGAGATGCGATCGGCATCCTGGCCGGTCAGCCGGTCGACATCGCTCCGGCGTGCCAGGCGACCTGGATGCGCGGGGGATCGGTGACGATGCTGCATCAGCCGACACCGCGGACCGACCTCGCCGTCTGGGGTGAGGACACCGAGACCGTCGTGCGGATGATCGAGGCCAAGGCCGTGATCCTCGGGGCTCCGTTCGACATCGCCGCACCCGTGCTCGAGGAGCGCGGCATCACCGTGCTGAAGATCGAGGACATGAAGACCGGTCGCGACATCGATCCGGTGCCCACGTCCGAGTCCGATATCGCGTTGCAGCAGCTCACCTCCGGATCGACCGGTTCGCCGAAGGCCGTACGGATCACGCACGAGAACTTCTACGTCAATGCCTACGCGATGATCGACCGCATCGAATTCGATGTCGAAACCGATGTGATGGTCAGTTGGCTGCCGCTGTTCCACGACATGGGCATGGTGGGCTTCCTGTCGGTGCCCATGCAGGTCGGTGCCGAGGTCGTCAGTATCACTCCGCTGGACTTCCTGCGCTCGCCGCTGTTGTGGGCCAAGCTGATTCACAAGTACCGCGGAACCGTCACGGCAGCACCCAATTTCGCCTACTCGCTGCTGGCGCGGCGGCTCGGTCAGGCGGAGGACGATCTGGATCTCGACCTGTCGACTCTGCGCTACGCCTGGAACGGAGCCGAGCCGGTCGATCCGGACACCATGATCGCGCTCGCCGAGGCCGGAGCCCGGTACAAGCTGAACCCCCTCGCACTGGCTCCGGTCTACGGAATGGCGGAAACGACTCTGGCCGTGTCGATTCCGAACCCCGATCAGGGGCAGGTGATCGACGTGGTCGACGCGGACCTGCTCGAGACCCTCGGTCGTGCCGTCCCGTCCACTCGCGGTAACACCCGCTCGCTGGCGACGCTCGGCAAATTCGTTCCCGGGTTGGAGGGCCGTGTCGTGGACAAGGAGGGGCAGGTGCTCACCGCACGGGGCGTCGGCATCATCGAGGTGCGAGGCAAGGCCGTCACGCCCGGATACATCACCGTCGACGGCCCGGTGTCGACGCTCGACGCGGACGGCTGGCTCGACACCGGCGACGTCGGCTACATCACCGAGGACGAACTGGTGGTCGTCTGCGGGCGAATCAAGGACGTCATCATCATGGGTGGTCGCAACATCTATCCCACCGACATCGAACGGGCCGCGGGCACCGTCGCCGGTGTGCGGCCGGGCAATGCCGTGGCCATTCGGCTCGATGCCGGTGACAAACGCGAAAGTTTCGCGGTGGCTGTGGAAACCAACGACATCGACAAGCCGGACGAGGTCAGGCGCATCGAACGTGAAGTGATCCATGCGGTGCATTCGGAGGTCGGTGTTCGGCCGCGAACCGTCGCGGTGTTGGGGCCGGGCAGCATCCCGAAGACGTCGAGCGGCAAACTGCGGCGGGCGAATTCGGCGTCGCTGCTGAACTGAACCTGCAGGAGACCTCACGCCGTTCTTGCGGGGTGCGCGCGTGCGTCAGGAAGCGAGAACAGGCGCGCACCTCAGAACATGGGTGTGAGGATCAGCGCGGGTGCACCGTGTTCTGTGCGGCCTCGAGTCCGGCCGAGAGCAGGAGCTCGGCGGCGTCGGCTGCTTCCTCGACCACGACGCCGAGGTCCTTGCGCTCGGCAGCGGAGAACGGCTTGAGCACGAACGACGCCGGATCCATCCGTCCCGGTGGTCGCCCGACGCCGACGCGCACCCGCAGATAGTCCTTGGTGCTCAGGTGCTGCGAGATCGAGCGGAGGCCGTTGTGGCCGCCTTCGCCGCCGCCGAGTTTGAGTCGTAGAGCACCGAAGTCGATGTCCAACTCGTCGTGCACCACGACGATGTTCGCAGGCTCGATCGAGAAGAAGCGCGCCAACGCAGCCACTGGTTGGCCCGAGAGATTCATGAAGGTGCGCGGCTTGGCGATGACCACCGAGCGACTGCCGAGACGAGCCTGCACGATGTCGGAGTTGGACTTCTTGTGCGAGGAGAACGCGGAACCGATGCGTCCGGCCAGGGCGTCGGCCACCATGAATCCCACGTTGTGACGGGTCTTTTCGTACTGCGGGCCGGGATTGCCGAGGCCGACGATCAGGGCCGGCGCTGCGGGATCAACACTCACGGTCGTCATTGTCTCATCAGGCCTTCGAAACGAACGACGCGCTGCTCCCGAGGGAAGCAGCGCGCCGTCGAGCGTGCAGGTGGAGAATCAGCTCTCGTCGGAGCTGTCCTCGTCCGAGGACTCGGCTTCTTCCTGAGTCTCGGCTTCGCCCTCTTCGGAGATGGGCTCGGTGCCTTCGCCGTCGGCCTCGAGGTCTTCCTCGGACGGAGCCTCGACGACGTTCACGAGCAGCATCTCGCCGTCGGACACCAGCGTGACGCCGGACGGAAGGTCGAGGTCGGCTGCGGTGATCTGAGTGCCGATCTGAGCCTCTTCGACGGAGACGACGAAGTTCTCCGGGATCTCCAGTGCGTCGGCCTCGATCTCGACCGCGGTCGAGTCGGTGGTGACCAGGGTGCCCGGTGCGGCGTCGCCCTCGACGATGATGTTGACCTCGACGGTGACGCGCTCGCCCTTCTTCAGGACGAGGAGGTCGGCGTGCTCGATGCTGCGACGGATCGGGTGCACGACGATCGACTTGGTCAGCGCCAGCTGCGACTTGCCGTCGATGTCGAGGGTCAGCACGGCGTTGGTGCCGTCGTTACGCAGCACGGCTGCGAACGCGCGAGCGTCCAGCGCGAGGTGCTGGGGGTCGGTGGCGTGTCCGTACAGAACGGCGGGAACGAGGCCGTCGCGACGGGTGCGGCGGGCGGCTCCCTTGCCGAATTCGGTGCGGACCTGTGCGGTGAGGTTGTTTACCTTCGATGCCATGGTGCTGGATGCTCCTGATAACTGTGGTTCGTGCGGCGTACTTCGTCGGGCGGTCAAGCTCGTCGGGGCGGACACGAACGAGCGCGGCCAACGGGGCCGAGCCGCGTCGATAACGGTGGATCCTGAAATCGTGGATCTACCCTCGCCGAGACAACCTGGGAAACAATACACGATGCCGCGCAGTGGCTTGGTTATGTGCCCCCTGGGGCACCTGTCCGCGCCACTGCCAGCGCAGCGAGCAGATCGAACGCGATGCCCCGCGCGACCACGATCGCGTCATCGCGAGCCCCCGCTGTGCCCATCACCACCGCGCCCTCGTGCAGTACCGACAGTCGGGTTCCGAGCTGCTCGGCATCGGGGTAACCGGCTTCGGTGGCCAATCGCGCGAACAACGATCTCGTCCATTCCTTCTCGGACTCGATGATCGCGAGCACCGGGCTGCCGGTTCCGCCGAACTCCGCGAAGGCGTTGACGAATCCGCAGCCGCGATGGTTGTCGCGCATCCACAGATCGAGGGCGTCGTACACCCCGAGGATGCGCGCGTCGCCGGATTCGAGGGATTCGACGTACCGGGTCACGTGATCGCACCACAGGCCGTATCGGCGGGTGAGGTACCGCTGCACCAGGCCGTCCTTGGAGCCGAATCGGTCGTACAGCGTTTTCTTCGTTGTGCCGGCCTCCTCCGCGATGAGGTCGACTCCGACGGCGCGAATCCCGCGGGCGTAGAACAGGTCGCTGGCGACGGTCAGGATGCGTTCTCCGGCGGGGGTGAGCGGCTTGTCGAGCATGGTTGCCTTTCGAAAGCGCTGGTGAGCGGCAGGTGCACTGCGAGTATACAGACCTGTATGTTTACATCGCTCCATGAGATCGAGAGTCGACGTCATTGCAGGCACAGCACTGGTGGTGCTGTGGAGTTCGGGGTTCATCGGAGCAGAGCTCGGAACCGCCGAAGCCCCGGCTCACACGCTGTTGGCCTGGCGGTATCTCGCCGCGGCGGCGTTGCTGATCGCGTGGTGCCGGTTCCGGAAACTGACCCCCACCTGGCATGCCATCCGAATCCATGCCGTCCTGGGCCTGTTCTGTCAGTTCCTCTACCTCGGTGCGACCATCACCGGTATCGGGATGGGCGTGCCACCCGGCGTCGCCGCCTTGATCGCCGCGTTGCAGCCACTGGTGGTCGCGATGGCATCGAGCAGGATCTTCGGCGAACGCGTGGGAGGACGGCAGGTTCTGGGACTCGTCGTCGGGATCGCGGGTGTCTCATTGGTGGTGGTCGGAGACCTGTCCGGTGCGGATCTCTTCTGGCCGGTCTACCTGCTACCGGCTGCCGGAATGCTGGCACTGTCGGTGGGCACGATCGGCCAACGCGTGCTGGCACCGAAGGAGCCGATCGCGCTGGCGATGGCGATTCAATGTTCCATCAGCGCAGTCGGATTCATGACGTGGAGTGCTCTGGCCGGGGACGTCGCGCCGCCGATGACGAGGGGCTTTCTCGCCGCCGTGGTCTGGACGGTGGTGCTCTCCACCTTCGGGGCATACGGCGCGTACCTGTTCGTGGTGCGTCGCAACGGTCCGACGCGCGCCAGCGTGCTGCTCTACCTGACACCGCCGACGACCATGCTGTGGGCCTTGCTGATGTTCGGCGACGAGATCACCTGGCTCGGGCTCGGCGGGCTCGTGGTCTCCGCAATCGGCGTGGCTGCCTACCTCCGCGGAACCCATGTGAGCGACGGTTCGACGGGTCGTTCCGCCGGCTCCACTCCTGCCGACCCTGCTACGAAGTGTCACTCACCTGCGAGCGCAGCGAGCATCGCGTCCAGTTCGGCGAACGCGACGAAATAGTGCGGAGATGCACGCACGACGGCGTCGAGTCCCCGGCCCGTCATGTCCAGACGCGTGGAACCGCGATGGCTGACGGTGACCGTCACGTTTCGTTCGGCCAGTCGGTCACGCACTGCCACGGGATCCTCGCCGTCGACGGTGAAGGATACGATGCCGCTCTTGCGGTCGCCGAGGTCGCGCACGGTCACCCCGGGAACCTTCCGAAGCCCCGAGCGGAGGTAGTCGGCACGTTCGACGACGGCGTCTTCGACTCGGTCGATACCGAGTTCGAGCAGGTAGTCGACGGCCGCACCGAGCGCGAGCCTGGCCGCGACGTCGCATTCCCAGAATTCGAAACGCGTGGCGTCGTCTGCCATCCGGTACGTCCGTCCATCGGTCCACTCTGCGCTGTGCAGGTCCAGGGCCGGCGGATGCAGCGTCGACGCCAATCCTGGACGCAGGTAGAGGAAGCCCGTTCCGCGTGGGCCGCGCAACCATTTGCGGCCGGTGGCCGAGAGGGCGTCGACTCCCAACTCCTCGACGTCGACGCGCAGCTGCCCGATGGACTGGCAGGCGTCGAGCAGGACCAGTGCACCGTGCTGGTGGGCGAGATCGGCCACGGCACGGGCGGGATTGATCAGGCCGCCGTTCGTGGGGGCGTGCACCACCGAGATCAGTTTCACGCGGTCGTCGAGCATCGATTCCAGCGCATCCAGATCGATGCGTCCCGATGCGTCGCTCGGCATGACCTCGACGGTCGCTCCGGTGACTTCGGCGCGGTGGAGGGCGGAGATGGCATTGCTGGCGTACTCGGCCTCGCACAGCAGGATTCGGTCGCCGGCCGAGAGTGGCACCGAGTAGAAGAAGTCCGTCCAGGCCCGCGTCGCGGAATCGCTCAGTGCAATGCTCGACGCCTGCGCGCCGATCAATGTTGCAATCGAGGTCTTGACCGCGGCGAGGTCGTCGAGTCGTTCGTTCGCGGCCCGGTAGCCGCCGATCTCCGCTTCGCGGCGTAGATGCGCGATCGCGGTGTCGAGGACGACGGTCGGGGGCAACGAGGATCCGGCGCTGTCGAGAAACACGCGGCCCGACGCACCTGGGGTGTCGCGTCGAATGCGGTCGTGATCGAGCATCGGTCGTCCTTTCGGTTGCGAACTCTCGGGCACCAGAGTTCCACAATCGGTAGCCTCGACCGGACGAGGGATCGCGGCGTTTTCGATCCTCGCAGCTGGGTACGTTCTCCGAGCGGAGAACGTGTTGAGTGCGGAAAGAAGGAATGAGTGTCGTCCAACGAGAAGTCTCTCGGGCTGAGCTCGCGCCCGGCAGCAGAGGCATACGTGTCGAAGGTGTGTTTCAAGCTGGGGCCACCGGCACTCGTCGGTGCCGAACTCGAGTGGCTCACCGCCCTCGACGACGGAACCCGTCCGACCCTCTCGGCTCTGGCCGATGCGCTCGGTGTTCACTCCCCGCGCAGTATCGATCCCGAATCACCCGCCCTGTCGTTGCCGGGCGGAAGCATCGTTACCGTCGAACCCGGCGGTCAGGTCGAATTGTCCAGTTCGCCTTATGTATCCGTTTCTCGACTCGCACCGATGCTCGACGCCGATGCCCAGCGGCTGCGGAACATCCTCGGTGATGCCGGCATCGACATGGCGTCCGTTCCGGCCGATACCGCTCGGGCACCGGAACGTCTCCTCGTCCTCCCGCGGTACTGCGCGATGGAGAATCGGTTCACCACCATCGGCCCCTTCGGGAAGTTGATGATGTGCAACACCGCTGCGGCTCAGGTGAGCGTCGACGCCGGACGTGATCGCGCCGAGGTCTCCGCGCGCTGGCACATGCTCCACGTCATCGGTCCTGCCTTCGTGTCCGCGTTCGCCCGCTCTCCTGAACTCGCCGGAGCACCTGCCGGGGACTGGGCATCGCAGCGGATGCGAACCTGGCTCGAACTCGACTCCAGCAGAACCGATTCCAGCAGAACTGCGGTTCCGAACACCGGTGACCCGATTGCCGACTACGCACGCTGGGCACTCGACGTTCCGTTGCTCTGCATCCAGGGCGTCACGCAGAACTGGGAAGCACCTGCCGGCACCACGTTCGCTCAGTGGATGGACGATCCCGGCATCGTCGGACGCGCGCCGACCTACAGTGACCTCGATTATCACCTGACCACCCTGTTCCCGAAGGTGCGCGCCTGTGGGCACTTCGAGATTCGCTATCTCGACGCGCAGCCGGACGGTCAGTGGGTGGTTCCGGCCGCGGCGTTCGAGGCGCTGCTGTCCACGCCCGAACTGGTGGCCCGCGCCACCGAGATCGGCGGCGGAACGGCGGGACGGTGGCTCGACGCGGCCCGCTTCGGGTTGGCCGACGACGACCTCCGCACGGCGGCAACCGAATTGCTCCAACTCGCCGCGGAGGTCGGCGGCGAGTACTCCGAGTTGCTGTCGGCGGCATCTCGCCGATGCGGTGCGGGCGAGCCCCCCAGTGAATTCGACACGGCGACACGGGAATTTCGGACTCGAAAGGAATCGGTGTGAGCGCCGAACAACTCAGGAACAGAATCGAAACGGTCCTCACTCGCAGTCGTGCCCGCAGCGGCGCACTCACCGACTGTGTGGACGAGACCGAACTGATGGCGCAGCATTCGCCGTTGATGAGCCCGCTGGTGTGGGATCTCGCGCACATCGGTAGTCAAGAGGAGCTCTGGCTCGTACGCGACGTCGGTGGCCGCGATCCCGTCCGTCCGGACATCGACGAGCTGTACGACGCGTTCAAGCACTCGCGGTCTTCGCGTACGTCGCTTCCCTTGCTCACCCCGGACGAGGCGCGCGTCTACGTCCGGACCGTGCGCGACAAGGCCTGGGATGTGCTCGATCACAGCACTTTCGAGGGTCGACCGGTCGAGAAGCACGGTTTCGCGTTCGGCATGATCGCCCAGCACGAACAGCAGCACGACGAGACCATGCTCGCGACCCATCAATTGCGTTCGGGGCCCGCGGTTCTCACGGCTCCTGCGCCACCGGCCTCGGTGGTGCCGGTGTCGGGTGAGGCCGTCATCGCGGGTGGCCCGTTCTCGATGGGGACCTCGCTCGACCCGTGGGCACTGGACAACGAGCGACCGGCTCATTCGGTGCACGTACCCACCTTCGCCATCGACCGGGCACCGATCACCAACGCGCAGTTCATGGACTTCATCGCCGACGGAGGTTACCGACGCCGCGAATTGTGGACCGAGAAGGGTTGGCAGCATCGCGTCGACGCGAACCTGACCGCGCCACAGTTCTGGGAGTCCGACTCCGACGGAACGTGGTGGCGTCGCAGTTTCGGGGTGTCCAAGAAGGTTCGCCCGCAGCAGCCCGTGGTGCACGTGTGCTGGTTCGAGGCCGACGCCTACGCCCGCTGGGCAGGCAAGCGACTGCCGACGGAGGCCGAGTGGGAGAAGGCCGCGCGTTTCGACGCCGACACTCGCACCAGTAACGCGTACCCGTGGGGCGATGCCGAACCCACTGCAGCACATGCCAATCTGAATCAGCGGCATCTGGAACCGGCGGACGTCGGCGCGTATCCCGACGGTGCCTCCTCGGCAGGTGTGCATCACCTCATCGGTGACGTATGGGAGTGGACTTCCTCGGATTTCGAGCCGTACCCCGGATTCGAGGCGTTTCCGTACGCCGAGTACTCCGAGGTGTTTCTTCGTGGCGACTACAAGGTGTTGCGCGGCGGCTCGTTCGGCACCGACGAGGTGGCATGTCGGGGCACGTTCCGCAACTGGGATCACCCGATCCGACGCCAGATCTTCAGCGGATTCCGGTTGGCCCGCGACGTCGAGCCCAGCTGAATGTGCCGACATCTCGGGTATCTCGGCCCTCTCACGTCGGTCGGGGGAGTGCTCACCGGCGGCGATCACAGTTTGCGGGTGCAGTCGTATGCCCCCGACGACATGCGCGGCGGGGGCACCATCAATGCCGACGGCTTCGGGGTCGCATGGTGGCAGGCCGGTTCGGTTCGCAGCTACCGCAACGCCATGCCGATCTGGACCGACCCCGCGGTCGACGATGTTCTGCCGCAGCTCGATTCGACGTCGGTGATCGCCGCCGTGCGATCGGCAACGGTGGGAATGCCGGTGGAGCGATCGGCCTGCGCACCGTTCACCGACGGCCGGTGGGCATTCAGTCACAACGGAGTGGTCCGCGGCTGGCCCCACTCACTGACCGACCTGTGGTCCGAGGTGCCGCCCGAAGATGCACTCACGTTGCCGGCTCCGACCGACGCGGCCGCAGTCTGGATCGTTCTGCGGCAGTTGCTCGCAACCCTCGAACCGCCGGCAGCGCTTGCCGCATTGGTTCGGCGTATCGAGGCGCGCGCACCGGGGTCCAGGCTCAACTTTCTCCTCGGCGACGGGGAGAATTTGTACGCCACCGCAGTGCATCACGCACTGTCCGTCCGCAGTTCCGGTGACGCCGTCACGATCGCGTCCGAACCCACCGACGACAATTCCGACTGGACGCCCGTCGACGACCGCAGTCTCGTCGTTGCCACGGCGTCCGAGTTGACCGTTTCCCGTCTCGACGAAGAGGAGCACACATGAGCACTGTCGAGGTACACCTCGCCGACACGGCACTGGTGGACGAATTGCGTAAGGACGTGCGAGACGGGTTGACGTCCACGCCGAAGTGGCTCTCGCCCAAATACTTCTACGACGCCGTGGGCAGCGAGCTGTTCGAGCGGATCACCGAGCTGCCCGAGTACTTTCCGACCCGCACCGAACGTGCCCTGCTCGAAGAGCATGCCCTCGACATCGCCGAGGCGACCGAATCCACCATGTTGATCGAGCTCGGGTCGGGCTCGTCGGAGAAGACGAAGATCCTGCTCGCTGCAGGGGCCAAGCACGGTTCGTTGAACACCTATGTGCCGCAGGATGTGTCGGTCACGGCGCTCGAGGGAGCCATCGAGCAGATCGCCCAGGAGTTTCCCGCTCTCGAGGTGCACGGCATCGTCAGCGACTTCACCGATACTCTGCACAATCTGCCCGGTGGGGGCGCGCGCACCATCGCGTTTCTCGGTGGCACCCTGGGCAACCTCATCCCCGAGGAGCGCGAGGACTTTCTGAAGGCCATCGCAGGCGCGCTCGATCCAGGGGAGCACTTGCTCCTCGGCGTCGGACTGGTCATCGACCCGGACGTGCTGGTTCCGGCGTACGACGACGCGGCGGGGGTGACGGCGCAGTTCAATCGAAACGTGCTGTCGGTGATCAACTCTCGCCTGGGTGGCACTTTCGATCCCGATGCGTTCGAGCACGTCGCGCTGTGGAACGCCGAGCAGGAGTGGATCGAGATGCGACTGCGGGCCACATCGACGCAGGAGGTGTATGTCGCCGATCTCGATCTGCACGTGCATTTCGAGGCGGGCGAGGAACTGCGCACCGAGATCTCGGCGAAGTTCCGACCGGACGGCATCACCGCAGAACTGGCTGCAGCGGGATTCGGCGTCGAGCATCTGTGGTCCGACTCCGAATCCCGGTTCGCGCTCATTCTGGCGGGTCGAGTGTGAACGAGCCCTCGACTACTCGGAGGCAGTGACGCCCAGGTGCTGAGTACCGATGACCCCGAGCAGATTCAATTTCTCGCGGGCGTCGGTTCCCGGCTGCGGCGAATAGACCAGGAGATGCTGGCCCTCTCGCTGGGTCACGAGGGTCTCGCAATGAACGGCGATCACGCCGAGTTCGGGATGCACGAAGCGTTTGGACGCCGACGTCTTGTATGCGACTCGGTGCTCGCTCCAAATCGTCTCGAACTCGGAGCTGGCGGCGCGTAGACGCTCGACCAGTACAGCGACCTCGGGATCGCCCGCTCGCCTGGCCGACACTGCTCGGAGATCGGCTACGTGTTTGTGGCCCATCCGATCCCAGTCCTCGCGGACGAAGTTGCGGCGCGTGCCGGGATCGGTGAACCACCGCCACACCACGTACCTGTCGAGCCCGGTGTACGTGCGCGGGTCCTCGGCCAGCGCGAGGTACATCGCGTTGTGCGCCAGGATCTCGCCGAGGTCTGTCACGACGCAGGCCGGCGTGTCGTCGAGCTTGGTCAGCAGGTGCATCAGGCCGGGCCCGACGTGCTTGTCCGCGCCGACACGGGTGGGCGGTGCCTGGCCGGCGAGGATGTAGAGATGGTCGCGCTCGTCGTCGTCCAATCTCAGCGCGCGGGCGAGCGAACCGAGAATCTGCGTGGACGGATGCGGCCCACGACGCTGTTCGAGGCGGGTGTAGTAATCGGTGGACATCCCGGCCAGCAGTGCCACTTCGTCGCGGCGCAGCCCCGGCGTGCGGCGGCGCGGTCCGGGTGACACACCGACGTCCTCGGGCGTCAGCAGCGCCCGTCGTCGTCGGAGAAAGTCGGCCAGTTCGTCACGTTCCACTCGCTCAGTGTCCACCGAATCGTCGAGCCGAACCAGGGACGGGCAGTCCCCTGACAACCGCTCTCTGGCGCGACAATCGCCACAGAGCACACAGTGGACGGCATGAACAGAACACGATTGGGAAATACCGGACCCACGGTGTCGCGCATCGGTCTCGGTGCCATGGGTATGTCCGGCGCATACGGCGATTCCAGCGACGGCGAATCGATCCGCACCATCCACGCTGCGCTCGACGCCGGCGTCGACCTGGTCGACACAGGCGACTTCTACGGTGCCGGCCACAACGAGATGCTCATCGGTCGGGCACTGAGCGAGCGCAACCGCGACGAGGTCGTGCTGTCGGTGAAGTTCGGGGCACTACGTGGACCCGACGGAAGCTGGCTCGGATTCGACGGCAGGCCGAACGCCGTCAAGAGCGCGCTGGGCTACACACTCGCACGGCTCGGCGTCGATCACATCGACATCTACCGACCCGCCCGACTGGATCCGCAGGTGCCGATCGAAGACACCGTCGGTGCCATAGCCGAGATGGTGGACGCGGGATACGTGCGACACATCGGCTTGTCCGAGATCGGGAGTGCGACGCTGCGTCGTGCCGCGGCGGTACACCCGATCAGCGACCTGCAGATCGAATACTCCATCGTCTCGCGTGGAATCGAGGACGACATTCTCGACACGGCCCGCGAGCTCGGTGTCGGTACCACCGCGTACGGCGTGCTTTCACGTGGGTTGCTGAGCGACACGTTCCGCACGTCCACTGTGTTGGCCGACAACGACTTCCGTGCACACAGCCCCCGATTCCAAGGGGAGAACCTGACGAGGAATCGCGAACTCGTGGAGTTGCTGGCCGAGCTCGCGGACGAGCGCAACGTCTCGGTCGCGCAACTGGCCATTGCCTGGGTCCTCTCCCGGGGTGACGACATCGTGCCCGTCGTCGGCGCACGAACCGTCGAGCGTTTGGCGGAAACCATTGCTGCATCGGAGATCTCGTTGACCTCCGAGGAGGTGTCGCGGATCCAGAGTACCGTGCCGAAAGATGCGGTAGCGGGCGAGCGCTACGCCGAGGCGCAGATGGCGCAACTCGACAGCGAAGCCTGAGCAGAGGCGTCGGCCGGCACGATGGTCTGTACCGCCGGGCCCTGGCAATCGCCGAGCGGTACAGACCTCGAGGTCAGACGTCCGCCAATGCAAGCACCGGTGAGATCTGATTGGCACGTCGCGCCGGAGTCAGTGACGCACCGAGGGCGAGGAGTCCACCGCACAGCACGGTTCCGGCGATGACGACCCACGGCAGCGTGGGGGCGGTGAGTCCGCGCGAATCCAGCGAGCCCAGCAGCGATTGTGCTGCGGCCCAGCCGTAACCGATGCCGAGAATCAGACCGAAACCCATCGACGCGACCACCATCTGACTGCTCTCCGAGACGATCATCGTCCGAATCTGCTTGCGGGTGAATCCGAGTGCCCGCAGCAGACCGATCTCTCGGGTGCGCTGCAGAATGCTCAGCAGCAGATTGTTCACCATCCCGACTGCCGCGATCACAGCCGAGAACCCGATCAGTCCGGTCATGATTCCCACCGTCACGGTGAGTACCTGGTCGACGGAGGCCTCGTCGTATTCGTCGACGAGCATCGACCGGTAGCTGTACATCGCGACGGCGAACGTGGTCACCAGCGTCACGCCGATCAGCAGTCCCACAGCGGTACGGGTACTGCGATCCGGGTAGCGAATTGCGTTGGCCGCAGCCAATCTTGCCGCGGGCCCCCGGCCGAACAGTCTTCCGACCAGCCTCAGCGTCGCGGGCAGTATTCGATAGGCACCGACCATGATTCCGGTGAACGACGCAACACCGCCGAGGAACGCCACCAGAACACCGGCCGGGTTCACCATCCCGACCAGGATCCCCAGCCCCAGCAGCGCCACTCCGCCTGCGATCAGCACGATCGACAGTGCCGTCCTGATACGGCGCGACCGCGGAGCCTCCACTCCCGTGTCGACGGCACCGCCGGTCGCCTGAACGGGTGTCACATCCAGCACCTTTCGTGACCCGACATACGACGCGAGGGTCGTCGTCAGTACCACGATGACCACCGGCAGGATCACCAGCGGTTGAACGGACGTGTACTCCACATCGGGCAGCTGACCGGCCGAGACGGCGACCGCACGGGCCAGATGGCTGGCACCGACTCCGAGAACCGAACCGACCGCACCACCGAACAATCCGACGAGGAAGCCTTCTCTGGCCACCGATCGACGTAGGTCACGGGCCCGGGCACCCAGGAGTCGCAGAAGAGCAATGGTGCGCGTGCGTCCCGCGACGATCGTTGCGAACGTGTTCGAGGTGACCACTGCCGCGACATACAGCGCGAGACCGATGAACACCAGCGCCACGCTGTAGAGCGCGGTGACGGCGGCACCTTCCATGTCCCCGAAGATGTCGACCAGGAACGCCGTCGCCTGAATCAACACCACACCGAAGAACGACGCCAGCGACGTCACCAGAAGACTGGCGCCGTGCTCCTTCGACGCCCGAGCAGAAGTCACACCGTTCATGATGCGTGCTCCATTCCCAGCATGTAGCTCGAGATCTGCTCCGGCGTCGACCGTGGCAGTTCGTCGGCGATGCGGCCGTCGGCGAGGAAGACGATGCGATCGGCGTAGCTGGCCGCGATGGGGTCGTGGGTGACCATGACGATCGACTGACCGTACTCGCGCACCGCTGCGGCGAGTAGGCCGAGAACCTCACGGCCGGTTCGGGAATCGAGGTTGCCGGTGGGTTCGTCGGCGAAGATGAGGTGCGGCCGCGTACCGAGTGCGCGGGCGATCGCGACGCGCTGCTGCTGTCCACCCGAGAGCTGATGCGGGCGGTGGTTCACTCGCCCTCGCAATCCCAGAGTGTCGATGAGCTGCTCTGTCCATGCCGCCTCCTCGGCGGTGGGGGCGCGGCCGTCGAGCTCGAACGGCAGCAGGATGTTGCCCCGAACATCGAGGGTGGGAACGAGATTGAACGACTGGAAGATGAACCCGACCTGCGTGCGGCGCAACGTCGTCAGTGCGTCGTCGTTCGCGTCGGTGATGTCGGCACCGGCCAACATCAGATGCCCGGTGCTGGCGTTGTCCAAGCCCGCCATCACATGCATCAGAGTCGACTTGCCGGAACCGGACGGTCCCATGATGGCGGTGAACTGGCCGCCGTGAATGTCGAGAGAGACGTTGTCGAGGGCGCTGACCGGGTTGGACGAGTCACCGAAATACTTGCTGACCTGGAATGCCCGGGCGACCGGGGGGAGCGTTGTTGTCATGCCCACAACGCTATGAAGTGGGCGGACAGGAGTAATCAGGCGCGAGTCTTTGCCTCGTACATCGGGAGGATGACTTCGGTGTCAGTCTCCGGTGAGTCCGTGCTCGAATGCGTAGACCACCAACTGCACTCGGTCACGCAACGCGAGTTTGGCGAAGATTCGACTGATGTGCGTCTTCACCGTCGCCTCGCTCAAGAATTCCATCGCGGCGATCTCGGAATTGCTCAGCCCACGGGCGGTGAGTCGAAACAGTTCCTTCTCCCGTGCGGTGAGGGTGGCGAACTCGGCAGGAACCTTCGGTACCTCCGGCGTAGGTGTGAAGTGCGCCAGCAGCCCCGTCGTGGCCGACGCGGCGATCACAGAGTTACCCGCATGGACCGTCCGGATCGCGGCGAGCAGAAATTCCGGGTCCGCGTCCTTGAGCACGAAACCGCTTGCTCCGGAGCGGATCGCTCGTGCGGCGCTCTCGTCGAGATCGAAAGTGGTGAGCACCAGAATCCGCGGTGGAGTATCGGACGCGGCCACGATCTGCTCGGTGGCGGCGATACCGTCGAGCACCGGCATCCGGACGTCCATGAGCATCACATCGGGCTTCGCCGACGCGGCGAGCTCCACGGCCTCTCGCCCGTTGCCCGCTTCCCCGACGAACTCCAGGTCCGGCTGCGAGGAGATGAGCATACGAATACCTGCTCGGAACAGCTGCTGGTCGTCGACCAGAGCCACCTCGATTCGATCTGCCATCAGTCGATTCCCTTCGTGGACGAGCCGGCAGCAGGAAGCCAGGCAGTCACGGTCCACGACGAGCCGTCGCCGGACGCGGTGCACATGCCGCCGGCGAGGCTGGCGCGCTCCTTCATACCGGCGATTCCGTGCCCGCCCGATTCCGATGCCGAACGCACCGAACGCACGGTGTTGCGCACCGTCAATTCGATGCCCGCCGAGTCGGATTCGATCGTGACGCTGACGGGCTTGTCGGGATCACCGTGACGTAGGGCATTGGTCAGCGATTCCTGCGCGATGCGATAGAGCGCGAGGTGTGCACCGGCACCCAACGACACCGACGTGGTGTCGATCGAGGAGTCGATGGTCAGTCCGGTCGCGCGCACCTGGTCGAAGAGACGCTCGAGATCGTCGGGTGTCGGGTTCGGTAGATCGCCCTGACTGTGCCGAAGCTGTCCGAGCAACACCCGAACGTCGGTCAGTGCATCGCGCGCAGTGTCGGAGATGGTCGTCAGCGCGGTGTCGACGGCTGCGGGATCGATGGCGCGTACGTAGCGTGCACCGTCGGCCTGCGCGATCACCACGGCGAGCGAATGCGCCACGATGTCGTGCATGTCGCGAGCAATTCTGTTGCGCTCCTGCTCGATTGCCACTTCGTGTTCGGCGCGGGCCTGATGTACCTCGGCGAGCTCGCGTGCGTGTGCGGATTCGATGGCGGTGCGCCGGGCGTAGGCGAGACGGCCCAGTGCCCAGGACAATCCGAGCATGGCCCACAGGCCGGCGAGGAGCAGGGCGAACTGCGCGATTCGGGGTTCTTGGTAGCCCTCCTCCGTGGGCGGGCCGAAGGGATTGCCGTCCACGTACGCCAGGTACAGCGCGGCGATCACTCCGCCGCCGACGGCCGACGCGAGCCCGAAGCGTCGAACGACGCTGTCGCCGTACGCGGCCGAGCAGTACAGAATCGCGAAGATTGCGGTGTCCGCGGAAAGGGGGAGCACCCCGCCGACCATCTGCACGACGGCCAGCACCCAGGCCAGTGCCAACGACAGTCGCGGTGAGCGGCGCCTGATGGCCAGCGCTACGCCGAAACCGACGAGCACACCCGCGCCGGAAGAACCGTACGGTCCGCTCAGCGTCGACGGCAGCAGGAGCAGAACGAAGACGACGGCGTAGGTGGCATCGAGCACCTGCCGTGAGATCGAACGCTTGCGCAGCACTCGATCAGACTACGTGGATCAGTTGGTGCGGCGACGAGCCTTCTCGAGCGCGGCCAGCGTCGACAGGACTGTGGTGCGTTGCCGTTCGAGATCCTTCATCCGTGCACGTGCCGGCAGGCCCTGCACGCCGTCGAGTGCGCTGATCTGCTCGTCGACGGAGGTGAGCTGGCCGAGCAGCTTCTGCACACGTGACTGCAGTTCGATCGCGTCGATTCCGGTGACACCGGCCTGCGACTTCTTCGTCGGTGCCTTTGCAGGCGCTCCGGACGTCGTCGAGGCCGGTGTGTTTCCCGCAGCAGCGGCCCTGGGACGCAACGCTTTGCGGACGGCAGCCGGATCGGGCAGCTTCTCGAGCCGAATACGGTTGAGCACCTCACGGGCATCCCGAGCCGTGACGCGGTACTCGCGCTCCTCCTCGTCCTCGGACGCCAGCGTGCCGCCCAGGGGCCGCAGACCGTACATCCCGATGAAGTGCTTGGCCTCGTCGATGACCGCTTCTTTCTCGCGGCACAGCCCGCAGCGCGGCTCGTTTCGGAAGTCCTCGACGCTGTCGGTACTACCGCACCAGACGCACCCGCCCGGCGTCCATCGGGCAATTCTGACCGTAGTAGTTCCAGCCGGGCCGTGGGGAGAGTCTGCGTCGATCACGACGAGTAATCTTAGGTGACAACGAAACCCGCCCCGCACACCCCCGCCTCGCGAGCTGCATGTTCCGGTCACGGACGTGACGTAGTTCATGCGACGCGGACGGAGAGTGGGCGGGGCGGGGTGAAACAGACTGACTGTTATGCGCTGCCGTTGAAAAGGCTGGTGACGGAACCGTTTTCGAAGACCTCGCGAATGGTGCGGGCCAGCAGCGGCGCGATCGAGAGCTCGGTCAGCGTTGCGAAGCGCTTCTCGTCGCTGATCGGCAGCGTGTTGGTGACGACCACTTCCTTGGCACCGCAGTTCGCGAGGCGCTCGGCGGCGGGGTTGGACAGAACGCCGTGGGTGGCGGCGATGACGACGTCACCGGCTCCGGCCTCTTTGAGCACCTTCACGGCGCCGGCGATGGTGCCGCCGGTGTCGATCATGTCGTCGATGAGGATGCAGGTGCGGCCTTCGACGTCACCGACGACGCGATTGGACTTGACCTGGTTGGGCACCAACGGGTCACGCGTCTTGTGGATGAACGCCAGCGGCGCGCCGTCGAACGAGTCGGCCCACTTCTCGGCGACGCGCACACGGCCGGAGTCGGGGGAGACCACGGTGATGTGCTCGAGGCTGTAGGTCGCCCGAATGTGGTCGGCGAGCTGGCTGTGTGCGTGCATGTGATCGACGGGGCCGTCGAAGAAGCCCTGGATCTGATCGGTGTGCAGGTCGACGGTGATGATGCGGTCGGCACCGGCGGTCTTGAGCAGATCCGCGACCAGACGAGCGGAGATGGGCTCGCGACCCCGGTGCTTCTTGTCCTGGCGGGCGTACGGGTAGAACGGCAGGATCGCGGTGATGCGCTTGGCCGATCCGCGCTTGAGCGCGTCGATCATGATGAGCTGTTCCATCAGCCACGTGTTGAGCGGGAACGGATGCGACTGCAGCACGAAGGCGTCCGACCCGCGGACCGACTCCTCGAAGCGCACGAAGATCTCGCCGTTGGCGAAGTCACGCGCGGTCTGCGGGGTGACGTCGATTCCGAGTTCCTTGGCGACCTGCTCGGCCAACTCCGGATGTGCTCGACCAGAAAACAACATCAGGTTCTTCTGGTTGTCGATCCAATTAGGGGTGGTCACTGCTCTTCGCCGTCCTTTTGTTCTTGCCGATCACGATCTGCGAGCGCCGCTGCTTTCGCAGCTTCGGTTCCGGGCCTGTTGTCCATGACCCAGCCTTCGATATTGCGTTGCTTGCCACCGGAGACGGCCAGTGCGCCGGGAGGAACATCGTCCCGAACCACTGTTCCTGCACCGGTGTAAGCGCCGTCGCCCACATGTACGGGAGCGACGAACGTCGAGTCGGAACCGGTCCGTACGTGGGATCCGATTTCCGTGCGGCTCTTGTTGACGCCGTCGTAGTTGGCGAAGACGTTGGAGCAACCGATGTTGCTGTGGTCACCGATCGTGGCATCGCCGACGTAGGTGAGGTGCGGGACCTTGGTGTTGCGGCCGATCGTCGCGTTCTTGGTCTCGACGTAGGCACCGAGTTTGCCGCCTGCGCCCAGCACCGTGCCCGGACGCAGATAGGTGAACGGTCCGACGGTGGCATCCGGTCCGATCACGGCCTGCTCGGCGTGGGTCCGCACGACCGATGCGCGCTCGCCGATCTCGACGTCACGCAGCGTCGAGTCGGGCCCGACGATGGCGTCGTCGGCGATGTGGGTCTTGCCGTGGAGTTGGACGCCGGGTTCGATGCGGACGTCCGCGCCGAGGGTGACGTCGATGTCGATCCAGGTGGTCGACGGGTCGACGACGGTGACGCCGGCCCGCATGTGCCGTTCGATGATGTGGCGGTTGAGCACGGACGTGACGTGCGCCAGCTGGACGCGGTCGTTGACGCCCACCACCAGATCGGGATCGGCGAGCTGAGTGCCGTACACGGCTTTGCCGTCCGCCTTGCTGATCTTGACGACGTCGGTCAGGTACAGCTCGTGCTGAGCGTTCGCGGTGCTGAGCTTGCCCAGGGCGGTACGAAGCGCAACGGCGTCGAACGCGTAGACGCCGGAGTTGACCTCACCGATGAGGACCTGAGCGGGCGTGGCGTCGGCATGCTCGACGATCTCGGCCACCTCGCCGTCGTCGGTGCGGACGATGCGGCCGTATCCGTTGGCGTCGTCGGGCAGGAATGTCAGAACCGTGGCCGCGGCGGGCCGGGGGGCGCTCAGATGCTCGTCGAGCAGAGCTTTGAGAGTGTGGCCGTCGAGCAGCGGGACGTCGGCTGCGGTGACGAGGATCGTGCCCTCGAAGTCGTCCGGGAGTGCAGCGAGGCCGCACTGGACGGCGTGCCCGGTGCCGAGCTGGCGATCCTGGACGGCAGTGTGAATCGTGCGACCGAAGGTGGCTGCGAGGTCCTGGACGGCGTCCGTGACTCGTTCGCGATCGTGTCCGACGACCGTCACCAGATGGTCGGGGCCCAGGTCGGCGGCTGCGTGGAGGGCGTGCGCAAGCATGGTGCGACCGGCCAGGGGGTGCAGAACTTTCGGAGTCTTCGATCGCATTCGGGTACCTGCACCCGCAGCGAGAACGACCACGGCGGTCTGCACAGGCATTGAGCTCCTCAGGCGGTAACGCGAATGACGGCATGCGTGAATGATGTTGCTCGCTCCGCCGCCAGGACTCGAACCTGAACTATCTGAACCAAAATCAGAGGTGCTGCCATTACACCACGGCGGATAAACGGCCAGCGGTTTCATCAGTGGCCGACGAATCGAACGACGCCTTCGTCTGCCGCTGCGCTCCCACTGAGCGCAACGATCCTCGCACGCGAGGTAGTGGTGAGTCGAACCGCGGCGCACATGAGACCGTTCGAGTTGTTCTTGTCCCTGCACTCGCGACGTTCGAAACCGGATGGTTCGGACATGGTTAGGGTGAGGGAGACGTCGAGGGTGGCGTCTGACAATGCACACGGTCGGTGACGGAAGCGGTTTTCCATGACAGGCGCAGCCTCCGAGCAGGAACGCTCACCTCGGGTCCGGATGACGGGGACGCAACGGCGCGAGCAGTTGATCGAGGTGGGTCGGACGCTGTTCGCCGAACGCGGGTACGAGGCCGCGTCCGTCGAGGAGATCGCGGGACGCGCGAACGTGTCCAAGCCGGTCGTCTACGAGCACTTCGGCGGTAAGGAAGGTCTCTACGCCGTCATCGTCGACCGCGAGATGTCGACTCTGCTGGGAATGATCACCAGTTCCCTCGATCTCAACAGGTCGCGGATCCGTGTCGAGCGGGTTGCGCTGGCGCTGCTCACCTATATCGAGGACCGCACCGACGGCTTCCGCATCCTCGTTCGTGACTCTCCGGTCTCCGCCGAGGACGGCAAGTACTCGTCGCTGCTCAACGAGGCCGTCGGTCGCGTCGGGCACATGCTGGCCGGAGATTTCTCGCGCCGAGGTCTCGATCCCGAGTTCGCGCCGATGTACGCCCAGGCCCTCGTCGGAATGGTGTCGATGACCGCGCAATGGTGGCTCGATGTGCGTACCCCGTCGAAGGAAGTGGTGGCGGCGCACGTGGTCAACCTGTGCTGGAACGGGCTGACGAATCTGGAAGCGGACCCTCGATTGACCGAGGAATGAGTACACGGTTCGGTCTCTCCGCGGCGTATGAGGGGGTATCGTCCCCTTTGTCGGCCATGAGAGCTGTGTCACCTACGGCACAGTGCTTCAATCGGACCGATGCATGTTGGCACGAGACGTAAAGCCACTCAGTGGTACCGTTCGGGCGTAATTTGCGCAGTGGCAGTTCTTATTGCGAAGGCGGATCCCATGGTCAGGCAGGCCCGCGCTGAAATCACTCGCGACACCGTGCTGGCTGGCGCAGCGAACGTATTTCTGCGCCTCGGGTACGCGAACGCGAGCCTCAGCGAGATCATTTCTCAGTCCCAGGTCACCAAGGGCGCTCTGTACTTCCATTTCGGCTCCAAGGAAGAACTGGCACGTGCGGTCATCGACGAGGGCAACGCTCGTCTGACGACGGCCTGCTCGCAGTTCAACGACGGTCGAATCCCCGCACTCGAAGCGGCGATCGGTATTTCCTACATCGTCGTCGACCTCTCGGTCAGCGACCCCATGGTCTCGGCCATGCTTCGGCTGAGCCATCAGATCGGCGATTACCGCGGCACCGAGGGCAACGTCATGGCCGGGTGGAGCGAGTCGTTCGACAGGCTCGCCGCCAAGGCCATCGCGCAGGGGGACATCGACCCCAACTCGGATTCGCGCACCATCGGATCTCTGGTCCTGGAAATCCTCACCGGCGTACACATGGTGGCAGTTGCCACCTCCACCACCGAGGAATTGCCGTCGCGCATGGAGCGCCTCTGGTACTACCTTCTCCCGGCGTTGGTTCCCGCCAACAAGCTCGACTACTTCCGCGAATTCGCAGCGCGTCGCGTCATCCGCTTCGGCCCGTAACTAGCGATGCCGGCCCACGAAGTCGGCGATGTCATCGCGCAATCGTTCCGGATACTCGCCGTTGACGGCATGTGAGGCGCCCGGATAGAGCCGGACGGTCCCGTCGGGCAGTGTCCGCTCTGCCCTCGCGACTGCCTCCTGGGCGTCGTGCATCACCGACCTGCCCGCGATGATCGCCAGAACGGGCACGTCGAGCGTCGCGAGTTGCTCGTCGGTAAAACGTGTGGGCTGTGGCGGCTTCAGCGAATAGCCCTGCATCCCGGCTTCGATCATGTCGGCGACGGGGACGTCCTGCACCTCTGCGCCTCCCGCGGTATAGGAATCGAAGCTGTCCCGCCAGGATTTCGGAAGCCACGGCACGGCGGCGGGGAGGGCCCGAATCGCGGTGCCCCAGGGAATATCGGCGAAAGTCTGGGCCGGGTCTATCAGAGTGAGAGTGGCGAGGTGCGTGCTGTCGTGCAGCGCCAGGTTCGCTGCGGTCCACCCACCGATCGACAGTCCGACGAGATGGACCTTGTCGGTCGGCAGAGCGGCGAGTGTCTGATCGAGCCACGTGGCCTGGTCCTCGTCGCTGGTGATCGGCCGTTCCTGAATGCTGCGACCCGGCTCGCCGAGCAGGTCGACGGTGTAGACGTCGCCGATCGTCAGCAGTCCGGGCAGGTTGGCCGCCCACACCGGTGTGGCCGAGGAACGGCCGGGGAGCAGAAGCAGAGGGTGGGTCGAGGTTCCGGTGCCCGCGAATCGATGGACACGCACGACGCCGTAGTCGGTTCTGATGTCGAGCGTCTCCGCCGGATCGGGCAGATCCTCGAACGCACGGTCGTAGGCGGCGAGAAAACGGTCCTCGCTCGCCGCGCTGTTCCAGTGGCCCACCGGTGACGGAGACCGGAGCGCGAACGCGAGGGCGAGCACGCCGACGGTCGACGTCCCAGCGGCGATCTTCAGGTATCGACGCCGCGTGTTCGGTGCCCGGTCGTCCATCGCGAATCTCCTAACCGATCGGTAAGTAATTCAACCGTACGGTAGGCTGGCGATCGTGGCAACGAGAGAACCGAGCTTCGTCGAGCGCGCGCGACGCGCTCAGCTGATCGACGTCACGATCGACTCGGTCGCCCAACACGGGTATGCGAAGGTCTCGCTCGCCCGCATAGCGGACAGTGCCGGGATCACCAAAGCTGCTGTGCTGTATCACTTCCGAACCAAGGACGCAGTCATCGACGCCGCGTATCGATTCGTTCTCGCGGCACTGGTGGAGGACGTGGCGGCCGCGGTCGAGGCCGTCGACGCCCGGGAGGGTCCACAGGCGTACGTGCGTGCGATGGTCGGCCATCTTCGCGACCACCCGACGCACACCCGCATGTTGGTCGAGGCGCTCGGCAACTCGGCTCTGGGCCACAGCCCGGAGGATCGATGGCGTCCGTTGGCGGACATCATCGACGCATCCGTTCGGGCTCGCGGGACGACGGGCGTCGATTCACGCACCCTGGCCGTCATCACCGGGGGTGGGATCGACGCGATCGTCACCGAGCGCCTGCACGACCCGGAGTACGACTCGGTTGCTGCTGCCGAGTCTCTCTCGACGATGCTCGACGCTGCTCTGACGTAGCCCGTCGTCTCCCGCTCGCCGGGCTGTCGGTGTGCTCCCATAGACTCGGTGGTGACTGTGTGTGAGCAGCCATCGCCTCGACTCGCTTGTAGGAGCATTGCTGTTGTCTTCCGATTCTCTGCCTGCCATTTCTTCATCCGGGCCGGCCCCGATCGTTCCCGACGCGGCGCTGCAACTCTCGGGTCTGGCCAGCGTCGCGCTGACCGATTCGGCCATGGTGGCCGTCGCCGACGCGATCGGAACCGCCGAACACACACTCATCGGACCGCACTCGGTTCGCCCGTTCGTCGCCGCCGCGATCGCGCAGCACACGCAACTGTTGATCGTCACCGCCACCGGGCGTGAAGCGGACGATCTCACCGACGAACTCCGCCAGATCCTCGGCGGCGGTGTGGTCATGTTCCCGTCGTGGGAGACACTTCCGCACGAGCGACTCTCGCCGAGCGCCGATACCGTCGGCAAGCGGCTCGATGTGCTCCGACGGCTCGCTCGCCCCGGCGACACCGATTACGGCGATCCTCTGCGCGTCATCGTCACCACCGTCCGCTCACTGGTGCAACCGATGGCACCCGGTCTCGGCGAAATCGAACCCGTGACCCTCAAGGTCGGCCTCGACATCGACTTCGACGGCCTGATCCACCGACTCGTCGAGTTCGGCTACCTGCGCGTGGACATGGTCGGCAAGCGCGGCGAGTTCGCCGTCCGCGGCGGCATCCTCGACCTCTTCTCGCCGACGGCAGATCACCCGGTCCGCGTGGAATTCTGGGGCGACGAGATCACCGAGCTCCGCGCGTTCGCGGTCTCCGATCAGCGTTCGTTGCCCGATCACGAGGTCGATCTCGTCATCGCTCCGCCGTGCCGCGAACTGCTGCTCACCCAGGAGGTCCGCGACCGCGCCGCGGTCCTCGCAGCCGACAACGCCGGCGACACCGCGTTGGTCGAGATGCTCGACAAGCTGTCCGCAGGCGTCCCGGTGGAGGGCATGGAGGCGCTGCTGCCGCTGCTGCAACCGGGTGAGTTGCAGTTGCTCGCGGACACCCTCCCCGCGGGAACACACGTATTGCTCTGCGATCCCGAGCGAATCCGAACGCGCGCAACAGATCTGGTCCGCACCGGGCAGGAGTTCCTCGAAGCATCCTGGACGGCGGCGTCGATCGGAGGAGCTGCGCCGCTCGATACCTCCACTCTCGATACGTCCAGCCTCGAAGGTGCGTCTCTCGACCTCGGTGCGTCGGCCTACCGTTCACTTCGACAGGTTCGCGAATCGGCGCAGGTGCACGGTCGTCCGTGGTGGACCATCAGTCCGTTGGCATCCGGCAACGGTGAGGAAGTCGAACTCGCCGTCGATTCGGTCCCGGAGGTGCGGGGATCCGAGGAGGCGCTGACGGCCCTGTTCGCAACGTTGCGGGCGCACATCGCCACCGGTGGTCGTGCGGTCATCTCCGTCGCGGGTGCAGGTACCGCCACCCGCATCATCGAACGCCTCGCCGAGGCCGAAGTGCCTGCGGCACATCTCGATTCCGGTGCGGTCCCCGTCGCCGACGTCGTGAACGTCCTGTGCGGATCGCTGCACGACGGCCTGGTCTTTCCCGACGCGAAACTCGTGGTCGTCACCGAGAGCGATCTGACCGGCAACCGCGTGGCCGCAGCGGGCGAGGGGCGCAAGCTCCCGGCGAAGCGTCGTAACCAGGTCGATCCGCTCGCCCTCGTCGCCGGCGACAGCGTCGTGCACGATCAGCACGGCATCGGTCGATTCGTCGAGATGGTCGAACGCACCATCGGCGGCGCCCGACGCGAATACCTCGTGGTCGAATACGCACCGAGCAAGCGGGGCCATCCAGGCGACCGACTCTTCGTCCCGATGGACTCGCTCGATCAGCTCTCGCGTTACGTCGGCGGCGAGCTGCCGGCTCTGAGCAAGCTCGGCGGGTCCGATTGGGCCAACACCAAACGCAAGGCGCGCAAGGCAGTTCGCGAGATCGCCGGCGAACTCGTGCAGCTGTACGCCGCTCGTCAGGCAGCGCCCGGGCACGCTTTCGGGCCCGACACCCCGTGGCAGCTCGAAATGGAAGATGCGTTCGGGTTCACCGAGACCGTCGACCAGATGACGGCCATCACCGACGTCAAGGCCGACATGGAGAAGGCGGTGCCGATGGACCGCGTCATCCTCGGTGACGTCGGCTACGGCAAGACCGAGATCGCGGTTCGCGCCGCGTTCAAGGCGGTGCAGGACGGCAAGCAAGTGGCCGTGCTGGTTCCGACAACGCTTCTGGCACAACAACATCTGCAGACCTTCACCGCTCGGATGGCGTCGTTCCCGGTGACGGTGAAGGGGCTCTCCCGCTTCACTCACGGCTCCGAATCCAGAGAGGTCATGGCCGGGTTGGCCGACGGAACGGTCGACATCGTCGTCGGTACGCACCGCTTGCTGCAGACCGGTGTGGCCTGGAAGGACCTCGGTCTGGTCATCGTCGACGAGGAGCAGCGCTTCGGCGTCGAGCACAAGGAGCACATCAAGTCGCTCCGAACCCACGTCGACGTGCTGACGATGTCTGCGACGCCGATTCCGCGAACACTCGAGATGAGCCTGGCCGGAATCCGGGAGATGTCGACCATCCTCACACCGCCGGAGGAGCGGCACCCGGTGCTCACGTACGTGGGTGCGTACAACGACAAGCAGGTGGCCGCGGCCATCAGGCGTGAGCTGCTGCGCGACGGCCAGGTGTTCTTCGTGCACAACCGAGTGAGCTCGATCGACAAGGCCGCCAAGAAGATTCGTGATCTGGTCCCCGAGGCGCGGGTGGCGACGGCGCACGGTCAGATGAACGAGGAAACACTCGAACGCACCGTGCAGGGCTTCTGGCAGCGCGAGACCGACGTGCTGGTGTGTACCACCATCATCGAGACCGGTCTCGACATCTCCAATGCCAACACGCTGATCGTCGAGCGATCCGATTCGCTGGGCCTCTCTCAGTTGCACCAGCTGCGAGGCCGAGTGGGCCGTAGTCGCGAGCGCGGTTACGCATATTTCCTGTATCCGCCGGAGAAGCCGCTCACCGAGACCGCATACGACCGGCTGGCGACCATCTCGCAGAACTCCGATCTCGGTGCCGGTATGGCCGTGGCGATGAAGGACCTCGAAATCCGTGGTGCCGGAAACGTTCTGGGCGCGGAGCAATCCGGTCACGTCGCAGGCGTCGGCTTCGACCTGTACGTGCGGCTCGTCGGTGAAGCGGTCGAGGCGTACCGCGCGGCCGCCGACGGCAAGCCCATCACCACCGACGAGGCACCCAAGGAAGTGCGCATCGACCTGCCCGTCGACGCCAACATCCCACCCGACTACGTCACCAGCGATCGATTGCGGCTCGAGGGCTATCGAAAGCTCGCTGCGGCAGCAGATTCCGAGGGCATCGACGCCGTCATCGACGAACTCGTCGACCGGTACGGTCCGCTGCCCGAGGAGGTCGGCCGCCTGGTCTCCATCGCCAAGCTGCGCCTGATCGCCAAGGAATACGGTCTGACCGACGTCAACGTCGCCGGAACGCAGGTGAAGCTGGCCCCCATGGATCTGCCCGATTCCAAGCAGATCCGCCTCAAGCGGCTGTACCCGAGTGCTGCGTACCGGGCCACCACCGGTGTGGTGCAGTTGCCGCTGCCGCGCGTCGAGGGCGGCGGCGTGGGGGCGGCGCGCGTACGCGACGTCGAATTGGTCCAGTTCATCGCCGATCTCATCCTATCCTTGGACGGGAAACCATCTCGGTCGGTGTTGCTGGAGCAAACAGTGGGGGTGTAGCGGTGACGGTAGTTCTGCTCGACCCGGTCCGTCCCACGCAGGTCCCGGTGGACGCCGTCGAATTTCTGGGCGAGCCCGTGCAATTCACCGAGGAAGTGCCGGTTCGAGTGCGGTGGCTGTTCTCCGGAACCGCTGCGCCCGACGCCGTCGACGCTGTTCTGGTGAGCACCGACCCGGCCAACCCCGACGTTCAGGAACGGATCGGGCTCGGCGAACGGATCATCGCCGCCGAGAAGCTCCCCGGTGACGACCTCATCGCGGCGGTCCGGTTGATGGATCGCCTGCGCACACTCGGCGGCTGGGAAGCGCAGCAGACCCACGAGTCGTTGCGCGGGTACCTGCTGGAAGAAACGTACGAGCTGCTCGACGCCATCGCAGCGGGCAACTTGGTGGACCTGCGCGAAGAACTCGGAGACCTATTGCTGCAGGTGCTCTTTCATTCCAGAATTGCTCAGGATGCTGCCGAGAACGCATTCGACGTCGACGACGTCGCTGCGGGACTCGTCGCCAAGCTCACCCACCGCAGCCCGCACCTCGGTCGAACGGGCAACGGCCCCATCGACATCGCCGAGCAGGAGCGAGCCTGGGAAGAGCAGAAGGCTTCGGAGAAGGCGCGCGGATCCTGCGTCGACGGAATCGCACTGTCTCAGCCGTCATTGGCACTGGCACAAAAGGTGATCGGCCGCGCCACCAAGGCAGGCCTGCCCGACGAACTGATTCCCGACGGCCTTCGCGTCGTACACATCGGAGTCGATCACTCGCACGGCGGAGACAGTGCCGAGGACCTGCTTCGGCGTCGGGTATTGGATTTTGCATCCCTGATCCGCAACGCCGAAGCCTCGGCCCGCAACGCCGGCATCGCGCCCGGGGAGATGTCTGCACTCGACTGGATCGAGCACTGGGGTCTGCGGGGCTGAGGGTTCCCATCCACCCCTCGTACCTCGATCCGGACCTGCTACCTGCGCCAGAACAAATGATGCGTGACGCCGCTGCTGCTGGGGATCACCTCGTGTTCGAATCTGTCGTTCAATTCGTCGGGTGAATCCCACAGCTTCAGGCCCGAGCCGAATTCGATGGGCGAGACGGCGATGTGCATGGTGTCGACGAGGTCGGCGTCGAGGAATTCTCGGATGCTGGTGACGCCACCGCCGAGCCGCACGTCCTTACCGCCCGCGGCCTCCTTTGCCTGCTTCAGAACCTCGGCGGGCTCGCCGTCGACGAAGTGGAACGTGGTGTCGGACAGTGTGATCGATGGTCGCGCGTGGTGGGTGAGGACGAAGACGGGGGTGTGGAACGGCGGTTCGTCACCCCACCAGCCCTGCCATTCGTGGTCGGCCCACGGTCCGCGTTGGGGTCCGAACTTGTTCCGGCCCATGATCTCGGCACCGATGTTGTTGCCGAAGTCGCGGGCGAAGTAGTCGTCGAGTCCGCGACTGCCACCCGAACCGGCGTTTCCAGGAAAGCTGGCGGTGGCGAAGTACCACCTCATCAGTGCCAGATGGTCGAGACCGAACGGGTTCTCGAAGCTTTGGTCCGGCCCCGCAGCAATTCCGTCGCTCGAGATGGTGAAGTTCTGTACCCGAACCAGCTGTCCCATGTGTGCTCCCGAAGTCGATGACGATGATGTACGACGTATGGACCGAGCCGACCGTACTAATTCACCGCCCGCCTGTGTCAATGGACCCTTGCAGCGGTCAGACGTGTGCAATGCGCCATCGACGCAGGCCGGGGTCGTGCGTGAATGGACCATTGCAGCGGCCAGACGCATGCAAGGGTCCATTGACGCCGACGCGGGGACCGGTCTACTCGAACAGCGTCGAACCCCAGTAGTCCGATTCTCCGACGCCGGGTGGGCAGGCGAATACCGCCGATCCCACGTGTTGGATGTATTCGTTCAGTGCGTCCTTGCGGGAGAGGGCCAGTTGCATCGGGACGAATTGGGTCAGTGGGTCGCGGCAGTAGGCGATGAAGAACAGTCCGGCGTCGAGGTGGCCGAAGCCGTCGGAACCGTCGGTGAAGTTGTATCCCCGACGCAGGAGCTGGACGCCGCCGAGGTTTTCCTTGGACGCCAGGCGCACGTGGGCGGTCTTGTCGATGAAGGTGCCCTCGGGCCCCTGGGACTCGAAGTCGAGTGCGTCGAATTCGTCCTTCTGACCCAGCGGTGCGCCGGTTCCCTTGCTGCGCCCGATCACTCGCTCTTGTTCCTTGAGCGTGGTGCGGTCCCAGGATTCGATGAGCATGCGGATTCGACGCGCCACGAGGTAGGAGCCGCCTGCCATCCATTCCTGATCGTCCTCGGGGGCAACCCACACGTTCTCGTCGAGCAGCGTCGGGTCCTCGGCCTTGAGGTTGGCGGTTCCGTCCTTGAAGCCGAACAGGTTTCGCGGGGTGGCCTGGGTGGTCGAGGTGGACGAGGTGCGACCGAAGCCGAGTTGCGACCACTTCACCGACACCGTGCCGAAGCCGACGCGTGCGAGGTTGCGGATGGCGTGTACGGCAACCTGCGGGTCGTCGGCGCAGGCCTGGATGCACAGGTCACCGCCGGAGCGGCGGGGGTCGAGATTATCGGCCGGAAAGTGTTGCAGATCGGCAAGTGACGCAGGTCTTTTCGAGGCCAGGTCGAATCGGTCGAACAGAGAAGGCCCGAATCCGATCGTCAACGTCAGCGATGACGCGCTCAGGCCGAGCGCCTCGCCGGTGTCCGACGGCGGGTTGTACTGGCCACCGTCGACAGCACCGCCGTCGAACGTCTCCTCACCCTTGGTGAGGCGTTCGGCCATCAGTGTCCACTTCTTCAGCAGCGCAACGAAGTCGTCGCGGGAGTCGGTGGTGATGTCGAACGCGACGAAGTGCATGCGATCCTGCGCCGGGGTGACGATGCCGGCCTGGTGGTCTCCACGAAACTCGACGACATCCGACGCGGGCACCTCGGCACCGGAGGCCGTCGCATGTCCGGCGATTGCGCCGACTCCGACGAGCGCAGCACCGGTCCCGACGGCACCGAAGAGGCGCCGTCGGGAGAACTGTCCGGTCTTATTGTCCGGCAACGACACCCTGCACCTGGCTCACTTCGGCGGACAATGCGTCGATCTTGTTGGACAGTTCCTGACGCTGCGGTTCGGTCACGGTGTCGTAGAAGACGAAACCGTCGCCGCTGCGGTACTTGGCGAGTTCGGCATCGAGTTCGGCGAAGCGCGCGTCGATGGCAGTGCCCAGTTCGGCGTTGCGCTCGTCGAGGATCGGACGAACGGCGGCGATGGCGGCCTGCGAGCCGTCGACGTTGGCCTGGAAGTCCCACAGGTCGGTGTGCGAGAAGAAGTCCTCTTCACCGCTGATCTTGGTCTTGGCGACCTCGTCGAGCAATCCCTGCGCGCCGCCTGCCACCTGGATGGGGTCGATGGTGAAGTCGTCGGCCTTGATCTTGTCGGCGAGCTCGGTGATGTCGGCCTCGAGCTGATCGGCCATCGCGTTCGTGTCGGGCTGCAGGCCCTGCGTCCACAGATCCTTTTCGATGCGGTGGAAGCCGGTCCATTCGGCTCCGGGCTCCACGTCGGGCTCACGCAGGTCGATTCGTGGGTCGAGATCGTCGGGGAAGCTCTCGGCGACGGGCTCGATGCGCTCGTAATAGCTACGCGCAATGGGGAACTGCGCCTTGGCCGCGGCCACATCTCCGCTCTTGACGGCGGTGACGAACGAGGTGGTGGTGTCCTGCAGTGCGTCGATCTGGCTGACGACGTAGCGCTTGTAGCCCGCGGCGGCCTCGGCGAGCAGCCCGTCCTCGCCCGCCGAGCGGACCGACTCGCCGGTCACCACGAAGTCCGCGCGCACGCCGTCGCCCACCATGCCTGCCTTGCATGCGGTTTGGTACGTGCCGGGGTCGGGCAGGGCGACGATGAGCTGACGCGTCAGGCCGGGTCCGATGTTCTCCACCTCACCCATGACGCGGTCACCCTCGCCGTAGACGTAGAACTCGGTGACCTTGCTGCCGTTGTTGGTGATCTGGAAGGTCGAGTTGCCGGTGGTGCCCTCGGATGCGCTCACATCGCAGGAGGAGTCCGTCGCGGTGACGGCGATATCGCCCGATGCGGCCTCGGTGGAGGACTTTTCGGTGCATCCGGCCAATGCCATCGGCAGAACCGCGACTGCGGCCAGGGCGAAGGTGGAACGACGCATGGTGGTGGTGCCTTTCAGGAGTTCTGAAGTACAGGCTCGGGAGCCGCGGGAACGCGGACCGGGCGGAGGAAGAGGAACAACACGATCACGATGTAGAGCACCCACGCGATCGCCTGGAAAACAGTGGGCTCGGGACGGAAGTTGAAGATGCCGCCGAGCACGGTGCCGTACCAGCTCGAGGCGTCGAAGTGAGCGCTGATGTCGAAGGCGACTGCGCTGCCGCCGGGCAGAATGCCGCCGATCTGCAGTGCGCGGATGCCGTAGGCGAGGATTCCGGCGGCGACCACGATCAGGAAGATGCCGGTGTACTTGAAGAACACGGCGAAGTTGATGCGGACGGCACCGAAGTACAGGAACACCGTCAGCACGGCGGCGACAACGATGCCGAGCAGGAGTCCGAGCAGTGGCCACAGGCTGCCGTTGGTGTTCTCGGCATAGCCGACCATGAGCAATGCGGTTTCGACGCCTTCGCGCCCGACGGCGAAGAAGGACAGCGTGAGTACTGCGGCGGGGCCGACGGTGAGTGCCTTCTCCATGTTCGCCCGCAGTTCGCCGGAGATGTTCTTGGCGGCGGTGCGCATCCACAGCACCATCGCGGTCACGATGACGACGGCCACGAGCGAGGCGGCTCCGGCGATTATTTCGGCGGTCAGTCCGGTGACGGTGGAGGTGCCGTAGTGGATCACGAAGAAGATGGCGGCGACCATGGCGACGGCCAGGCCGACTCCGAGCCAGACCCACTTGAGCGCGTCGCGTCGTTCGGCTTTGACGAGGAACGCGACGAGGATCATCACGACGATGCCGGTCTCGAGCCCTTCGCGCAGGCCGATCAAGCCACTACCGAACATCTGGGTGGCGATCGACGGCGCTGAACCGGCGGCGAGAACGACTGTGGACACGGGTGATGCTCCTGTGATGCGTCGAACATTGGTACGCCTTCCCTCGCAAAGGGTAGGCGACCCTCATGAATGAAGGCTGCCCAGAACATACACCCTGCAACCCAACCCGAACACGCGTTGACCAGGGGTTATCTCGGCCTTTAGCTTTCTATTACCTTGCGTGTGCAGGATGGAGTGGTGATCTCCCGTATCTGCGTGCTCGCCACAGCGTCGCTCCTTCTTGCATTGACGGCGTGCGGCACCGGCGAACCGAAACGCGAGATTCCCGAGGGCATCCCGCCCGGACCCGGCACGGAAGTACCGGCCATCGACTTCAACGCGCCCGGACGCACGGCCGACTTGTTGCTCGCGTGGGCCGAACCCCAGACCGACGCGTTGGGCATCTCGGTGACCGCCCTGGCGTCGTACGGGCACGCTGCGGCGATCATGACCGAGACGGACGCCGACTGCGGAATCGCGTGGACGACACTCGCCGGCATCGGCTACATCGAGAGTCGCCACGGCACGTACCAGGGCTCGTCGGTGGCACCCGACGGTCTCGTCGCACCGCCGATTCGCGGAATCCCGCTCGACGGCGGACCGGGCGTCGCCGAGATTCCGGACACCGACGGTGGCGTCATGGACGGCGACACCGAGTTCGATCGGGCCATGGGCCCCATGCAGTTCATTCCCGAGACCTGGAAGAAGTGGGGCGTCGATGCCAACGGTGACGGCGTCGCCGATCCGGACAACATCGACGACGCCGCGCTGACGGCGGCGCGTTACCTCTGCGCCCGCGGCGGTGATCTGCGGACGGCGCAGGGCTGGGAGAGCGCGCTGATGGCGTACAACCTGTCGGGTCAGTATCTGCGGGACGTGCGCGATCGAGCGGCCGCGTACTCGGTGGGCACCAGGCCGTAGATCTCCGTGCATCGCGGGAGGCACCGGGAAGCGGCTAGTCTTGCACCCGGCACAGTCCGCCGGTCCCCGTTACTAGGAGAAGCATTCGTGGCCATCATTGAGCAGGTCGGAGCTCGCGAGATCCTCGATTCCCGTGGCAACCCCACGGTTGAGGTCGAGGTCGCATTGGACGACGGGACGTTGACCCGTGCAGCCGTTCCCTCCGGCGCATCCACCGGTGAGCACGAGGCCGTCGAGCTTCGTGACGGCGGAGACCGCTACGGCGGCAAGGGCGTCGAGAAGGCAGTCAACGCGGTCCTCGACGAGATCGCACCGGCGGTCATCGGCCTCGACGCCATCGAGCAGCGCACCGTCGACCAGGCTCTGCTCGATCTGGACGGCACGCCCGACAAGTCTCGCCTCGGCGCGAACTCCCTGCTGGGTGTCTCGCTCGCCGTCGCCAAGGCCGCGGCCGAGTCCACCGGGCTCGAGCTCTTCCGCTACCTCGGCGGCCCCAACGCCCATATCCTGCCGGTCCCGATGATGAACATCATCAACGGTGGCGCACACGCAGACAGTGGCGTCGACGTGCAGGAATTCATGATTGCGCCGATCGGTGCACCCACGTTCAAGGAATCGCTGCGCTGGGGTGCCGAGGTCTACCACGCGCTCAAGTCCGTACTCAAGGCCAAGGGGCTGTCCACCGGCCTCGGTGACGAGGGTGGCTTCGCTCCCGACCTCGCCGGCACCAAGGCTGCCCTCGACCTGATCCTCGAGGCGATCGGCAAGACCGGCCTCAAGCCCGGACAGGACGTCGCCCTCGCGCTCGACGTTGCGGCCACCGAGTTCTACACCGCGGGCACCGGCTACGCCTTCGAGCGCGAGACCAAGTCCGCCGAGCAGATGTCGGCCTTCTACGGCGAGCTCGTCGACGCCTACCCGCTGGTCTCCATCGAGGATCCGCTCGACGAGAACGACTGGGACGGCTGGGTTGCCCTCACCGAGTCGATCGGCGACAAGGTTCAGCTCGTCGGCGACGATCTGTTCGTCACCAACCCCGAGCGTCTCGAAGACGGCATCGTCAAGGGTGCGGCCAACGCGCTGCTGGTCAAGGTCAACCAGATCGGCACGCTCACCGAGACCCTCGACGCCGTCGATCTCGCGCACCGCAACGGCTACAAGACGATGATGAGCCACCGGTCCGGTGAGACCGAGGACACCACCATCGCTGACCTGGCAGTTGCCGTCGGCAGCGGCCAGATCAAGACCGGTGCTCCGGCTCGAAGCGAGCGCGTGGCCAAGTACAACCAGTTGCTGCGTATCGAAGAAGCTCTGGGCGACGCGGCGCGTTACGCCGGCGAGTTGTCTTTCCCCCGGTTCAATTACGAGGGATAGCGAACAGGCACGTATGGCACGAAGTGGAGAGTGAATGATGGCACGGCGCGGCAGGTCCGGGACCAGTCCAGGTGGACGTGATCCCCGACCCCGCGGCCGGTCCTCCACATCGAGTCGGTCCAAGGCCGGGGGCGTCTCTCGCGAGGAGAACGCCTCCGGCCGGCAGGCCACCCCACCGGAACCCTCGGATCAGGCGCGCGACGCCGTGGTCGGCGGCAAGGCCGCGCCCCGGCGCGTCGGTGTTCGTCGACCCAAGATGCCCGAGCGGACGTTCTTCGGACTGTCCACCGGCCGAGCCGTCATCCTCGGTGTCGTGGTGTGCGCGCTGGCGTTGACGCTGGCCGTGCCGCTGCGTACGTATTTCTCGCAACGCAGTGAGCTCGAGTCCGTGTTGGCCGAGCGTCAGACCCTGCAGGACGAGGTGGACGCGCTCCAGACGCAGAAGTCGCAGCTCGACGAGCCGTCGCGCATTGCGGCCGACGCTCGCGAACGGCTGCGTTTCGTCATGCCGGGGGAGACGCCGTATCAGGTGCAGTTGCCCGGCGATTACTCGCCGAGCTCCGCGGACCTCGCCGTGGACAACACGCCGACGGGACCGTGGTTCACCGAACTGTGGAACACCGCCGTCCAGCCGCAGGGATCGAACGAACCCCCGGAGCCGACGTCCGCACCCATGCCACTCGTACAGCCAGAACCTGCACCGGCCGCGCCGGCGGTGCCAGAACCAGAAGGAGGACCGGTCGGGTGAATTCCTCGGCAGTCTCGCAGGAAGATCTCGATGCGGTCGCAGCGCAGCTCGGACGTGAACCGCGTGGCGTACTCGAGATCGCGTACCGATCTCCGGACGGCAGGCCGGGTGTGGTGAAAACCGCCCCGAAGCTGCCCGACGGGACGCCTTTTCCCACTCTGTTCTATCTGACGGATCCGCGGCTGACGGCCGAGGCCAGTCGACAGGAATCGGCCGGGGTGATGCGGGAGATGACCGAGCGTCTCGGTACCGATCCCGAACTGGCCGCGGCATACTTGCGCGCACATCAGTCGTATCTGGCCGAGCGTGACGAGATCGAATCTCTCGGAACGGATTTCACCGGCGGCGGTATGCCCGATCGCGTCAAGTGCCTGCACGTGCTCATCGCGCATTCGTTGGCCAAGGGTCCGGGCGTCAACCCGCTGGGTGACGAGTCGGTTGCGTTGGCAGCGGAGAACTCGTTGCGCGGCAAGGCAATTCCGGCCGATTGGCCGACCATCGAAGAACTACGTGCGGAGAAGCAATGACCAGGGTTGCAGCAATCGATTGCGGCACCAACTCGATCCGCCTGCTCGTCGCAGACAACAACGGTAAGTCCCTCGCCGACGTCGCTCGCGAGATGCGAGTGGTACGGCTCGGGCAAGGCGTCGACGCCACCGGAGCATTCGTGCCCGAGGCCATCGAGCGCACCCGCGTGGCATTGGTCGAGTACGCGGAGATCATTCGCAAGACCGGGGCCACAGCAGTGCGGATGGTCGCCACCTCGGCCACTCGGGATGCGTCCAATCGAGAGGACTTCTTCTCGATGGTGCGCGAGGTGCTCGGCAAGGTGATCCCCGGTGCCGAGGCCGAAGTGATCACCGGCGACGAGGAAGCACGACTGTCCTTCGCCGGTGCAGTCGGTGAACTCGACGCTGCGGCAGGGCCTTTCCTGGTGGTCGATCTGGGTGGTGGTTCCACCGAGCTCGTGCTGGGCGACGCCAAGGGCGTCAAGTCCGCGTTCTCGGCCAACATCGGCTGCGTACGCCTCACCGAACGGTTCCTGCACAGTGACCCGCCCACCGTCGACGAGATCAACGGTGCGCGTGAGTACGCCCGCGAGAAGTTGGCGGAGGCGTTCGAGGAAGTGTCGATCGGTGACGCGTCGAGCTGGGTGGGGGTGGCCGGCACGATGACCACCATCGCGGCCATCGCCAAGGAACTACCCGAGTACGACGCCGACGCGGTACACCTCTCGCGAGTGCCGTTCGATCAGCTCTTCGAGGTGTGCGAGCGACTGATCGGGATGACCCACACGCAGCGAAGCGCGTTGGGGCCCATGCATCCCGGTCGGGTCGATGTGATCGGCGGCGGTGCAATTGTCTGCAGCGTATTGGCCGAGGAGTTCGAGCGACGCGGTGCCGTGAGCTCGTTGACGGTCAGTGAGCACGACATTCTCGACGGCATCGCGATGTCCATCAAGATCTGATCTGCATTTCTGCAGAGGCGGTCTGCGGCGATGTCGGTTGCATCGCTGCGTCATTCGGTGAAGCCTTACAGGTGCTGTGGCCCACGTCACGGCTCCCTTCGAGGTGAGGACCACCGATGACGTCACCCGCCGAACAGGCTGCGGCCGACCAGGCACCGGCCGAGAAAGGGCTGGCCCGCGTAGCGCAAGCGCTCGCCAAGGGGACCGAGAAGTGGTTTCCCGACGCGTACATCTTCGCTCTGGTCGGTGTGGTGGTCGTGGCTGTGGCTGCGTTCGCGAACGGGTCGTCTCCGCAGAATGTGGTCGACGCGTTCGGTAACGGCTTCTGGGACCTGACTGCCTTCACGCTGCAGATGGCGATGGTCGTTCTCACCGGCTACGTCGTGGCCACATCTCCACCGGTCGCCAGATTGATCACCCGATTGGCGCAGGTGCCCAAGAGTTCCAGTAGCGCAGTCAGTTTCGTGGCGCTGCTGTCCTGCTCGGTGTCCTTCCTGAACTGGGGCCTGAGCCTGGTGTTCGCCGGTCTGCTGGCCCGAGCCATCGCGCGGCGGGACGATCTGAGGACGGACTACCGAGCACTGGGGGCTGCGGCGTTCATGGGACTCGGGGCCGTGTGGGCGCTGGGAATGTCTTCCTCGGCCGCGCAGTTGCAGGCGACGGCGAGTTCGCTTCCGGCGACGCTGCTTTCGGTCACGGGTGTACTCGATTTCGGAACCACCATCTTCACGTGGCAGTCGTTGCTGATGTGCGTGATCATCATCGTTCTGACGGTCGTCATCGCGCATGTGTCCGCTCCCAAGGGGGCCGCGATCAAGACTGCCGCTGACATGGAGGTCGACCTCGACGACACCGTCGCCGAGCCTGCTCCGCGCAGCAGGCCGGGTGAGTGGCTCGAGTACAGTCGCATTCTTCCGCTCTTCGTCGGCGCAATGACCCTGGGATGGCTTGTCTCCCAACTGTTGACGCTGCCAGTGCTGTCGGTGGTGAGCAGCCTTAACGGGTACTTGTTGGTCTTCCTGATGCTCGGGTTGGTGCTGCACGGCACCCCGCGCCGCTTCCTCGATTCGGTGAGCAAGGCTGTCCCTGCGACCGCAGGCATCCTGGTGCAGTTCCCGCTGTACGCCGCGATGGCCGCCATGTTGACCAAGGCGGAGGGCCGGGGAGGCGTCACGATCTCCGAGCATCTGGCTACCTTCTTCACCGAGATCGGGTCCGGTGGAGGTTTCGCGGTGGTCATCGCGATCTACACCGTCGTCCTCGGACTCTTCGTTCCCTCGGGCGGTGGCAAGTGGCTGGTCGAAGCGCCGTACGTGATGCAGTCGGCGACCGACGTGCAGATGAACCTCGGCTGGACCGTCCAGATCTACAACGTGGCCGAGGCGTTGCCGAATCTGATCAACCCGTTCTTCATGCTGCCGCTGTTGGCCGTCCTGGGCCTGCGAGCGCGAGATCTGATCGGATTCACGTTCCTGCAGTTCATCTTCCACTTCCCGGTGGTCCTGCTGCTCGTGTGGCTTCTCGGTATGACCTTCGACTTCGTGCCGCCGGTCATTCCGGCCCAGTAGCAGCCCGATATGATCGTCACCGCTGGAGCGAGAGTTCAGCGGTGGCCCCTATAGCCCAATTGGCAGAGGCAGCGGACTTAAAATCCGCACAGTGTCGGTTCGAGTCCGACTGGGGGCACCGGAGTCCATATGGATCCAGATTTGTGGACCAGGACAGTGCTTTTCGGGTGGTAGCGTGGACTTCGGCGGTCTATCACGGATTTGAGTGGACAACTGAGGCAGCGGATTTTAAATCCGCGCGGGATTTACGTGCTCCGTGGTCGTCAGCCGCATTCATGCAGCTCAGGGCCGGTTTCGTGCTGCGTGGTCGCCTTCGTGGGGTGGCTCGGTGTCACGAGACTGTCACAACTTGATTTGACTGACCTCGTCGATACCCGCGACATCTCGGGTCCGGTCGTAGAAACGGTTGTGCTGAAACAGATTTCGCATGCATGTCGGTCATAAGCGCCCGAGGGCTACGCCCCGGTGAAACATTGTCCGAATTCGCCTATGGATATTGCATAGTCCGCACCATCTGCGGACGATTTGCCAGTTCGGCACACTTTCGCTCCGAAGAACGGTCTGCAGAGAACAACATCATGGCTTTGGGGTATGCAGCGCTTGTCGAAAATGAACGATCCCCAGGCCCTGACTGACGTCGCCGAATTTCTGCGCTGGGAAGGCTTGTGACTGCCCGCGCAATCCGGCGGTCTAACCGGTGTTCTGCCCGTCGGCACGCGATGCTGCGATCAACTGCTCTCGGGCGCGTGCCACCCGGGAGCGGACCGTTCCGATCGGGCACCCACACACCTGCGCGGCTTCGTCGTAGGACAAGCCGAGGACTTGCGTGAGGATCAGTGCTTCGCGCCGTTCGGCGGGAAGCCCTGCGAGCAGCATCCGTACCTCGACGAGATCTTCGGAGGAGTTCGCGGCCGGGGCCGATGCAGCGTGGGCGGAGTCGGCGACAGCGATCCAATCGTCGCTTCCGACCAGCCGGGGACGGGACATTGCCGAACGAACTTGGTCGACGACCACGCGTCGGGCGATCGAGAGGAGCCAGGTGCGTGCCGAGGACTGGGCGGCGAAACGTGGCAGCGACTTCATCGCCCGTAGATAGGTTTCCTGGGTGAGATCGTCGGCTGCCGACACCGAGCTCAAGTGCGCAACGAAACGCCACACGTCGCTCTGAGTGTCCCGGATGAACGATTCGAGGGCGCGGTGATCGCCCCGACCGGCAGCGAGCGCCAACTCGGTGGTGTGCGCGTCGTGCTCGGCCCGTGAACTCACGCCCGCAACAGTAGGGGACCGGTGCCGGGAACTTATCGCCAGCCCTGCGCGACACTGTAGGTGTGGACTGCTCACTAGCGCGAGAAGCTCTGTCGGCGCGCATCGACGGAGAACGAGAGCCCGTGCCCACCCATCGCACGGACGAGCATCTCGCTACCTGCACCGACTGCCAAGCGTGGTACGCCTCGGCGACCGCACTGACCCGTAGCTTGCGCGTCAACTCGGTGGGTCGGACTCCGGATCTGACGTCGAGCATTCTCGCCGCAGTCGGTGTGCCCGTTCCGAGGAGTAGGCCGCGGCGATTGCTTCGGTGGGTGATCCGTGATCACCCCTGGCGAGCCGCACTCGTCGTGGTCGCACTGGCCCAGTTGGCCCTTGGGCTCACTCAAATCTTCGGCATCGGACATGATCACGGCGGGATGGTCATGGGCACCGAGGCAATGACCGGGCACCTGTTCAACGAGAGCACCGCCTGGAACCTTGCAGTCGGCGTCGGTTTTCTGATCGCCGCGTGGCGCCCGGCCGCCACCAACGGATTGCTGCCGGTGTTGGCCACGTTCACGGTGCTGCTGACGTGTTTTGTGATCACTGATTCGATAGCCGGGCAGGTCACCGTCGAACGGGTGGCCTCGCACGCCATCATCGCCATCGGAGTGTTGGTGACGATGATGGTCCGGAGACGAGAGCTCCACACCGGGTCTCCGGCCTCGCATCGTCTACCCGCCGATGCCGGCGAGGACGTCGAGTTGCCCGACGGAGCCCGCTACGGGCGGCGCCGCGGCCACCTACGCGGTGCGAACGACCCGGCCGCCTGACCCGCGCCCGCACGAACAACCTGCACTACCGACGAGAGAACTGATCCGATGTCTGTGAGCACCACGCCCGCCTCCACTGCCGCGCCCGGTGAAAACCCGGCCCCCACCGGAACCGACACGGTACGGATCGCGCTGTCGGTCAGCGGGATGACGTGCGGTGCATGCGCCAACCGGGTCGAGCGTAAGTTGAACAAAATCGACGGGGTCCGGGCATCGGTGAACTATGCCACCGCCGTCGCCACTATCGACGCACCCACCACCTCGACACCGACACAGCTGTGTGAGGTCGTTGCATCCGCCGGTTACAGCGCGGAGCCGTTCGTCGACCACGCCAGCGTCGACACCTCGGCCGAGGACGCACACACCCGGGACATCTTCCGCCGTCTGGTCGTCGCGTTGGTGCTGTTCATGCCACTCGCCGATTTGTCGATCATGTTCGCAGTGGTCCCCAGCACCCGCATCACCGGTTGGCAGTTCGTTCTGCTGGCGTTGGCGATCCCCGTGGTGGGGTGGGCTGCCCTACCGTTCCACCGCGCTGCCCTCGCGGGACTCCGGCACCGCACGAGCACGATGGACACACTGGTCTCCTCCGGCATCATCGCGGCCACCGGCTGGTCGCTGTATTCGATGTTCTTTCGTGCCTCGACTGCAGACGAAAGCCGCGGCATTTGGGCCGCGATCGTCTCGAGCGATTCGATCTACCTCGAAGTCGCAGCCGGTGTCACCGTCTTCGTTCTCGCCGGCCGCTACTTCGAGGCCAAAGCCAAACGCCGTGCGGGCGGGGCGCTGCGGGCCTTGGCCGAACTCGGTGCCCGCGATGTTTCGGTGCTGCTGCGCGACGGCAACGAGCTACGCATCCCGGTCACAGAGCTGAAGGAAGGTCAGCGGTTCGTGGTGCGGCCCGGTGAAGTGATCGCAGCTGACGGCCTCGTGGTCGAAGGCACCTGCACCGTCGACACCAGCGCGATGACAGGTGAATCGCTGCCCGTCGACATACGGACCGGGTCGGCGGTGATCGGTGGAACCGTTGTCCTCGACGGCCGTTTGGTGGTCGAAGCAGCGGCGGTCGGATCGGACACCGCGCTCGCGGGCATGATCCGCCTCGTAGACGCCGCGCAGTCGGGCAAAGCGGATCTGCAGCGTCTTGCCGACCGTATTTCCGGGGTGTTCGTGCCCATCGTGTTCGTGCTCTCGGCGCTCACATTCATCGGGTGGCTGATCGGGACCGGTCAGGTGGACACCGCGGTCAGCGCTGCGCTCGCAGTGCTGATCATCGCCTGCCCCTGCGCGCTCGGGTTGGCGACACCGACCGCGCTGATGGTGGCCTCCGGCCGAGGAGCGCAGCTCGGAGTGTTCATCAAAGGCCATCACGCCCTCGAAGCCACCAGAACCGTCGACACGGTCGTATTCGACAAGACAGGCACCATCACCACCGGGGCGTTGACGTTCGAGTCGATCGTCGTCGCCCATGGTGCCGATGAGAACGAGATGCTGGTCCTGGCCGGCGCTGTCGAACACGCCTCCGAACATGCCATCGCCGCCGCGATCGTCGACGCAGCCCGCTCCCGCTGCGACGAGCTCGAGCCGGTCGAGGACTTCGTAGCGCTACCCGGAATGGGAGCCCACGGCCGGGTCCACGGTCGGCTCGTCGAGATCGGCCGTCGACGACTGTTCGAGGACCGAGGATTGGTGATCCCACGAACGTTGACGATGGCGCAGAACCGCAGTGACACGATCGGAGCCACCTCGGTGTTCGTGGCGGTGGATGGAATCGTTCGGGCAGTGGTGACCGTCTCCGACACCGTCAAACCCTCCGCCGCAGCCGCGATCGCACAACTGCACGCTCTCGGGCTGAGGACATTGTTGGTCACCGGTGACAACGCTTTCGCGGCTCAGGTTGCGGCGGATGCGGTCGGAATAGAGGAGGTCATCGCCGAAGTGCTGCCCGAGGGCAAGGTCGACATCATCGCCTCGCTGAAGGAGTCCGGCCGGACGGTGGCGATGGTGGGGGATGGGATCAACGACGGGCCGGCGTTGGCGACGGCGGATCTCGGTTTGGCGATCGGCGCGGGCACCGATGTCGCCATCGGTGCCGCGGACATCATCGTCGTCCGCGACGACCTCGGCGCGGTGGTCGATTCGTTGGGCCTGGCCAAGGCCACGCTGGCGACCATCAAGGGAAACATGCTGTGGGCGTTCGGATACAACATCGCCGCCATCCCCATCGCGGCCGCAGGTCTGCTCAACCCACTCCTCGCGGGCGCTGCCATGGCGTTCTCGTCATTCTTCGTCGTATCGAACAGCCTCCGGCTGCGTCGGTACCGCGCTGGAGACTGACCGCTCGACCGGATACCTCGGCGCGCGGTAAAGGGAGTCGCCGCTTCGGTAGACGTGCTGTGCGTGGCCGCGCCGCACGACCGGCCCGGCCACGCACTCCTGCGTACCTCGCCCGGTCAGCCACCAGGCGGATTCGTACCGAAGTCATCGCCGCGGTACCTACAGTCAGTCGCATTCGTGGGCTCCGAAGTTCCCGCGTCGAGCGGGGAACTTTCTCGCCCGCAGTGCGACTGGTGTTCGAGCGGTCATCGAGATGCGCCGACGCAGGATGCGGTCGACGGATGCGGCCGGTACCGCACTTGACGGAAGGGTTCGAAGTGCACGACGATCTTCGACACTATCGGCCCATGTTCGAGGCCATCGAACGACGAGTATTGGCAACGGTGGAGATGGCTGCACACGAGCGACTGCGTGTGGCTGTGGCTATCGCCATAGCAGGGCTGGGTCTGTGCCTGTGCCAGGCGGGTGCGGCAACGGGCTGGGCAACATTGCTCAACAATGCAGCAGCGCAGGCGGAATCGACCAGCATCATCGCTGTGATCGCCGCTCATGCCGGTGTGATCTTCTGTCTGATCTGCTCGGCAGCCGCACTTCATACCCGCATGTTCCATCTGATCGTTCTCGCCGCCGCAGGATGCGCCATTACCTCGGTCCTGGCGGTGTTGGCCATCTGGACACGCCAGTCCGCTCCCGACAGTTCAACTCTCGCCGGTCCCGGCCCCGGCGCGGTGATCGGGCTGCTCACCGCCGTAGTTCTCACCGGGCTGTGGACGCGACTGGCCCTTCGCCCGGAGCGCCGCGTTCTCACGTACTGATCGAGCCCCTCTCGAGCCGAACCGACGGAAGGATCCCCACCCGTGCCCAACACTGCCCGGACTCCGCGCAACACTCTCGCCGCGGCCGAACACCGACGATCGATCTGGGTACGTGTCGGCGTCACCACAGCACTGGTCGCGTTCGCACTGACAGTGGGCATCATCGTGATCGCCACCCGCGATTCGTCGGCGCAGACCGCGGCGGCACCGTCATCGGTCACGGAGACCGGTGCCCTACGCGCCGCAACCCCGAACGTCGAACTCGCCGAGGGCGCAGCATCACCCAAGCGTGTCCTGACGGTCTACGAGGACTTTCAATGCCCGGTGTGCAAGAGCTTCGAGGCAACGTTCGGCGACACCCTCGACAACCTTCGCACCGACGGAATCGCGGCGATCGACTACCACCCCATCGCCATCCTCGACCGCATGTCCTCCACCGACTACTCCACCCGGGCGGCGAACGCGTCACTGTGCGTCGCCGATTCGTCGATCGACACCTGGCTCGGCTTCCACTCCGCCGTCTACGAGCAGCAGCCCGCCGAAGGCGGTTCAGGCCTGAGCGACGAGCAACTGACCGATATTGCCCTCGCAGCGGTAGCACCCGACACCGCAGGCGACTGCATCACCGGCGGCCACTACACCGACTGGGTTACCGATTCCACACAGTCGGTGCTCGAGACCAACATCAACGCCACCCCTACCGTCCTGCTCAACGGCGAACCCCTCGACCTGAGCACACCCGACGCCCTCGACGCAGCGGTACGCGCCATCCCGTGAACGGCATGACCGAAACCGTTCCTACACAACGGCATAGACCAGTATCCCCCGGGGCGGGATGGGGAATGCTCGTTGCAGGAAGCATAGGACTGCTCGCATCGTTGATCCTGGTGATCGAACGCTACGAGTTGCTCCTGGACCCCAGCTACGTTCCCTCGTGCAGCCTGAACCCGGTGCTGTCCTGCGGGTCGGTGATGACCGCGCCCCAGGCAGCGCTACTGGGGTTCCCCAACCCCATCCTCGGAATCCCCGCATTCACCGTCGTGGTAGTCACCGGGATCCTCACCCTCGGAGCAGTCCCGATCCCGCGCTGGTATTGGACAGGACTCGCCGCAGGTCTGTCAGCGGGTGTGGTGTTCGTGCACTGGCTGATCTTCCAGAGTCTCTACCGCATCGGGGCCTTGTGCCCGTACTGCATGGCCGTGTGGGCCGTGACGATCCCCCTCTGGTTGACCGCGATGGGACGCGCCGGTGCCTCGCCGGCGCTGCGTGCATGGACCTGGCCGGCGGCCGCGGTCTGGTACACCGCGGTCGTCCTGGTGTGCATCGAACGGTTCTGGGACTACTGGCGCACCTTGCTCTGATCCGGCCTCTCATTGTCTGCAGCCGCGGTCCTCGTCGCGCAGGTCAGGACGATGCCAGTTGTCCTGCGACCGCGGCGAACACGACAGCGAAGGCAATGATGGCCAGAACACCGACCCACCGGGCGTCGCGCCGGTGCTCGGCGCGGGAGGCGAGCCACGCTGCGCCGCCGGCCGAGATGAACAACACGATATAGAAGACAGTCCCGGACATGATGTGTTGTCTTCTCGTCACTTTCGAGTGCGCGAGAGCTGCGCCAACATCGCGTTGTAGGCGTCGAGCTCGTCATCGGTACCAGAATCGGCGAGCCGGTCCTCACGAACTTCGGTGCGCCTGTCCTGACGCGCCCACTGGCTGACCAGGGCGATGACCACGAGCACCAGAGGGACCTCGCTCGACGCCCATGCCAGGCCACCGCCGAAACGCTGATCGCCGGCGAGATCCTGGACCCACGGAAGATCGAGGTAGCGGTAGAAGGTTCCGCCGATGATGCGGTCCATGGTCATCACCGCGATACCGAAGAACGCGTGAAAAGGCATGACCGCGAACAGCAATGCCAACCGGCCCAGGTGGGGGAGGCGTTTGGGGCCGGGGTCGATACCGATGATGACCCAGTAGTAGAGGTACCCGGTGACGATGAAGTGGATGTTCATCAGCTCGTGTCCCCAGTGGTAGCGGACCAGCTCGTCGAACAGCGGGCTGAAATACACCGCATAGAGCGAAAGGACGAACAACCCGACCGCGACGGCGGGGTTCGACAGCAGTCGCATCAGCGGCGAATGCACCACCCACACAATCCACTCCCGCGGTCCCGGGACGCTGTCATCCCGCGCCGGGGGCAGCGCCCGCAACGCCAGTGTGACCGGCCCGCCGAGCACAAGCAGGACCGGAACGAACATGTTGAGCGTCATGTGCACGCCCATGTGGACGCTGAACATCGCCGAACCGTACGCCCCCACACCCGAACTCGTCGCCACCAACAACGCCAGACATCCAGTCATCCAGGCGATGATGCGCCCGAGCGGCCACCGATCGCCGCGCCTGCGCAACCGCAGAACCGCCCACCCGTACATCGATGCCAGCACCACTGCCGCTCCGCCGGTGACGAAGTCGAACCTCCAGAAGCTCGCGAACTGCCCCAGCGAGGGAGCTCCGGACGGTTCGAATCCGAGAAGCACGTCGTACACCGTGGCAGGAGAGGTCAAGAACACCGGAGCCGGCTGGATGGCCATCAGAGTGACCGCCGCCCAGAGAACGATCAATGCGACCAGCTGTATCGCAACATGATTCGGGCGCGGGCCCACGCCGCCGCGCCGACCCCGCAACACAGCCGTGCCGACGCACATCGCGGCAAGAAGTATCAGCCCGGCACCGGCAACCGCGAGCCGGCCGTAGGAGGTGGTGAGCACAGAGCCAGCGGGAAGAAGGATGATCATCAGCACGGCCGACAGGCCGATCGTGAGTATCGCGGAGCACGCAGCGACGATGCTCTGCCGCGAAACCGCCACTGCGAGATCGGGGTCGGAGTCGGAGTCGTCAGGGTCGCAGTGGTTTCGGTTGGGCACTCGTCGATGCTGGGACCACAGGCTCATCGTCGACCCGGTCCACACCGACAGGGCCAGTGCAGCGACGATGGCGGCGCTGGTGGCGATGTCGTGATTCGGTCCTTGACCGGCATTGCCGACGACCCACGCGGGCAACACCCCGATGGCTGCGACGACCGACGAGACGGCCATCACCACCCAATTCAGCGTCCACCTGACGGTGATGGTGACCACGGCAGCAGCGATCGCGCTGACCATCCACGCTTTCGGTGCCTCGTTCGGTGGGATGAGATCGACGATCACCCCACGTGCCACCGCGTCACCGATTCCGATTCCGGTGGCGTCGGCTGCCGACACCGGAATCAAGACCAGCGCAGCAGCCAACCAGACCAGGCTCGAGCGGCCCGCGGTGAGCAGAGCCGCGTATCCCTCGGGGCCTACACGACCAGCGCGGCCGAAACGGGTACACATCAGCCCGTACGCAAGCGAACCCACCGTGATCGCGCCGGCGAGGGTGGCAGTGAAACGGAGCAGGACGTAGGACAAGGAGGTGACCGTGCCCGGGAACGAATCACCGCTCGCGGCATACCGGGTGTCACCGGAGACGACCGTGACGACAACGACCAACGCGGCCGCGCAGACAAGCGCGACCGCGAGGGCGTAGTGCACACACACCGACTGGCGGGTGTGTGAAATATGGTGCGGTGAGTCGGTTGTCACAGAACCTCGTTCGATATAGCTGTACTGCAGTGGTGTCGGGCGATCATCGCTGTTACATGACGCCCATCATGATCGCCATCCCGGCTGCCATCGCCACCTCGCACGCCGCCGCGACAGTCTGCATCCGCGACGCCGGTAGTACAGCGACAGCAGTACTACCTACCTGCGATGCAGGCGAAGGACGTAAGGGCCCGAGAGCAGCCGTCTGTTCGGCGACGAACAGACGGTAGAGCCACACGATCGCTGCGACAGCGAAGACGACTGTGAGCGTGAGTGATACCGCGGAGATCCATCCCGGTCCGCTCATCGCAGCCGCATGATCAGGACTGCTCATGTCCATACCTCGAGTGTGTGCGTGCGCGCCCATCCCGGCCATGCCACCGTCGGCGGCGTCGGCGGTGTGATCGTGCGCAGCGGCACCGGGAAGCCATCCGGCCATCACCGCGACCATCCACACCATCGCAGCCATCATGAATGCGTGATAGCCGCCCATCGCAGGCCCGTGAGGGTGCTCGTCGACATCGGTCGTGCTCGGCGCCGTGCGTGCCGCGGAGATCGCGAACCACACCGTCGCCGCGGCGAAGAACGCTCCCTGCGGTAACAGCGGGACGCCGAGTCCCCACGGCCACACCATCGCAATCATCGCTGCGCACATCACGAGATGGAAACCGTGGTCGATCCGAACGTTCCAGTTCGCGGCTCGGATGATGCGGTACACGCAGTATCCGGCGGCGAACACGAACAGTGCTGTGGTGATCCACCGCAGCGAGGTATCGCCGATCATGACTTGTCCTGCCGATCGTGTGTATCGAGGCCCAGTGTTGGATCCGCGTCGGTTCGTTCTTCCCGCGTCGGCAGCGACGCCGATTCGAGTGCGGTTCCGCGTGATCGGTGGTGGTAGCGCAGTCCCAGAGCGACGTCGACGGCAACGAACACCGCGAGCGTGATTCCGAACAACGGCAGATACCACCCCAGGATCACTGCGATCAGCACCGCAGTGACCGCGGCCCACGGCGGCATCCGGCGCAGCGCGCCGCGTTTGGCCGGTGGCCCGAACCTGACTCCCCGTGCCCTTGTCGGTCGCCGCAGCCACCACATCCGGTAGCCGCGAAGGATGACAGCGATCAGTCCGATAGCAGTGAGCGCCAACATGATCTGGTTGACGAGTCCGAACAGGATGCCCATGTGGGCGTCGATGGTCCAGTTGGTCATCTTCGCCATGAACGGCCAGTTCGCGAACTCGACCTTGTCGATCACCTTCCCCGATGCGGGATCGACGGCCACCGAATCGTAGCGTGTGGGCCAATCACGTTTGGCCTCTTGAACTTTCCATGCCTGTCCCTCTGCAGCGGGAGGAACGAGCTCCATCGGTACCTGCAGTCCCGCGCCCTCGGCGGCGGCCTCGACACCGTCGATTCCGACGCCTTCACCGATCACAGTGTCGGTGACCGGCGCACCGTCACCCCCGTGGTGATCACCGCCTGCATTCTCGCCCGTTCCGGCAGGATCGGTCTCGACCGACGGCGTCGTCCACGACAGCGCCGTACGTACGTCCCCGATGGTCTCTCCGGCATACCGTGACCACGTCAAACCGGTGACCGAGAGCAGCAGGAGAGCGGCGATGATCCACACCCCGACCGTTCCGTGCCACGACAATGTGCGGGCGCGGCCCTTCTTCTTCGGTTCCGGCACCAGTGCAGCCCTGGCGGCTTCGGAAACACTGGACGAGCGTTGGCGGACACGGGCGATCCACAACACGAGCCCACCGAGTGCAACCACCCACAGCCAACTCGCGGCCAGCTCACTGTAGTTACGGCCCAGATCGCCGAGGTGGAGGTTGCGGTGCAGTTCATCGATCCACGCGCGCACCGGGAGCCACTCACCGAACGTGGTCAGTTCCCCGCGGACCTGCGCGGTGTAGGGGTCGACGAACACGGTCCGCCCGTACCCCTCGGGAACATCGTCGACCGCCAGCACGACGCGCGTGGTGCTCTCGGCGTCGATGGGGGGCCGGACCTCGGTGATCGAGCCTTCGGGGTGGGCGGCCCGGGCCGCGGCGACCTGCTCACTGAGCGGCAGCTGCTGATCACCGACCTGATCGACGGTCAGTTCGTGGCGATGAACGTAGTCCGACAACTGCGGGCTGATGGTGTACAGCAGGCCGGTCACGGCCGCGATCAGCAGAAACGGTCCGACCAGGATGCCGGCATAGAAGTGCAACCGCAGCACGAACGGCCTGAGCTGTGGCCACAATTGCGTCTTCGTCGCCGGAGGCGGGGTGTCACCGGGCGCAGGCGGTCGATCGATTTCACTGGTGGACATCTGCGGGTTCTGTTCCTTCTCCTCGGGCTGCACTGGGCAGTCAGCCGGTCCTACTCGAGCAGTAGTCGGGCAAGTGGTGACGAAAGTTCCCGATGAGTCCGTTGCGCGTATTCGGGAACTATCAGGGTGTCGCGCCCGACTAGGTCGTCGTATGGCTACTTCCGGCCCCGTTACGGGATGCCGGGTGCACGTGTCGAAGCGAAGGAGTTGCCGTGTCGAGATTGTCTCGACGATCGATGGCCGGATGCGCGGCGATCGCCGCCGTCCTCGTAGTGACCTCGGGGTGCTCGGATCCCGGTGAGACGACCTCGTCCGATTCACCTTCGGCTGCGGCCTCGGAGACATATCCGGTTTCGCTGGAGAACTGCGGACGCACCATCACGGTCGAAGCGGAGCCGACACGCGTCGTCAGTCTCTGGCAATCGACCACCGAAGCTCTGCTGGCCCTGGGTCTCCGCGATCGGATCGTCGCGGTTCAGAAGAACTATGCGCCCTACCCCGCCTCGGTCGAGGAAGCAGCACAAGGCCTCACCGACATCGGCAGCGCGATGGGGTTCCCGTCCAAAGAGGTACTGCTCAGTGAACAACCTGATCTCGTGACCGGCCAGGTCCTCGACGGCTACGCCTTCGACCCGTCCCAGGGCTACGCAACCGTCGAGCAGATCGAGCAGACCGGTGCGGTTGTGTACGGAGCGAATCTCTGTACCTCCACGGACGCTCAGAGCAGCGAGAAGTGGAACATCGATACTGCTGCGAAGACCCTGCGCGACCTCGGTCGCATCTTCGACGTCGAGGCGAAAGCGGACGCCGTTGTCGCACAACTGGACGCGCAGAAGCAGGACGTGATCAGTGCGGTAGCGGGGAAGCCGACGGTCCGCACCGCGTACTTCAATGGTGGTGAGGGGCCGGTGATCGTGCTCGCCGGCGGAGTCTACGACAGCTTGATCACTACGGCGGGCGGTACCAACGCATTCCCATCGGATGCTGTCTACGTCAGCAAGGAAGAATTCGCCGCCTCCGACGCCGACGTGATCCTGGTCGGTACCTTCGACGGGCAGGACTTCGAGACGCAGAAGGCGTTCCTGGAGAACACATTTCCGAATGTGCCGGCCGTCCGGGACGGACGGATCAGCGAGGTGCCCACGCAGCAGACCGATTCATCGATCTCGGTCATGGTCGGACTCACGAAAATTGCCAACGCACTTCACCCGGGCCTGGACCTGCCCGTACCCTCGGCGTGAGCAGAGCGTCTGCCGTCGATCGCGTAGCGGCACCGCCGAATTTTCGGCGAAAAGTAGTACTGCTCGTCCTGGTGGTCGGCGTCACCCTCGCCGTCGTCGCATCAGTGGCAATCGGGAGCGTGGCCATCTCCCCGGTGCACGTCGTCGACGTCATCGTCGCGCATCTCCTCCCGTGGAGCACCGGAACCGCAGGACTCGACGACCAGATCATCTGGGAATTTCGACTTCCGCGGGCGCTGCTCGGATTCGTTGTCGGCGCCGCCCTCGCTGTCGCCGGAGCGGTACTGCAGGCCGTCGTACGCAACCCTCTCGCTGACCCGTTCGTGTTCGGGGTCTCCTCGGGGGCATCGTTAGCGGCCGTCGCCGCCCTGACGCTGACCTCGGGCGTCCTCGCTGCGGTATCGACTCCGGTGGCTGCCTTCGTCGGGGCGCTCGCTACGACAATCGCCGTGTTCGTCCTCGCCCAACGAGGGGGTCGGGTGAACCCAAGTCGTCTTGTGCTGGCCGGTGTCGCAGTGTCGTACCTCTTGAGCTCGTTGACCAGTTATCTGGTCCTCCGTGCGAGCGGCCCCGGTAGTGGAGTCGGACAGGTTCTCTCGTGGCTCGCGGGCAGCCTCGCAGCCGCCACCTGGAGTGACCTCGGTGTGCCGACCGTGGTGCTGGTGACTGCGACCGTCGTACTCGTGCTGTTCGCCGGCGTGCTCAATGCATTTCTCATCGGCGACGAGACAGCCGCCAGTCTCGGGGTCGACGTGGCACGGATGCGACTGCTTCTGTTCGTCATCACCTCTCTGCTGGTCGGGGTAGCGGTCGCGGTGAGCGGTGCTATCGGTTTCGTCGGACTCGTTGTCCCCCATGCGGTCCGCATGCTCGTCGGCTCCGATCACCGTTGGGTTCTGCCCGCCTCGGCACTCGCCGGTGGTTTGTTGCTCGTCGTGGTGGACATCGGGGCCCGGCTGGTGCTCGCTCCGAGTGAGATCCCCGTCGGTCTGCTGACCGCAGTGGTGGGTGCGCCGTTCTTCCTGTGGCTGCTACGCCGGTCCGGGCGCGAGGACCGATGAATAGCGAGGACGGCGCGCCGCTACGCGTCGAGGGCGTCAGTGTCGATATCGCGGGTCGGCGGATCATCGACGGCATCTCGTTGTCGGCGCAGTCCAACATCGTGGGAGTCGTCGGCCCGAACGGGAGCGGCAAGTCCACTCTGCTCCGGGCGATCTATCGGATGCTGCGCCCTGCCGAAGGCCACGTCTTTGCCGATGGGCGTGACGTGTGGACCTCGAGCGCGCGAGAAGTCGCCCGGGTGACAGCCGCGGTCGTGCAGGACAACCCCGCCGATCTGGAGCTGACGGTAGCCGATTGTGTTGCTACCGGACGGCTTCCACACGGACGTCTGTTCGCAGCGGGCCGGTCCGGTGACGCCGGCATCGTCGAGTCGGCGATGCGGGCGACCTCTGTTGCAGATCTCGCGAACCGTCAGATCAGCACATTGTCCGGAGGTGAACGACAGCGTGTTCAGCTCGCCCGAGCGCTGGCTCAGGAGCCTCGAATTCTCGTGCTCGACGAGCCGACCAATCACCTCGACATCCGACACCAACTGCAGCTGCTGACCCTCGTACGAGAACTCACGGTTACGACGTTGGTCACCCTGCACGATCTGAATCTTGCCGCCGCGTATTGCGACGAAGTGGTGATGCTCGAGCGCGGCCGTGTCGTTGCATCCGGGACCCCCTGTGAGGTGTTCACCCCCGAGCACCTCCGGCGGGTATTCGGCGTCCACGCAGCGTCGCTGATCAATCCCTTGACCGGTCGACTCCAACTCGCCTTCGCCGACGAAGACGACCGACAACCAACAGACAGGATCACGCGATGACCGATCACTCCGACAACCCCACGGGCAGCACAGTGTTCGAGGCCACCGACGGCGACACTGCCAAGCGTGCGGCGATCGAACGGAGCATCGCGGCGCACGACGAGGTCGCCCGCCTCGCGCCCGACGGTTTCCTCACCGGTCGACAGATCCTGATCGTCGTGCACCCCGGCTTCGAGATGCTCGACGCGGTCGGCCCGATGCATTTCCTCGCGGCCACGGGGGCGACAGTCCACCTCGCTTCCACGGGGCGGGCGGGAGATCCTGTGCTCAGTGGGAACGGGGTGTCAGTGCTCACGACCGTTGCGTTGGCCGAGGCGGAGGACGCACCCGCGGTCATCCTCGTCCCCGGTGGCGACACCGGGATCCTGCTGCGTGACGTCGCCGCGATGGAACACATCGAACGGCTCGGACACAGTGCCCAGTACGTGACCAGCGTGTGCACGGGATCGATCGCCCTCGCCGCCGCCGGTCTCCTCGATGGTCGACGCGCCACGTCGCACTGGGCGTTTCGGCATCTGCTGACAGGCTACGGGGCGATCGAGGCCGACGAGCGCGTCGTCGAGGACGGGAATCGTATGACTGCGGCGGGGGTGACCGCGGGAATGGACCTGGGGATCGCACTCGTGGCCAAGCTCTGCGGCGACGACTACGCCCGATTCTCCATGCTCGGTGCCGAATACGCGCCGCAACCTCCGTTCGACGCCGGGACTCCGAGCACAGCGGGCGAGGAACTCACCACGATAGCGCGGGACTTCTTCGCGCCGATGGAGGAAGAACTACGGGCGCGGCAGAACCCGTGAGCGATGAGCGGCGAATAATGTTGCAGCACAATGTAGTAGCGTCGAACGATTTATCCCAGGTTCTCGCTCAGGATGCGATGTGTGCACGGAGTTCGAGGTGTTCGGGCGCGAGGGCGTCGATGACGGCTCGGTCGTGGCTGACCACAGCGAGTCCGGCTCCGTCTGCGGCCAGTGCAATGAGTAGTCGCATCACGTCGCGGGTGGCGATCGGATCGAGCATGGACGTCGGCTCGTCGCACAGGATGTACAGCGGCCGTTGCACGAGGATGCGCGCGAGGCATGCGCGTTGGAGTTGCCCATCGCTCACCTGGGCCGGGAATCGCCGCAGCAAAGCAGTATCGAGGCCGACGCGGTCGCACACGGCCTCGACATCGATCACCTCCCGGCGAATCGCTGCAGGCTCGGCCACGATCGCACCGAGGGTCCACCGCGGATTGCACACCAGTCTCGGATGCTGAGCAAGGAGAGCGATCGACCCGCGCAAGGGCCGTGCCTGCGCATCCCATGTCACGGTGCCCGAATGCGGCTGCACCAACCCGGCCATTACCCCGAGCAGTGTCGTCTTTCCGACACCGGACGGGCCGGTGATACCGATCGTCGCGCCGGGAGCGACAGTCACCGAGACCTGTTGCAGAACAACAGTATCGTCGTACGTCACGGTCACGTTCCGAGCTTCCATCATATCGTCACGCCTACGAACAGAGCGCGGACGTAGTCGTCGTCATGCGACAGGACTGTCGCCGGTGTGGCCTGGAGGACCGTCGTCCCCGCCCTCATCACGGCGATGGATCCACAGGTACCGGAGCGCATCATCGAGGTCAGATCGTGAGTGACGATGAGCACGGCTCGACCGTCAGCCGCCATGTCGCTCAACAGTGCCCAGACCTGTTCTGCCAGAGCTGGATCGAGTGCCGATGTCGGCTCGTCCGCAATGACCAGATCCGGTGACCCGGCGAGTGCCGCGGCGATCGCGGCGCGCTGCGCCATCCCGCCGGACAATTCGTGCGGGTACAGCCGCGCGTTCGATGGTGGGAGTGCTACCCGATCCAACAACTCCGACAGGGTGTTTCGGCTTCCAAGGGTTCGCACGACCTCGGCGAGCTGGGAGCCGACGGTGCGCACGGGTGTGAACGAGGTAGCGGGTGACTGCGGAATCAGCCCGATGCGGTGCCCGCGGAGTAGTCGCCAGTCGGCCTCGGTCGGCACCGCGCGTCCGGCTATGTCGAGAGTTCCGGTCGTGTGTGACCCCGGTGGCAGCAGCCCGCACAGTGCGGCCGCAACGAGGGATTTGCCGCATCCCGATTCGCCGACGAGGGCGGTGACTCGGCCGGAATCGACGTCGAGATCGACGGAGTCCAGTGTGCGAACGAGAGTGCCTCCGCGGCTGCGTGAGTCGATGTCCACGGTGTATTTGCGAAGTCTGGCTGCGGTCACCACACCGAACCCCCGGGTGGAGTGAGTCGTCGTCGCAGCATCGACAGTCCCAGGGTGAACGCGAGTGCCGTCACCACGAGCGCCGTGGCCGGAACGGCGAGTGTCCACCATGCGCCGAGCATCACATCGCCGCGGGCCTGCCCGAGTAGCGTGCCCAGGCTCGCGCGATCGGGTGACAGACCGACTCCGAGAAACGACAGTGTCGATTCGTGCCAGATGGCGTGCGGGATCAGCATCGCCAGCGCGACCAGAATTTGCCCACCTACCGACGGCGCCAGGTGCCTGCGTGCGACGAACCATCGGGACGCGCCGGCCAGGCGGGAGGTGCGAACCCACCCGGAATCTGCCGTCGCCAAGATCTCGGCCCGCACTATCCGGGCGACAGACGGCCAGTGCGTCAACGAGATCGACGCCACCACGGCAAGTGGCTCACCTCGCCACAGCGCCGCGATGACGATGCCCAGCACCAGGTGGGGGAGGGCGTTGACCGTATCGACCACGCGCATGACGACGGCATCGAACCACCCGCCGGCAGCCGCCGAGGCAACCCCGATGACTACTCCGAGAGCGCACGCGATCACCGCGCAGAGTACTGCGATCAACAGCGAGATCCGCAGCCCCTCTGCTGTTCTGGTGAGCATGTCGTATCCGGAGTGATCGGTGCCCAGCAGGTTCGAGGCGCTCGGCGGCTGCAGTGCGGAAGCGAAATCCGCGGTCTGCCGTCCGGCGATCATCGGGATCAGCAGTGCGACGAGTGTGATCGCGAGAACCACGAACCACGGCGAATCCGGGATGAATCGACGCCGAGTGTCGAGCTCATCGTCTCGGGCGGTCATGCAGCGATCCGCACTCGTGGGTCGATCGCGGCGGTCGCTGCGTCGGACAATGCCGATCCCAGCAGAACGGCGAGGGCCGCGGCGGTCGTGGTCGCCGCCATCAACGAGAAGTCCAGTGCCGCAGCTGATTGGACCAGCGCCTCGGCCATCCCTGGCCACCCGAACACGGTCTCGACAATCGCAGCACCCGCGATCAGCTCGGGTAGCCGGGTGCCGAGGAGCGCCAGAGTCGGAGCCGCCGAACTCGGCAGCACGTGCCCACGCAACAGAGCCCACCCGTAGATCCCGCGTGCCCGCGCCGCGCGCACCGCATCGGAGTCGGCCGAGTCGACGACCGCAGCCCGCATGGACAGAAGAAGCCACGGGATCTGCGAGACGGTGAGCGCGATGAGCGGGAGCACGGCATGCGCGGCGATCCCCGCGGCCGAGTACGTGGTGCCCGGTGCCCGTGCACCCGAGGTGGGAAACCACCTCAAGGTCACCGCAAACACCGAGACCAGAACCAGCGATACGACGAACGGCGGCACGGCCGCGAAGATCGTGGACAGGACCGAGCACGCCCGATCGAGCATTCCGCCGCGGCGCATCCCGGCCGAGGAACCCAGCACGACGGCGATCGCGGTGGCCAGAAGCAGGGCGAGGGTGGACAGTCCTAGAGTGAAGGGCAGGCGTTCTGCAAGGACTGTCGAGACCGGGAGGGACTGGGTCGAGGACCATCCGAGGTCGCCGTGCAGTAGGTCGGTCAGCCAGGTCCACCATGCGGTGTACCAGGGTCTGTCCGTTCCGTAGGCGTCTCGAAGTTGCTGCCGCTGCGACAGAGTCGCACTCTGGTAGCTGTCACCGAGGTACGCGGCGAGCGGGTCGAGTGGAGATAACGACGCGAGTGCGAACATGGCCGCCGAGACCGCGACGACAGTCGGGATTGCGATACCGGTACGGACGGCGAGGATTCGGCCCACTGTCCGGGCTCGAGTTCTACTGCGCACGTGTCCACGCCGCCAGGTGCCACCATGGACCCCACGAGACGCCGTGCGAGTGCGGTTCGAGAATGGGAGGGCTCTGGTTCCAGCCGAGGTCGCGATACGCGTATGCGTGGTCGAGGAACGTGAGGAACACCGAGGACGGCTGCTCCACGTAGAGCTGCTGGATCAGCCGGTATCGAGCGTCGTTCTCGGGTCCGGACGCGGAATCGCGTGCCTGCTGCAGTGCATCGTCGAGACCCGGCGCGGTGAAGTTGCCGGGGTTGGCATAGGGCGAGGAGTCGGCGACGCGGGTGTGCAGGGTGTCGAACACCTGCGAGTCGATGCTGTACGGGGTCTCGCCACCGCCGAGCAGAACTGCCGAGTCGCCGAGGCGGGTCTCGATCTCGTCCCACCCTGTTCCGCGCGGCCAGACGTCGATACCGACGGGTTGCATGCCCGCGGCGAAGGCCACCGCAAGATCCCTCCGCACAGAATCCTGAGCGTTGTAGAGAAGCTCGAACGACGCTGTGGCACCGTCTTTCTCGCGTACACCGCCTGCGCCGACCTGCCACCCGGCGGCATCGAGGGTGGACTCGGCGGCGGAAAGGTCGAACGGGAACACGGCTGTCGGCTCGTAGGCGTCGCCGTAGACATCGGCCACCGGTGTGCTCGCGGGGCGACCGTACCCACCGAGAACATCGTCGATCATGCCCTTTCGATCGACGGCGAGATTCATCGCGATGCGGGCCTGCAAGTCGGATGTGAACGCATTGCCCGCCGGAAACGAGACCCCGCGCCAATCAGCAGATTTCACGCCGACCGTCTTCACGTCGTCGTTTCCGTCGAGCGCGGCGACGGCAGTCGGAGGCAGTGACGTGCCGGAGACCTCGCCCGTGGCGACCCGCTGCACTCGGGTGTTGTCGTCCGGAGTGTAGGTGATCACCAGTCGCGTCACCTGCGGAGCCTCGCCCCAGTAGTCCGCACGTGCGGTGAAGACGGCCTGATCCGCGCGCAGGCTGTCCAGCATGTACGGCCCGGTTCCGACCGGCTCGGTGTTCAGTGCCCAGTCGGCCGCGGGTGCCTGCTCGACCCGCTCCGACGGAGCGATACCGAGCAGGAGGTACGGCGACGGGTCTGCGTCGGTGGTCATCGTTATCACCACGGCGTCGGATCCATCAGCGACGACATCGACGATCGGATCGAAATCCGTCGAGATCTCGGATGCGACAGTGGGATTCTTCACGGCCTCGTAGGTGGACACTACGTCCGCGGAGTCGAAGTCGGTGCCGTCCGAGAATGCGACGTCCGCACGCAACGTCACTCGCCACTGCCGGGGTGCAAGATTCGTCGGGACCGAGTCGGCCAGGGACGGAACGAGATCGGGAAGTGCGGAGTCGGAATCGGCGTCGGGGCGGAGCAACCCCTCGTAGACCGGGGAGACGCCGAGTGCGCCGTAGCCGGAGATTGGACTGAACCCGCCGAGTTCCTGGTTGTCGGCCAGCACGATCGCCTCGCCGGAGTCCTCGTCGGACGGTGACGCGCATCCCGCGGCGGTGAGGGCGAGAACAACGGCAAGACCCAGAATGCGGGCGATGGACGGTGTCACGGACTGCTCCCCGGGTGCGCGCTCGATCGAAATATGTGTCCAGGCAGACACATGTTGTGTGCCGTAGCGTAGCAGCAGCATTGGGAACCAGCAGCGCGGGAGAATCGATGACCGATAGCGACGACATCGAGGAATGGTCGACACGCTTTGCCGTCCTGTCCGATCCGACACGGCTGCGTCTGGTCAGCTACATGCACGAGAAATCCGGTGCCAGTGTCGCCGAACTCGCTGTCGCCGTGGGCATCACCGAGAACGCGGCGTCGCAATCGCTCCGCGCCCTCAGGGCCCGAGGGTGGGTCGAGACGACGAAGTCGGGCCGGACGGTGCACTACCGGGTAGTCGCCGACGCGATCGTGCACCGCATCCTGCACGACATCATGGGAGCGGAACACCGCCACGACTGACACCCTCGACGATCGGCATTGTTCGAGAGGTGCGTCGGTCCACTGTCGTAGGTCGAATCATCGACGACAGTGGTGGTGTTACAGTCGCGCTGCGTTGGTTTCCGGCCGCCCTGCATGTGGGGCTGGTCGGATCGCAAGAGGGAATCCGGTGTGGATCCGGAACTGCCCCGCAGCGGTAAGTGGAAACGACCGCGGTCAACAGCACTGAGCCCAACTGGCTCGGGAAGCGACCGCCACTAGGTTGTCATCGGAAGCATCCGGTGACGTGTTCACGAGTCCGAAGACCTGCCAACGCGGCCGCACCACCGGTGCGGTCGCTTGTCGACTCCGTGGGACATGGTCGACGAGGTGCAGACCGTGTTGGGACAGGTCTGTCGTCTTCGTCTGCGCTCGTGTCACGAGAGCCGCAACGCCTGACGTCGACGACCTGCAAGGAACGTGCCAACGAGATGCGCCGAATGTCGGTGACTGCTCTGACCGCGACCGCCCTCCTGGTGTTGGTAGCGGTGTCGGTGATCGCGTTGATGCTCGGCACCGCACATGTCCCGTGGCGCGAGGTTTGCCACATCGCATGGGCAGAGATCACCGGTGGCACCATCGCTACGGACGATGTACCCAACTACCGCATCATCGTCGATTCACGCGTGCCTCGAGTGCTGCTGGCCATTCTCATCGGCAGCGGCCTCAGCGCTGTCGGACTGGTTGTTCAGGCGATGGTGCGCAATGCCCTCGCGGACCCGTACGTGCTGGGCATATCCTCCGGTGCGTCCGTCGGTGCGACGTCGGTGGTGCTGTTCGGTACCTTCGGTGCCCTCGGGATCTACGCCCTCTCCACGGCCGCGTTCGTCGGTGCGTTGGCTGCGACGTTGCTGGTGTACCTCATGGCCAGATCTGCGGCGGGGCTCGTTCCTCTGCGGCTGGTTCTCACCGGAACTGCTCTTGGGTACGGCTTCTCGGCCATCACCACTGTCTTGGTGTTCCTCGCCCCATACGGCGACGGCGCACGCAGCGTCATGTTCTGGCTCCTCGGAAGCCTGTCGGCGGCAACCTGGCAGATGGTCCCGCTCGCGGCCGTCGTCACCGTAGTGGGCTTGGTGATCATCGCTGCCTGCGCCCGCCGCCTCAACGCATTGTCGATGGGCGATGAAGTCAGCGCCGCTCTCGGACTCGATGCCTCGAAGTTTCGGATGCTGTTGTTCGTTGTCGCGGCGGCGATGACCGGATGTTTCGTATCCATCTGCGGCGCAATCGGATTCGTCGGACTCGTCGTCCCGCATGTCGCCCGAATGCTCGTCGGTGCCGACCATAGACGCTTGATCGTGGTGACCCCGGTCCTCGGATCGGTCTTTCTGGTCAGCGCCGACCTTCTCGCCCGAACCTTGGTGCCTCCGCAGGAACTTCCGCTCGGCGCGATCACCGCGGCGGTCGGAGTCCCGGTGTTCGTGCTGCTGATGCGCCGCCGCGGTGCCCTGATGGGCTCCGACTGATGCGCGTCGAGTACGACGCTGTCGACGTCACCATCGATGGTGCCACGATCGTGCACGACGTCACCGTCTCGATCCCGTCGGGACATTTCGTCGGGATCGTAGGACCCAACGGCAGCGGAAAATCGACACTACTGCGATGCCTCTACCGGGCGCTGACCCCGTCGGCGGGGGCGGTGCGGGTCGATGGCGTCGACAATCTGACTGTCAGCATGCGCCTGAACGCTCTGCAGGTGGCCGCGCTCACCCAGGATTCGCCCCTGCAATTCGACTTCACCGCCGCAGAAGTCGTTGCGACGGGCCGACTTCCCCACGGACGTGCATTCTCGAGAGACCGGGCACACGATCACCTCGTCTGCCGGGAGGCGATGCTGCTCGCCGACGCACAACATCTGTCGGAGCGGAGCTTTCTCTCACTGTCCGGCGGGGAGCGGCAACGAGTCCTGATCGCACGCGCGTTCGCGCAGGAACCGAAGGTGCTGGTACTGGACGAGCCGACCAACCATCTCGACGTCCACCATCAATATGCCGTGCTTTCCGCCGCGAAAAAGCTCGGTGTCACCGTCGTCGCCGCCCTGCACGACCTCAACCTCGCAGCCCAGTACTGCGACCAGCTGTTCGTGCTCGGTGCCGGGCGGCTGGTGTGCTCGGGCACCCCCGCCGAGGTCATCACCGCCGACGTTCTGCGCCGCTGGTTCGAGATCGGTGGCCACATCATCACCCACCCCCGACTGGGCGTCCCCCAGATCATTTTCGACGAGAAAGAGTACCGATGACACATCCGAGACGGACCTGGGCACTGATCGCTGCAACCACCCTGGCGGTGAGCGCCTGCGGCGCGGAGGTGGAGACCGCAGCAGAACCAGGCGGCGCGGTCGTCACCGTCACCAACTGCGATGAGCCGTTGACCGTCGATGGCGTTCCGAAGCGCGTGGTCACCAACGACACCGGAATCACCGAGATGATGTTCGCGCTCGGCCTGGCCGACCGAGTCGTCGGCTTCTCCGCGCAGGCCTCCAAGGACGGGGACATCGAATCCTCGCCCTGGAAAGCCGATTTCGAGGTCACACCCGATATCGGTGACACCTTCACCCGTGAAGCGGTCCAGGCCGCGAATCCGGACTTCGTCTTCGCCGGCTGGAACTACGGATACAAGGAATCGACCGGTCTGACACCGGACTGGGTGCGCAGCATCGGTGCCACCCCGTATCAGCTCACCGAGGCATGCCGTCAACCCGGCACCACACAGCGCGGAATCATGGACCCGCTCGACGCGCTGTACGCCGATATCGAAAACCTCGGCGATATCTTCGACGTCCGTGACCGCGCCGACGATCTCGTCGCCGGGTACCGCGAACAAGTTGCAGAAGCGAACGCGACAGCACCGGCCGGGCAGGATCCGGCACGAATGTTCCTGTTCGACAGTGCGACCCCGGAACCGTTCACCTCCGGCCGTACAGCAGCCCCATCGCAGATCTTCCGAGAAGCCGGCGGCAGCAACATCTTCGACGACATCGACAACTCGTGGACCACCGCCTCCTGGGAGGCCGCAGCTCAGCGCGACCCGCAAGCGATCGTCATCGTCGACTACAACTCCGACGCGGGGGAGACCGTCGAGGCGAAAATCGAACAGCTACGGCAACATCCGCTGATGTCGGGTACGACCGCAGTCCGTGAGAACAACATCACGGCCCTTCCCTACGCGGCACTCGTCGAAGGCCCACGCAACCCGCAGGCGGTGACTTTCGTCGCGGATTTTTTGCGGTCGAAGGGTCTGTAACAGCGATCACGGCACGCGACGCTTTCACCCTGGTGACCGGTACATCGGAGCAACTCGAAACGCCGTGGATAGGAGATGGACACAGTGGCATTGGATCGATCCAGACCGACAGTCATCGTATGCCGCGGATGCTGCTGCGGCACTGGCGACAAGCATCCGGACATCGACCACGACGCCGAACTCGAGAGTTTGCGTCACCTGGTCGATGGTGTCGCTGACTTTCGCGTCACCGAGTGCCTTGGACCATGCGAACGATCGAACGTTGTCGTGGTTGCCCCATCGAGATGCGGACATCGAACCGGTGGCCGACCAACGTGGCTCGGTTTCGTTCTGGGCGCAGGAATGAAGGAGCAGATTGCAGGTTGGCTCTGCAACGGAGGACCTGGGCTTGCCGAGATTCCGGCGTCTCTCGCTTCGCACTGCTTCGAGCAGCGTCGAAAATAAGCTCAGGGCGACCGACTTCCCTGACAGTGTCCTCCCCGTCGCTGCGATCAGCTGTTCCGTCGAGTCTGCCGAAGAAGTCGCTGAAACACTCAGTTGCGCAATCGCGTTCGTCGACGCAGACAAGCTCTACCCGAGTAGAAATTGCGGTATGGCCCCACTCGACCGACGCGTCGCACGAGACAAGATGGTCGCGCTCGCAGCTGGCGCGGAATTCCTGCGACGTCAGTTGTCCGAGTAGTACGACCGCGCCGACGGTGAGGGCGGCTCTGCGCAGGGACGCGGACAGCCGCTCGCGGTCGCCCCTGCCGTCCGAAGAAGCCAGGAGCGGTAGCACGCCCAGAGTCACACCCATGACCAGAAATCCGGAACCTGCGCGATACGGACCGCCGCACTCGCTGTAACGAGTGAGCCACGTGACAAATACGCGACGGCAATGACGTTGGCCAGACCGACGGCCGCGGCACCCCATACCGCAGGGGAGGCAACGTGTTTGATTTCTTCGGCGAGTCCGCTCGACGTTCCTCCGAGCCGTGGAAGAGATCATCGGAGTGTTCCGGAATGCGACGCGCACTCGAGTCGATCAGGTGCGGGGGAGTTCGATCGACAAGTCGTGCCGGAACAGGTTGCCGGGATCCCACGCCGCCTTGATCTCCTGCAGCCTCGAGTAGTGGTCCCCGTAGTACAGCGTGGACCACGGTACCCCCGAGGTGTTCCAGGTGGGATCTTTCAAGTCGGAGTCCGGATAGTTGATGTAGGCGCCGGCGTTGGCGTCATTAGGTACCGGAACGCCACCGGTGTCGGCGTAAATGTCGCGATACATGTTTCGGGACCACTCGACATGGGCGGCCTCGTCCGCAGGATTACGCCAGGCGGCGACGAAGACGGCCTTCATGAACGAATTTCTGGTCGGCATCGCCGTCGCGTCGGCGGATCGTTCGTTGATTGCACCACCGGCAGGGAAGAGCTCGATCCCCGAGTCCAGGCTCTGAAAACGCGGGTCCGACAGGTACCTGTGCAGGGTGCGCAGCTGATCGTCGGTGTGTGCCCGACGCAAGTTCGCACTCTTGTATTTACCCGAGAACGGTGCCCGGCCACGGGGTGCCGACAATTGTGTCGAAACATCCAGAAACGGTCCTTGCGAAGCGGGCACTGCGACGGGTGGTGGCCACACACCCTCGCCCAGTGCGGCGACGAATTCGTCGAGCAGCGCGCGCGCGTTGGGCAGGTCGGCATCGAGCCGTGGGGTGAGTTGGCACAGGTGTGCGCTGGCGAAGAACTGCGCGTAGAGGGTCGCAAACCTCGACCCGGGTTCGCTGTTCCGCTCGAAGAATCGTTGAAAATTACCGACGAACCGCACGAAAGCGTCTTCGCTGACCACGGGCAGTACGACCTGTGTGCTGAGCAGGTTCGCCGGAGGGGTCGGTAGGGCCAGTGTGGGGTCGGACCCATCCACGTCGTGCGTGCGGAGGAGGTACCGGGTCACGACGCCGAAGTTTCCTCCGCCGCCGCCCGTGTGCGCCCACCACAGATCCGAGTTCCGACCGTCGCGAGTTGCCAGGACGGACGAGGCGCGTCCGTCGGCGTCGACGACGACAACTTCCACACCGTAGATGTGGTCGACAACAGACCCGAAGGCGCGCGACAGGGGACCGAAGCCGCCTCCCGCGGCGTGGCCTCCCATGCCCACGCCCAGGCAACTTCCGCCGGGCAGCGACACACCCCAGCCTCGGTACAGCTGCTCGTACACTGTGCCCAGATCGGCTCCGGCCCCGACGGAGAAGGCGCTGTTTTCTGCATCGAACTCCACAGTTGTGAGCCGACTCAGATCGATGATGGCCTGAGTAGAGGCGTTGTCGACGAAGTTCTCGACGCAGTGTCCACCCGATCGCACGGCGATGCGTAGACCGCGCGCGACCGCCGTCCCGACCGCGGCCACGGTCTCTTCGGTGTTCACGGGCACGAAGAGAGTTTCGGGCTGCGCGAGGAATCGTGGGTTGTAACCGCGCTGCACCAACCGCAGGAATTCCGGGTCCGGCGGGTTCAATTCCGTGACGGTTGTCGACGCGACGAGCGGATCGGCGGACGCGCCGAGGGGACGCAGGTTCGGCAAAGCGCCTCCGGCCAGGGCGGCAGCACCGAACAACAGGTGGCGTCGCGTCAGTTTGGGCATCGCACGAGTGTACTTCCGACGCGTATGCAATCGGTCGTTACTCTTCGTCAGCCGAACAGATCGGCTGACGCACGGCACCGATCGGTCTACGCTGCGGGTATCCCTATGCGCAGTCGCATCCTGCGACGGCCAGCGCTACCGGTTGATGCTCGGTTTCGACGCTCGGCGTCCTCGGGGGCATGGTGGTTGGTTCCATTCGGGGGAGTGCACGTGACATTGTCCGTCTAATCGGCAAACTATCTAGTCGGTGGTTCGGTAGTCGCCTCCAGGAATTGACGGCTGTGCGGATCCTGTCGTTTTGGACCCGATCAGTCGCTGTGGGTATTCGACGCTGTGCCTTGGCGGGCTCTCGGGCCGACACGCTGATCCGCGCGGTCCCTGAATGTCGTGAATCCGGTTCGAGCTAGCACTGTCCTTCTCGGTCCAGGGCGGTCCGAGCGTGCCGATGCGAGAGAAGTTCGGTGTCACGAGAGTGTCACAAGTCGGTACGATCGAGCATGGACTCGTCCGGACGACGATGCACGAAAACCGTTGCAAATAAACAAATTCAAGGTCCATCGAAGTTCATGCAGATCCACTTCTAGGGACTTAAAATCCGCACAGTGTCGGTTCGAGTCCGACTGGGGGCACCAGAGTCCATGTGGATCCGTTCTCGATTGCAGCACAACGTATTTCGAGAGTGTCGATGTACTGGGTGGACGCTAGCGGATGTGTACGGACCCCGAGGAGCAGCGGATTCTGCTCGTTGTCACAGAAATCGTGCGTTCGGCCGAGTTTGTGCTGCTCAGAGCGCTTTCGCAGGAGTGGGTATTGCCTCGAGTGTCATGGCTCGGTGTCACAGAATGTCACAAGTCATCACGAACTGGACGCGTGCGGCATTAGTCCGATCTGGCAAAAGGCTGCGCCGGTGACTCGATCTGTCGCGGCGCGGCAACGTCATCCGGAAGTGTCATTCGAGTAGATGAAGGGGCCGCTGGCCGAAGTCGAAGGGCACCGGATTTGTCTGGATGGGTCGCTACAGTGCAGGAACTCGCAACGATCAGAACAGAGGTGTCACGGGTGGCGAAGCGTCGAGGTTTTTTCGCGGAGATGCAGCACCAGAACCGGCTACGCGAACAACGTGACCGCCAGCAAGCACGGGCCCACGCTCAGGCGACTGCTCGAGCGGTGCGGTTGTCGGAAAAGGCGAGGCGCGATTGGGAGCGCGCGTGCGCCTCCGCCGACCGCGCGGCGAATCAAGCTTCGGCAGCCGCGGTCAAAGAACGCGCCCGCTTGCACGTGGAGGCGCAACTGGCAGAGGTCGAGGCGCGCAACGCCACCTTGGCAGAGAAGTACGAGGCGATCGACGGCATCCTGGCGGCCACACTGGACGTGGACGATTACGTCGACCTGAACGCTTTACGACAGAAGATCGAGCATCCGCCGTTCGATCGACCGGATCTGACTACACCGACACTTCCGCCTCCACCCCTACCGCTCCCACCGGAGCCGGTCTACGTCGAACCAGCTGCACCCGAGGGTCTCGGCTCCCTACTGGGGGGACGAAAACGCCATGTAGCAGCTGTGGAGCAAGCGCAGGCGATGTACTGGCAGCAGCGACAGGGATGGGAACATGTTGTCGCTCAACGCAATCACGCCCAGGAGGCCAACGAGCGCGCACACGGTGTCACCGAAGCGAACCGGCTACGGGCCCTTTCTGTCGCTCAGTCCGAGTACGAGGCGGAGTGTGCTGAACGCCGCAAACAGGTGATGCAGGCGAATGTCCAGTTGGAACGGCTGATGGTAGGGCTGCAGGAGGGTGAACCGAATGCGCTCGAAGAGTATGTTTCCATCGTGCTCGGGAATTCGGTGTACCCGGAATGTTTCGAGGTCCAACATGACTTCTTTTTTCACGGCCAGGATCGAGAACTCGAACTGACCGTTTCAGTACCCATGCCCTCGGATCTACCGACCGAGAAGTCGTTCAAGTACACCAAAGCAAGTGACACGATCACCAGCACGCCACTACCGCTGAAGGCGCGCAAGGATCGATATGCCACCGCAGTGGCCGAGGTCGCAGTCCGCACCGCACACGAAATTTTCGAGGCGGACCGTGACGGTGTGGTCAGCACGTTGTCGATGACAGTCGGGGTCGACACCGTGGACCCCGCCACTGGCCACCCCACTCGAATCACACTGGTTGAACTGGCGACAGACCGAACTGTCTTCGAGCGGCTCAATCTATCGGGCGTTCAGGCGGCCGCTACGCTCAAGCACTTGAATGCCGGTGTATCGAAGAATCCACATGACCTGATACCCGTGGGCAACACACGGGGAGTTCGCGGGTGAGTACCTATCAGAAAGACCCTGTCTGTGATCACACGTCTAGGACGCGATGACAGGCCCAGACGACACTATCCGGGCTCTTCGAACCACTCTGGTAGCCAAAGAGCGCGAGCTCAACGATCTGTTGGATCGGCTCAAAGTGGTCGAGCAAGAACGCGACGAGGCGCGATTGCACGCTGCGCGATGGGGCTCCTCACCAGAGCCAGCTTCGGGGCCCGCGCCTACTGGCGTGGTGGAGACCGACGACCGGATCGTGTTGCAGGAGGTGGGCATCTACACCTACCAGCACCCCCTGGAGAACGCCGAGCAATTCCGTGAACGATTGGCCACGGTTCGTGACGAGATCAAGGCTGCGGTCGTCGGCGGAGGGGCCATAGTCGCGTCGGACATGTTCAGCTTCAACAACTCTCTCGTCAAAGGCCGCAAGATGACTTCGGATCTGTCGAAGCTCATGCTGCGCGCCTACAACGCCGAGGCCGACATTTGTGTTCGTACCATCCGGGCGGGAAACCTCGCGACGGCCGTGAACCGTCTGGAGAAGGCTGCCGCGACGATCGCCAAGCTCGGAGACATGATGCAGATGCATGTCGCCGAGACCTATCACAGGCTTCGGGTAGAAGAACTCGAGCTCACAGCCGACTACATGATGAAAGTACAGGAAGAAAAACTCGCTCAACGTGAAGAGCGCGAGCGTCTCCGAGAGGAACGCAAGGTCGAGCAGGAACTGGCGGCGCAGCGGGAAAAGCTCGACAAGGAACGAGCGCACTATCAGAACGTGCTCGACTCCCTCGCCGGCCGCACCGATGCGGAGTCTCAGCGTATTCGAGACAAGTTGGGCGAACTCGACCAGGCCATCGCACAGAACGACTATCGTCGTGCCAACATTCGCGCTGGCTATGTTTACGTGATCAGCAACCGCGGTGCATTCGGACCGGATGTGGTCAAGATCGGTATGACGCGGCGGCTCGAACCGATGGACCGGGTCCGCGAGTTGGGGAGCGCCTCGGTACCGTTTCCATTCGATGTGCACGCGTTGTACTTCTCCGACGATGCCGTTGCCCTGGAGGGAGCGCTCCACGCTGCTTTCACGACTCGTAGACTGAACCACGCAAACCTCAGGCGAGAATTCTTCTTCGCCGAACCCGGCCAAGTGCGAGAGGTGTTGGCTCAGAAAGTGGGGAACCTGTTGGAGTACACGGAGGAACCCGAAGCGACGCAGTACTTTCAGAGTCGTGGTTCCTGGCCGACCAGCGTGCTGTCGCGGCCGGAAGTGTGATCAAGGCTTGGTTGGTGTCCGGTGAAACCGGCGCCAATAACGCTGTCCTGGTGCGCCCTTAGTACATGACGTTTCGTTCGTCGAGGCTGCACATGCATTGCTTTTCGTTGTGCTCGGAAGTCCGGGCGTGTTTACTGGTGTCTGGTGATCTCGCGCCCGTCGGCTTCGTTCGGCGGTTTCCCTAGTGCGCGGGCTTTCATATGTGGTTGCAGGAAGTCGAGGGTCGAACCCTCGAACAATTCGTGTACGACGGCGGGTCAGTGGCCGGTGCAGATTCGATGCGGCGATTACCGCCGTTCCATCGAGATCTGTTCGACGACTTTGTCTTCACCGCGTCGGCGGTAGCGGTGGGGGAGAGCGACTGGAGTAGATTCCCTATCGCGTGTATGGGCTATCTGTCTGCTGTCCACGGTGATCTTGCGTTGGTGCCGCCGCTGATCCCACCCGATACCGCGGCTGTGGTGGCGGGGGTGCTTTCCCGATTCACAAGGTTCAGATCCGGTGACAAGCGCGTCGCGGACGGGTCGCGCATCAACGAGGAACAGTATCGACTTGCCGAGGAGTTGTTCTTCGGTCTCGGTGCTGATCGTGGAGACGGCGTATGCGCGGCGGGGGCGCGTGCGCACAGCCGGATGTTGTCGGCGCGCATCGCGGACGGGTTCGTCCACCCGGCGATTGGGGCTCACCTGTGGAGTGATGTCCCCGCCGCACCGATGGCGCACCCGAACAGCGGTCCCGAGATCACCGTGCTCGAATCCGTGCAGACATTCGTCGCGACGTGGCGCGACTTCCCGGCCGAACGACCAGGCACCGAACGCGACATACTCACCGCCGCAGGGTGTGTGGGTTGGGCGGGCGTTGTGGCACCGATGGCTGCCGGTGACTCCAGCGGGTGGTTCGTACGCTCACCCGAGGGTGCTGGGACCGTCGGGGCTGAGGGCACTGTCGTTGGTGACCATGCCTCGGTCGATGCGGGCGATGACCCGGAATGAGGCCGGCGTCGTACTCAGTGATCGTGCAGTGACGGCAAACCGTCTCGGCTCCGGTACCGGCCGGGGAGGCTTCATCGCTCTTGTCGGTCAACTCGTCGATGCGATCGACCGGCAGGATCGGTGGGCAGTGGCGCGCCGCGCGACAGGTCGTTTGCTCGACGAGTTGTTGTCCGGGCAGTACGACGAATACTTCGGGGTGCATACCACTTCGGCGGAGTGCCTCGGTCTCGACAATGCGCCGGTTGTGCTCGTCGACGACGGTCTGGCTATCGTCACTGCGCCTGTGATGCGCCGACACGTCGGTGTGGTGGGTGCCGTGTCGGCGCTTCTGGTGCAGGCCGAGGGTCGTGATGGCCCGTGGTTGGTGGCGTCGTTGACGCAGGACACGCTGTTGGACAGTGCGTTTCGGGGGCGGGTTCAGCACGAGGCGTTCGAGATCGACGCTGACCTCGAGATCATCGCTGCCCATGGTCCTCTCGATGCTCGCGCATCATCTATCGACTGGGTCGACGGCTCGGTGCTCCTGCGGCAGAGCGACACCGGTGTGACGACCGTTGCCGATGCGCGCGCCGAGGCCGCGACGTGGCCGCGGGAGAGTTGGCACTGGCTCGCCGACGACGGTCTCACGTTCGCGGGGTTGTATTTGCGTAGGTGCCACCCGGAACTGGTGCGTGAGTTCCCGCACCGCCGCGCCGGAGGTCGACGCCATGACTGACGGGATTTGTCCGACCGATCCGATGAACGTGCCGGCGGCGACCGCTCCGGGCGAGCTCACCGCCGCGCAGATGGACGACGTCCGCATGGCGGCGCACTTCGGGCGTCGCAGCCATCTCGCCGTGATCACGAGATTGCGCAACCACATTGAACTGCTGGTCACTTCTCGAGGCCGTTCCGATGATCGACTGGGTCCGCACGAGCGTCTTCAGGGACCAGCGTCACGGGACGAGACGATCCGCGTTGTCGTCGCGTGCAGCTTTCGTCCGTACACCGACGATCTCGGCACCTTCCCGCCCGAGACCGGACCGGTCTTCGTACGGGTGCGTGTTGTCGGTCGACGACTACCGCCAACGGAACCTCCGCTGCGGACTGTCGGTCCTCCGGATGCACCGAGCCCGGTGACCGAAGCGGAGGGTTGGGTCCGTGCCGCGCTCGGTGTAAGTGGGCCGACTACGCCTACGAATACAGCGACCACCGAGAACCGACTGCTCCGGCGGCTTGGTTCCGGTTCGGGGTGATCCTCGACCGCACCGCCGCGCCGATGCTCGCGCCCGATAACTTCGACTGTTCTCGGATCGACGGCCCGACCGAGAACGGCGTTCGCAAACTCGCGCCCAGTGCGGGCAATACGTTTCTGCAACAACATCTCTCGGAAGCCGGTCCGTATGCGGCTACCGCCCGTTATCTTGACCCGAGGACAACTGCCGACGGTAGATGGCGAGTCCGTGTCGACAGCCACAGCGCCTACCCCGCCACCCTCGATACGTTCACTGCTCTCGCGAACAGGCTCCGTATCCGCGGTGTGGTGGACACCCGCTTCGTGCCGCTCTCGCTCGACCTCGAAGGCAGGACTGCAACGTTGGTTTACCAGCTCACCGGCAGCCCTGCTCTCTACGACGCCCACGTACCCATCCCGACCAAACCTGAACTGCGCGTACCGCCGACTGACCAAACGTGGGGCGCGCGGTATGGATATCACCCGCCGGTCTTTCACTCACGGCCGATCAATGGGCGTCCGGCCTGTGTGCATTCTGGAGTGAGATGGTGGCCTATGGACGCATCGGCGACGTACGTGCTCCATGGGCAGGGCGGGGGTAGTGTCGACGCAAATTTCCGTCAAGGTTCCTTGACGGCGCGGTAACTGAGGCCCGACTGCCCGGATCTACCGTGTGGTTATCGATCATGCGGACCGATCGAGCACATGGAGTCGGATGACCGACTCCTGGATGAGTGGACCTTCCGAACCGCGAGGCCGGTCAGGCTGAACTATTTTCAGAACCAGCCGGTACACTTCACCAGCCACCGGCATCTCTTCACGAGTTCGATTCGAGGGAAGCTATGTAGGGCTCGAGCGTCCGCTCGACGAGCACGTGCCGTTCTGATCGAGGCAGCATCAGGCACTGCACGGTGAGCCCATCGATCAGCGCGAAGATCTGCGCGGCTTGAAGTTCGGAGAATTTCTGGCCGACGAACCATTGGCGAATTTCGCAGTCGAGCTTCGCCGAGGCTGCAGCCAGTTGAGGGTCGACAGCCGAGATGGCTGCATACGCAAGCCAAACAAGCGCACGGCGTTCGCGCCGATCGTCGAGGGGGAGCCACTGCTTCACGAAGTCCGTAAGCGTGCCCGGCCCCGCGGCCTCCACGTCCGCAAGGAACTGCTCTCCTGCATAGTCGAAGCCGGCGCGCACCAATTCGTTCTTCGTCCGGTAGTAGTACTGCACCTGCGCGGGCGACACTCCCGCCGCGGCGGCGACACTACGAACGCTCAAGGCTCCGATGCCTTGTTCGGCCAGCACTGTCAGCACACCGTCGAGAAGTCGAGCTTCCTTCATCTGCCGTGCTGTCGTCGTCTGGATCCGAGCCACGACCAACCGGTCACGGCGACCTCGATTGCGCCGAGCGCCGCGATCACCACACCGGCCTGACGAAGCCCAACGATGGGTGTCTCTACGTCACGGAAAGCGAAGAACAGCACTAAACCTCCCATGATCATGACTGCTCCGACGGCTGGTGACGCAGTGTGCTTGCCCATTGTTTCCTCCTTCTCTGTACGAGCGTATTGTACGAATGTACAGTCAGTTTAGGATGGCAGTCAACAGCTCGGTCGGACGGCTGAGCCCAGAGTGAGTGGCACACCTCGGCGTCGACGCCCCTGCGTGAGCGGAGGCGCTCGTGCGAGCGGGTGAAGTCAAACTCCTTTGTCGAACAACGCTTTCTAGCGTCCACTGGTAACCCTCCACATCGGAACTCGCCCTATTCCCGCGGGCATCGTGGCCTCAACAGGAGCTGCCGAACTCCGATCGGGCAATTGGTTTCGCCGACGACACGAGAACGAATCCCTGTGGCAAGGCATCGACCTGATGGCGTGTTGCCGAGACTTGAGCAGCTTGCGTGCTCGTATCACCGTCCGTGGAGGCGATGACGATGAATAGCGAACGGGGATCGTCGGGTAGTCGAACCACGGGGTCGGCCGTCCAGGGACCTTCGGGCGCAGCCAGGGATACTTGAACGGACCCCGATCGCGGCTTCGATGCGTGCAGCTCACCAAGGGTTGTGTTCTGCTGGTCCTGGGCATCTCGCAGCAAGCAATTGTGTCACAGGAACTCCTTAGCTCTTGGCGTTGGTCATGGCGTCACGCGTACCTCAGGGCCGGGACAGTTCGACAACGGTCGCCGAACGAAGCCACTTCGGGGGAGGTGTACGCGTTGTTTTCGTTGCGCCGCAAACTGATAGGCCCGACGCAGTACCTCTGCGACGATCAGATTCGGAGGTGGCTTGACGGGTCGCCGTTGCACAGATAAAAAGACCGAAACCGGATTCTCAGCGATCGAACCGGGGGATCAATCGATCACGGGCGCGAATACGGGACGTTGTGCCGGTAACGACGGTGCCAAAGCTGTTACGGACCGCGCTATCTCGCTGGAAATCGACTTTCGTCACCCCACGGAAAGATTGTCCGTTGGCCGAATTGTTCGACAGTGCTGAAGCATTCGCCTACTTGACTATGGTCCTGGCATCAACTCCGCCAGGATTTGTTCAACCGTCGATGACTCCACAAACTGGTTCATGATCTGAAATAGTGATGGCTATCATCCAGTACAAGGAAGGTCTACTTAGACCGTTGACACGGACGACAAACCGCGGCAGCACAGGGCGCATCGGCACCGCCCGCCCGTCGACCATCGATTCCTGGGCTTCGACACGCGCGTATTCCCGTACGCACTGGTCATTCTCACTGTGTGGCTGGTGTGGGCCGTCATCGTCCCGGCCGTCGACTCGGCAGTATCGAGTGAAAATCCCACGGTTGCCGGAGACAGAATCTCCGTCACCGAGACCTTGTCTTTCGTCCCGGCGGCCGATTGGAACATCGATTCGGGCTTCCGAGTCGGTGAGCGCGGTGCCGACCCGACTTCGTTCCCGTCTGTCGGATTGACCCGCAGCAGCGTGAATTTCTCGGTCGTAGCCGACTCGTTCGACGGAACGCCGGACGAACTACTGACACAAATCGACGCGGTCAGCGCAGGCGAAACCGGCTACTCGTTCCTTGCGATCTCGGGGGCACGGCGCAACGTCGTCACCGACGGTGGGCTCACAGGTGTACAGGTCGATTTCAACACTCCGACCTCCGCCGGATCGGTCACCACATTCGTCGTCGACGGCACCGGAATACGAGTACAGATCGTGGGCCCGCCCGATCAGATCGCCAATCGAAGTCAAGAATTGCAGGACATGCTGTCCAGCATCGGAACAACCGAGGGGGAGCAGCGATGAGCACCGACCTCGTGAATGTACGTGCGGCGGCACTGGAGAAGACCGCGTGGGGCGAGAAGTTTCGTTTCTTCCAACCGCGCAACATCGTGTTCTGGATGTTCCTGTGGCTGTGCGGAACGGGTGTCGTCAAGGCATGGCAGATGCTCTCGCCGCTCTCCGGATACTTCGGACGTGCGCTGCTCATCGCCAGCATCATCGGTGTGATCAGCGCGGTGATCTGGGGTTGGTGGTTCCGTCACGTCGACCGATACGAACGCCAACCCGTCAACCTTGTGCTCACCGGATTCGTTTGGGGCGCAACAGCAGCAACGTTTGCCATCGCGGTACAGGCCAACGACGCGCTCGGCTCGTTGTATGCCAAGTGGTTCGGTCAGGTCTGGGCGCAGGACTGGCATGCCGGACTGTCGGCACCGTTCGTCGAGGAAACCGCCAAGGGCGTCGGGATCGTTGTCCTGATCGCGCTCGCGCCGAGGTTGGTTCGCACACCGACCGATGGTCTGCTGCTCGGTGCATTCATCGGCCTGGGATTTCAGACCAGCGAGGATCTGTTGTACTCGATCTCGGGCGCGACACAGGGATTCGGCTCGCATCAAACCGACGGCCTCATCGGGTCCATCGCAACTCGCACCTTCTCGGACATCGTCTCGCACCCGCTGTTCACTGCATTGTTCTGTGCAGGGGTCATCTATCTACTGGGCAGTCCAGCTCAACCGAGGCGAATCGGGCGCGGCATAGCTCTGATCGTTGCTCCGATCGTCGTTCACGCTGTGTGGGATTCGATGACGGCGCTCGCCGGCGGCACTGCTGTCGTCGTCGTTGTGCTCATGGTGGGAGATTTCCTCTTCGCTGTCACTGCGTTGTGGATCGCTTTCGTCTGGGCCCATCCGCGGGAGGCGCACTTCGTACGCGATGTTCTCGGTCCGGAAGTCGACGCAGGAGTTCTCACCGATGACGAAGTGACAGCAGCGGGAGGCTGGCGGCAACAGCGTCAGTACGTGAAAGCAAGCACCGATCGAGCAGACAAGAAGAAGCGCCGTCACCTCGTTCGCGCCGCACTCGATCTCTGTGCGGATCTCGCAGTCAGCAAAGGTCTCGACAGTGACAGAGTCGTTCATTCACGGGCCGAGATCGCGCGCCTGCGCGAGGGCACCAAGGCGGACCCGCTGACCTCGGATCGACTCGCGTCGAACTGATTGGCCCAGGCGGGGACCGCATCGCGGTCGGCACGCCGTCGACCAGGTGCTCTCGCCGGCCGACAGTGCGGACAATGATTCGGTCAACCGAGATTGACGCTGCGACAACTGCCGTTCGCGCTGTGAATGCGGCCACGGGCTAGGTGATGCTTGTGTATCGCGAGGGGCGTTACCTGCAGTACAGCCATGGTCGCCGATGGACGGTCATTGCGCCTTGGTCGAGCGTTTCTGTGTCTGCTCGTCGAGGCGTTGTCGTTGCCGGATCCCGTAGGCGGCGTCGGTGACGGCGGTGTCGTCCTCGAGTCCTGAACCGAGTGCACCGCCGATGGTGGCGATCGATGCCAGCAGCCAGGCGAGCGTGAGGTAGTCGGAGAAGCTGACCGCATGTCCGAGCGTGCTGGACAGCAGCGGAGGGGGTAACGCGATCGATGCGGTGAGCAGAAGCAACCCGAACAAGGCGACGTGCAGAACGAGGACACCGATGACCAGGGTGACGACGGTGGCGGTGTTGTACAGCACGGATCGCTCGCGCTCGTTCGGCGATGTGGGCCGCTCCCACAACTGGTGATCGAGGACCAGCCACAGAACCATGGCCGTGATCGACAGCAAGGTTGCTGCGCTCATGCGCCACGGGCCCATCGTGTCGGCGAACTGCCAGATCGTGTTCGTCGCCAAGGCGAACGCACCGGTGGCGAATGCGCCGACGAGAACTTTCGACAGCCCGGTGACCAGTCGCCACGGCCGGTTCGCACGCACCATCCCCGACAGCAACCGCAGCCGTCGCAGACCCCGGGGAGCGAAATATCGCGTACCGCTGTCGATCTGCTGGGAGGGAAATCGCCGCTGCGCACCGGCCGGCGCGAGTGTCGGTTCACCGAGGACGAACGCGATCGCGAGTTCGGCGACGGCACGCACCCGGTCCTCGATGCGAATCCCGCCGACGGCGGCGATGGAGACGAGCGCGAACAGATGTGCGGCGCTGACGTCGGCGACCACCGGCACGGTGTCGTCGCGCCGCGGTAGATCAGTGAGGTAGACGACGACATCGTCGTTCTCCGCAGACGCCATCGACTGCGTCGATGGCGTCTGCGAAGTCGGCCTGCTCATCGGAGAGGTACGGCTCGCTGCGCACGGACACAGTCCATCGGCGCTCGTTGCGGTCTCGGTGTCGCAGGCGTTCCGGCAGCTTTTTTGCGAGCTTGTGAGCGAGAGCAGTGGGTTTGCCGGGGTCGGCGATCAGCAGGACCGAGATGGCCTCGGCAATTTCAGGTGGTCCTGCTCGTGGCCCTTGATCGTGTTCGTTACCCGACATCGTGTGAGCGTACGCGCGTCTACCGGCTGAGGGTGCGGAACTGCAGCAGGCGGCACACAGAGCCCGCGGGACACTGTCGTGTCCATGAATTCGATTGTTGCTCAGAGGGATTGGAGACGGTATCGGCGCATCCGCTATCGACTTGATGTATACGCGCAGCGCAGCTTGCAGGTCACCTTGATGCCACACCACCGCCACAGACCCGTCCGCGTCAGGTACGAGATGCGGGCGGCGTAGAGAATCGACAGGTACCGCCCATTCGTCGTGTGCATCAGCATGTCGAGGTCGCCCGGCAAAACCCGAAATGTCGCGTCGATCGAATCCAAGACGAGCGCCGGCTCGCGGGAGCGCGACACCGGGATCATCGCCCGCACCCATCGCAGCGCCATCAGCACCTCGATCTCCCGTCGTCTTCGCTCACCCAGGCTTTCGATGTCGTGTTCATCGTGGAGGACATGAACCGACGGCGACAGGGTCAACAAGGCGCGTGAGAGGTGCGACCGGTCTGCACGGCGCGCAAGTGCACTGGCGAGTCAGGGCATGCCGCGTTGGGCTCTGCGAGCGAGTCGAACGCAGACACCTTCCAGGACTATCTTTGCAGTGCGTAGGGACGGGATGGTGACGCGGCAAGACTTCGGTGCGTGAGAAACGGTCAGCGATTGAGGAATTCGACCACACGGGGTGCGAACTGCTCGTGGAACTGAAAGATGCCGCCGTGTCCGGAGTCGGGGTAGATGACGAGTTCGCTGCCGGCGATGCGTCGGTGCATGTCTTCGGACAGGACGCTGGGCACCATACGGTCGTTGTCTCCGTTGGCAATCAACGTCGGTTGGGTGATCTTGGACAGATCGGACGGTGCCGACCGACCGTATTTCTTGATCGCGGACAGTTGCGTGCGAAACGCCGAGATGCTGACGTCCTTGTCGCGGTTGTGGGTGCGCTCTTTCAAGCGTTCGACGAAAGCCTTGCCCGCGCGCTTGCCGGTTGCGTTGCGGTTGAAGAACAAGAACTCTTTCGGGTCCGATCGGGTGAGTGTTGCGCGCAGGATGTCCCAGTAGGTGACGCCGGCGACCTTGTCGATGTGCTGTCCACCACGGGGTCCGGTTCCGGTGAGGACGAGTTTGCGGACGAGTTCGGGGTGCTTGACGGTGAGGTCCTGGGCGATCATTCCGCCGAGTGAGAAGGAGAAGATGTCGACGGTGTCGAATCCGAGTGCACGTATGAAGGTGTAGGCGTCGGCGGCGGCCTCCTCGATGGTGCTGGGGACCCTGCCGGAGGATGCACCGACGCCGGTGTTGTCGAAGGCTATGACGTGTCGGTTCTGGGCGATGGGATCGACGATGCGCGGATCCCAGTTGTCGAGGTTCGCGGCGAGGTGGACGAAGAACACGACGGGGATGCCGCCCGTCGGTCCGAGTTCTCGGTACGAGAATGTGGTGCTGCCGGCGGTCACCGAACGGACAGGAGCCTGCGCGTAGGACCTGATGATCGAGGTGTTGTCGTTGCTCATTGGTCTTTGGCTTTCTGGTTGTGGGGGAGGGTGACGACGGTTTTGCCGCGGACCCCGCCTTGGCCGAGTACACGCAGGGCCTGCGGTGCCTGTTCGAAGGGATAGGTGGCTCCGACGACGGGGCGGATGGTGCCGTCGTCGACCAGTGCTGCGATACGGCGGAGCTGTTCGCCGTCGGAGTGCATGAACATGAACTGGTAGTGCACACCCAGTTTCCGAGCCTGTTTCCGGATCTTGCGGCTCAACGCTGTGATGGCCAGTCGTAGAACGGGATTGAGGCCGGCGTCGCGGGCGAAATCGGGATCGGGAGGGCCGGTGATGCCGATGGCCTTGCCGCCGGGCTTCAGGACGCGCAGGGACTTCTCGAGGTTGTCACCGCTGAGGCTGTCGATGACGAGGTCGTATCCCGAGAGGAGGGTCTCGAAATCCTTTGTGTGGTAGTCGATCACGAGGTCTGCACCGAGGTCGTGCAGGAAGTCGGCGTTCGAGGCACTCGCGGTGGTGGCGACGGTCGCTCCCAGGTGCTTCGCCAATTGGATCGCAACGGTGCCGACTCCGCCGGAGCCGGCGTGGATGAGGACTTTCTGGCCGGGTTGTACCTTGCCGTTCTCGACGAGAGCCTGCCAGGCGGTGAGAGCGACGAGTGGGAGCGAGCCGGCTTCGGCAGTGGTCACCGTCGTGGGGCGCAGCGCGATGTCCGTTTCCGCGATGGCGACTCGTTCGGCCAGCGTGCCGACGTGGTCGGTGCCGACCCGCGAATAGATCTCGTCGCCCGCGGCGACGCTGCGCACTTTCGCTCCGACCTTCAGGACGGTGCCGGCGACGTCGTATCCGAGTGTGCGCGGAAGCGAATACGGCAGGATCTGTTTGAACTCGCCCAGACGGATCTTCTCGTCGAGTTGGTTCAGTCCGACGGCCTCGACGCGGACGAGGACTTCCTTCTCGCCGATGGTCGGCTCTGCGACGTCGCGGAGCTCGAGAGGCTGCTTGTACTTGGTGAGAACGAACGCTTCCATGGTCGACTTCCTATTTCGGATCAGGCTTCGCTGGAACGCAATTGGGGGTACATGGCCTCGATGGGCCCACTGAGTCCGGCCTTCACTCCGGCGGTGAGGTCGTCGGCGACAACCTCGAACCGATCTGCTTCGACGGCGTCGAAGACGGACCGCACCAGTTCCTCGGGGGTCAGTTTCGGTCCGTCGGCGTGGGCGGCCATCGCCGTGTCGACGTAACCCATGTGCACGCCGGTGACATGCACCCCGCGAGGTGCGAGTTCGAGTCGAAGTGAGTTGGTGGCCGACCACAGGGCGGCCTTCGATGCGCTGTATGCGCCGCCGAACGCGGCCCAGCTCGCCACCGAGTGGAGATCGACGAGTGCGGATCCCGAGTGTGCGGCGAGGATCGGGGCGAATGCGCGGGCGAGCAGGACGGGGCCGAAGAAGTTGGTGTCGAAATTGGCTCGAATGTCGGCTTCGGTGACGTCTAGCAGACTTGCGCTGGGTGGGATCGCTCCAGCGTTGTTGATCAGTACCGTGACGTCCGGGGCGTCCTGCACTGCGCCGGCGATGGAGGTCGGGTCGGTGACGTCGAGGGTCAGTGGGACGATGCGGTCGTCGTCCCAGGTGCGCGGCGAGCGAGCTGTGGCGTAGACCTTGCGGGCACCGCGTTCGAGGGCGTCGTGCACCAGCTGGGTGCCGATCCCGCCGTTGGCACCGGTGACGAGTACTACTGAGTTGGAGAGTGTGGGCATGCTGTGTGCTCCTGAGTGTGTACGCAACAAGGTTGACTATACTTATAACTGAGTGCAATCAGAAATATTCCTGGAGGGGTTGTCGATGTCGAGTCCCCACGACGGGCCTGTGAGCCGGCGGGAGCGGAACAAGCAGGACAAGCTCGCGCGCATCACCGCGGCGGCGAGCGAACTGTTCGCTGAGCGGGGGGTCGACGAGGTGACGACGCAGCAGATCGCCGAGAAGGCGGACATCGGGACCGGAACGTTGTTTCTGTATGCGAAGACGAAGGGTGAGCTATTGCTCCTGGTCCAGAACTCGACGTACGGTGAAGCTCTCGAGCGCGGTCAGGCGGCGGCGTCAGTCATCGAGGACACGCTCGATGCTGTGATGGCTGTCGTGCAGCCCGTTGTCGAGTGCAATCGGAAGCAGGTCGACAACGGGCGAACATACTTGCGCGAGATCGTGTTCGGTAATCCGGAAGAGCCGCATCACGCTGTTGCTCTGGGACTGATCGCGGAGACAGAGGGCGAGATAGCCTCGATCCTGACGCGCGACGGCACCGTCGCCCCACAACGGGCGGCTCTGGCAGCCCACGTCGTGTCCGCCATCATGTTCGCCGCCATGGCCGCGACGATCAACGTCGACAAGTCGGTCGAGGACGTGGTAGCCGAGATCGAGGCCCAGGTCGCTGTGCTCCTGACCTGAGCAACCCCGTCCGCGGAAATTTCGTCTGTATCGATGGATCCGGCGGTGACTTATCGGCGTGGATATTGTCCTTATCCACATGATCATCGTTGCCGGATACCTCACCGTGAACCCGACCGACCGCCAGCACTTTCTCGACGACTGCGCCGAGGTGGTCCGCGTCGCTCGCGCCGCCCCCGGGTGCATCGACTTCGCACTCGGGGCGGACCTCGTCGAACCAGCTCGAATCAACGTGTACGAACGCTGGACGACCGAGCAGCAGATGCACGACTTTCGCGGATCCGGTCCGGACCCCGAGCAGACCGCCGCGATCATCGCCGCCGACGTTCGCGAGTTCACGTTGCTCGACGCATAGCTCGCTCCAGCCGGCTTCGACTCACTCGGCTACCGGACGATCCATGCTTCCGACGTCGAAGAGAATGTAACTGGGCCAACGCAACCAAACAACGAAAACTGCTGCAGCACAGAATATGCAGACGTCTACGTGATATTATCCGTCGTATCGGCAGTCTCCTCTAGTCGGTCGTGCGTACTCGCCTCCAGGATGTGATGACGGTGCGCAAACTGTCGTTTCCGCGATGTCGTGGGCACCATCTGGTCGGTGTTGAAGATTAGTTAATCGTTCGGCTTCGCCGGCATCATCGCCGCCAGCAAATTCCCAACCTCCTTTTTTGACATCGCTGTGTATCACCGCGACGGCCTCGTGGTCCGGCTCCGCAACTTCAGGACGGATCGCGCAGGTAGCCGGGTAGTGAAATCCCGGCCGCACAGTGGCAGTGACGAAACCTGCCCATTCGACACCGAAATGCGCAAACGCGGTGGAGCCTCCAGTTGCACGGTCCTAGTGACTCGAAGGCGATGTGGGTTCGTGACGACTGAGACTCGTTGTCACGGGCCCGCACGCAGCCTCGATCGTCAGGACGCTCTCCGTCCACCCGATACCGTGGCTGTCCGGCACCGATCGGGACTGTCCGGTGTCGGAGGATCGGCGGCAGTTCGGTGTCACGAGAGTGTCACAAGTCGGTACATTCGGACATGGAATGGCACAGACGGTGATGTACGAAAAACGTTGTGGGTAAACAACTATCGAGTCCAGTGTAGTTCAGGTGAATCCACTTCGAGGGACTTAATCCGCACAGTGTCGGTTTGAGTCCGACTGGGGGCACCAGAGTCCATATGGATCCAGATTTCTGGATCGGGACAGTGCTTTCGGGTGGTTGCGTGGACTTCGGTGGCTTCCCACAGATCTGAGTGGACAACCGAGACAGCGGATTTCAGATCCGCGTACTCACTTCCCATCGTAAAAACTTCGTACTCGTGAAGGTCAGGCCTTAGTTTCCTGGCGGACCGTTTTCTTCGCGTGTGGCTCGGTGTCACGAGGCTGTCACAACTGGACCTGGCTGAACTGTTCAACCTCCTCGACTCCCCCGGCCTCTCATCTTCACTCATCGAAGAATTTGCCACTGTTCCCGCCACGGTAAGCACGAACCCAGCGAGGATGATCCATGACGCGCAGCCGAGGCGTGCGGCAGTCCACGCCGATGCGATTGCGGCAGTTCGCGATTGATTGCCGGTACGGCTGAGCCATCGAGCGGATCACGGCCGCTCGATGGCTCAGCAGGGTCAGATGGTGCAGCGCGCACCTTCATCCGGCAGTTCGAGATCGATCAGGTAGTCGGCGACCGCTCCGTCGACACAGGCGTTGGCGGAGATGATCGTCCCGTGCTGGTTGGCCTCGACCGTGAGCAACCGCGCCCCGAGGGTGTCGGCCAGGCTGATGCCGCCCTCGTGAGGCGTCACGGGGTCCCCGGTGGCCGAAACCACGAGCACCTCGGGAAGCCCGTCGATGTCGGTGGCGTAAGGGTATCCGAGTGTTGGCTCGGCCGGCCAGAACTCGCACCCGTCCTGCACAGGGGGAGTGGATCCGGGGTCGAGGAACGGCACTGCCTCGTTGAGATCGTGGCCGAGCTGGGTCATCTCTTCTTCGGTGAACCGTTCCTCGTCGAGGCAGTTGATGGCGAAGAGCGCCTCGAACGAATTGGTGTACTCCCCATTGTCGGACCGGCCGTAGTACCCGTCGCGAATCGCGAGGAGAGCGTCGGGTCGTCCGGCTTCGAGCTCCGTCAGCCCCGCGATGATGGCGGGCCAGCTGGCTTCGGAGTACAGGCCGGAGACAATGCCTTCACCAGCGGCGAGGAAGCCGACCTCTCGTCCGTCGGCGGCCACCAGCGGCTCCTCCTCGAGAGGTTGGAGGAGCTCTTGCGCTGCGGCGGTCGCCTGCGCCGGGTCGGTTCCGAGCGGGCACGCGGCCTGCGTCATGCAGAAGTCGGCGAAACGCTGGAACGAGGCCTGCAGTCCTTCACTGAGCTGGATCCTGCGATCCGCGGTGTCCATGAGCGGATCCACCGCGCCGTCGAGAACGAGAGCACGGACATTGTCGGGGAACATCTCGGCGTACACCGAGCCGAGTCGAGTGCCATAGCTGACTCCCGCATAAGTCAGTTTGTCGTCGCCGAGCGCGGAGCGGAGCACATCCATGTCGCGAGCGACATCCCGGGTCCCGAGATGGGCGAGTACCTCTTCGCTTCCGGAGCCGTCGGCGCATTTGTCGACGATGGCGCGCGCGGATTCTTCGGTCCACTCGCCGAGAGCCGACAGGGGTGCGTCGGCGTCGCGCTCCTCATCGGAGTAGCAGTCGATTGCCGGTTGGCTGAGACCGACTCCGCGGGGATCGAAACCGACGATGTCGAAGCGCTTGGGTATCGGGCCTCCCGTCCACAGGGCATTGACGAGCGGGGCGAGCGTCGTCCCCGCCGCTCCGGGACCGCCCGGGTTCAGCAGGACGGAGCCGATCGGGTTGTCGTCGGTGGCGGAAATGCGCGAGACGGCGATCTCGATGGTCGTGCCGTCGAGGTTCTCGTAATCCATCGGCACCGTGAGCATCGCGCATTCCGCCTTCTTTGCCGCCTCAACGATCTCGGGAACGGGAGGCTGGGAGTCCACGATGCCGGCATCGCACGCCCCGAACTCGAGCTCCTGCTTCATGAACCGGTCAAGGCCCACCTCGCTCTCGCTGTCAACATTGTTGGGTGCCACACCGGAGCATCCGGCGAGCAGGAGCACTGAGGCAGCAGCGGCAGCCGCCGCCATCACCGGCTTCGGCCATCGCCGTCGTTCGTCGTCCTTCGGTCGGACATCTGTGGGAGTCCTGTGGGTCATGGTGGTGTTCCTTCGGTTGGGATCAGCTCGCGAGTTCGTCGATCCAGCTCGATCGCATCCGTAGAGCTCGCTCAGTGCTGCCGATGACAGCGGCGAATCCGATGAGCAGGTTGACGTGGAGCGGCAGTCGGATGGGTGAGGTGAACACTCCGATCGAGTCGGCGATGGGGGGAATAAGAGAGAGGGATGCGATGATCTGCGGCACCTCCACGCAGAGGCCGCCGATGACGAACACGATCGAGATGAGACCGATGACGCGGCTCGGACCGGGGTGCCGGTGGTGCAGTCGAGCGCGGCGCCCCTCTGCGGATGCGGGATCGGGAGTCAGCTGCTGTTCGGTGCCGTCCTCACGCACGTAATGGCAGCGCTTGAGCCCGAATCCAGTGGCCGCGACCTCGATGCGTCCTCCGGGGACGGGGAAGCGGGTCGGCATTTTCGCGTACGACTGCAGTGCGCCGTCGACGTAGAGGCGAGCGCGCACCTCACCGTCCTTTGCGTCACCCATGTGCCGCACATCGACTGCGTAGACCGACGTCGTGCTGTCGGGTGCGGTGAGATTGATCGACCGGAGCGATCTGCCGAACATCTGCCACCAGCGGTACCGGCGGAGCGGTTCACCCGATCCGGCGCGAATGCGGCGGTAGCGCCACTGGTTGATTCCCATCTGCTCGATCCTCGATCTTTCTAGTACAGCGTGATAGTCGATGATGACGCTAGCACACTGTGATGGAACATGGTCGCGGAAATGCAGACGCGAATGCTGAGGAGGAGCAACCAGGCGCGTGCCCAGATCCGCTGGGCCGCAGCGATGCTGGGCGAGACACCCACGGTGTGCTCGAGCATGGCTCTACAGAGCGCAACGTAAGTCGCCGTGGTCGGCAATCGCGTAACCGAGCGGTACTTCGAGCGTCGTGCATTCAACCCTGGCGTCGGCAGTGCCTGTGGCAGCAGGGTCGCACGAAGAGAAGTCGAGCATTTGCTGTTCGTAACGTGTCGGTGCAGGCGAAGGCTGCGGCTCGACCGGGGACGGTGCGCTGCACGAGGTGAGTGCCCGGAAACCGGCCATCGTCACTGCGGCGGTTTCGAGCATTGCCGTCCGGCGGCCCCGATCCTTCTGGCTCCGGTGAGATCGACTGTGAAGCATCGTAATTCCTCCCTCAGATGCTCGGCGGCGTAGGTGCGAGCGCTGTGTGGTTCTCGTCCAACGACGCCACTAGCACAGCGTGATAGATGGCTTGAGGTATCACGCTGTATTAGGGTCGGGAAGGTGTCGGACAATGTGGAAACTCGAAACAGCGAACCCAGCACCAAGGACCGAATTCTGATCGCAGCCGCGACGATGGTGTCCGAGGATCCGGGTACCCGGATCAGCGTCCGAGCGGTCGCCGCGCGAGCAGGGGTCAGTACCGGATCACTGCGTCACTTCTTTCCCACGCAGCGAGCGTTGATGGACGAAGTCGCCGCGGGAATCACCGGACTGGTGGCGAGCAAAAATGTCATCGAAGACGCCACTGTGCCTGCCGAGGAGCGACTGTTGGCGTGTATGCAGCAGGTGTTGTCGGCCACCGGGACCGGTGAGCAAGCCCGAGATACGTGGCGACGGACATTCGGCACCTACCTCAGCGCGGAGCTCAACGCCGATGCCATCGACACGTATCTCGCTTTCAGCGCGGCCGGACTCCGGCACATAGAACACTGGCTGGACGTCCTCCACAAAGAAGGTGCCCTGCCGCCGGGTGATAACACCCAGCGCGCCGCCTATCTCAACGTGATACTGGACGGGCTCTCCGTAGCACGAGCCCTCCCGACCGACGCTGCTCGACTTCGCTCGGAAAAAGACGTTCTGCACCACGCCATTTCGATGCTTTTTAACACCGCTGCACCCATACCGAAGGGCGACTCGGACTGACTTCGACGACGAGCTTCCGATCCACATCCACTGTGCTTCCGCATCATTGCTGACTGCGGCCGCCGAGGTGTTGGGCGAGAAATTTTTCCACCGCGCGGTAGTAGCGAATACTGTTCTCCGGGTTGACGAATCCGTGGCCCTCGTCGTCGAACACGAGGTAGTCGACGTCGACGCCACGTGACCTCAGGCGCTCGACGACGTTGTCCGATTCTGCCTTGACGACCCGAGGATCGTTGGCACCCTGTGCAATCAGGAGTGGCGCGCGTATCGCGTCGAGCTTGGAGATGGGGGATCGTGCGAGCATGTCGGCCAGCTGATCGGGGTCGGCGGGGTCTCCGACGAAGCGGTGCCAGCTGTTGATGATTCCCGGGCCGATGAAGGCCGGTTGGGTGCGCATGAAGTTCGACAGGTCCGAGATGCCGACGCAGTCGATCGCCGCGGCAAACGTGTCGGGGGTGAACGATGCGCCCACCAGCGCCGCATAGCCGCCGTAGGAACCACCCATGATGGCCACTCGCTCGCGATCGGCGTATCCCGCCTCGACCGCCCAGTTCACTGCATCGATCAGATCGTCGTGCATCGCGCCCGCGAATTGGCCGACCCCGGCGTTCGTGTGCGCTGTGCCGTATCCGACGGACCCGCGAAAGTTGACCTGCAACACTGCATATCCGCGGTTCGCCAGCATTTGCGCGATGGGATCGAAGGTCCACGAATCCCGATACCAGGGGCCGCCGTGCACCAACAGAACCATTGGCAGACTCTCGGGTTGCACGCCTACCGGAAGCGTCAGATACGACGGCAGAGTCAGCCCGTCACGCGCCTGGACGTTCACCGGTGCCATCGGGGCCATGTCTCCGGGATCCAGGTGTGGGTAGGGGCGGAAGAGTCGGCGACTCGATCCGGTGTTGTGATCGTAGTAGTAGGTGACGGACGGATCGCGGTCGTGGACGAAGCTGACAATCCACTTCTGTCCGCTCTCGTCGGAGGACAGTGCTCCGATGTCACCGTCGAACAGTTGCTCCAGATTCTTCAGGATGTCTGCGAAACCCGGTTCCAATGCATGGATCACCTGGCGTTCTCCCAGGTACCGAACACCGATGAGCTCTCCGGTTGCACTGTCGCAGATCAGCGGTGGCGAGGTCTGCTCGACGGCTCGTCGCGCACCGTCGAGTTCGAGTGTCGGGTGACTGTCGACGACGGTCTCCTCGCCGGTCTCCAGGTCGAGTCGAATCAGATGGGCCAAGTCGCGCCCGCGGTTGGACCCCAGCCACATGCCGGTACCGTCCGCAGTGATCTGCATCGGGCTGATGCCCATCGGGTAATCGGTGCCATCGAACGAGGCCACCGTGGCTTCTGCACCGGACTCGTCCAACCGGGTGATGTCGATGGTGCCGTCGGCGGTCATCGCGAAGACGAACACCTTGCCGTCGGCACCGAGCATCGGATACCGGCCGACGCCCGGGCTCTGCCGGATCATCGTCAGTTCACCTGTGGCGATCTTGATTTCGTACAGATCGAACTCGGCGATGCTTCTCGCATTGATCAGGACGGTATACACCCCGGCCCGACCCCGCACCGGTTCGATGGCCACTGCGCGGGAACCGGGAAACGGCGTCAGATCTACTGCCGCGGCATCGGAATCCTCCAGGTCGACGCGGAACACGTGACTGTTCTCGTCACCACCGGTGTCCTGCAGATACAGCAGCCAGCGGGGGTCGTCCGTCCACCGGAAGTCGTGCACACTGCGAGTCTCGTCGGCTGTGACGCAGCGTGGTTCGCTTCCGGGCAAGAGGTCCTCGATCCACACGTTCAGACGGTTCTTCCACGGCGCGAGAAACGCCAGCCTGGTGCCGTCCGGTGACAGCGTGGCACCGGAGCGAACGGGTGGGCCGAAGAAGTCCTCGACCGAGATCAGTGGAGGTGCAGTCATGATTCGTCCTTTCGTTCAGCTGTTATAGAGCGCAGCGGGCGTCGGCCGGTGGGGATTGGAGATCGACGAGGTAGCTGGCGACTATGTCGTTGACGCAGGGGCTCGTTGCGCCGAACGCCACGGTGTGTTGCTCGCCGTCGACTGGAAGAAGCGAGCCGCCCAAGGTGTTCGCCAAGTTGACGCCTCCCTCGTACGGTGTGGACGGGTCTCCGGTGATCGAGATGGTCAGTGTGTCGGGTAGTCCGTCGATGTCGGTGGCGTAGGGGATGTCGAGAGTCGGTTCCGCAGGCCAGAATTGGCAGGGGTCTCGTGCGCCGTCCGGTCCGAGGCCTGCGTCGGTGAACGGTGCTATCTTCTGGATCTGGCGCTTGAGGTCCACTTCTTGTTCCGGAGTGTTGCGCTGTTCGTCCATGCAGTTGATCGCGTAGAGCGCCTCGGAGAAGTTCGGGACGGTGCCGTCGGCGTCGCGTCCGCCGAAGATATCGTTGATCTTGAGAAGCGTATCGGCCTGTCCTGCTTGGAGTTCGGCGATGCCCTTGGTGATGACCGGCCATGCCGAGGAGTCGTAGAGCCCCGCGATGACGGCCCCGTAGGCGGCGTCGAAGTCCATGATGCGGCCATCGCCGGTGACTATCGGATTGTCGATCAACGGTCTGACGATCTGTTGAAAGTTGTCGACGGACTTGCTCGGGTCGGTGCCCAGCGGGCAGTCCGGTGCGCTTGCGCATGCGGCGGCCATGTCGTCGAAAGCTTTCTGGAAGTTGGCGTATTGGTAGATCCTGCGCTCTGCGGTGCCCTGGCCCGGATCGATTCCGCCGTCCAGAACCATCGCGCGCACGTTCTCCGGGAACATCTCGGCGTAGACCGCACCGAGTCGCGTTCCGTAGCTCTGGCCGAAGTAGCTCAGGGTGTCGTCGCCGAGCACGGCCCGGAGAATGTCCATGTCGCGGGCAGCATCTCGGGTGCCGATGTGTTCGAGGACGTCGTCGCCGCCGGATCGTTCGGAGCATTGGCTCACCAGCTGTCGTGCACTGTCCTCGGTGAGGGTTCTCGAGCCGGTGAGGACCGTGGTGTAGGCCTGTCCTGCCTCGTGTTCCTCGTCGGTGAAGCAGTCGATGGCCGGTGTGGACGCACCGACGCCGCGGGGATCGAATCCAATGAGGTCGAATCGTTCGGTGAGAGGGCTCTGCGCCCAGGTGGACGTCGCACCTGATGCCGCCATGCTCATTCCCGGCCCACCTGGTCCGCCGGAGTTGAGCAGGAGCGAGCCCACTTTCTCGCCGCGTGCGGGTGCCTTGAGCAGTGCGATCTGCGCCGTGCGCCCGTCCGGATCGTCGTAGTCGAGTGGCACGTCCACGCGGGCGCACTCGAATCCGGGGTCACTGGAAAACAGTTGCTCGTCGGTCGTGGTGGTGCCGTAGCCTTCGCACGGCTCGAATGTCACGCTCTGGTCGTAGAACTGCTGCAGATCGGCCGACAGCTCAGAGTCGGCGTGCGGTTCCGGCGGCGACTGGCTGCAGGCACCGAGCAGAAGCATCGACGCTGACACTGCAGCGAAGAGTTTCGCTCTCCTGTTGTCGAATAGGGGCATGGTCGGTCGACTCCTGTCGAATTCTATTGTGCTGATGTACTATTCGGGATCGGTAGCGTTGAGTGCCGCGACCTGTCGCAGTACGTCGCGTTGGGCGGGGTTGTACAGGTCTTCCACGGCGACTGCGAGTGCGTGAGTCACCCGTTGCCTGTCGCCGCCGGTTTCTGTGTCGGCGAACAGGGCTGGGAAGCGAGTAGCCAGCCGGCGAACGTGCGGGGCCATTCGTTCGGCAAGATCCCGGGTGGTGGCGCTGTCGGCGTCGGCCGGCAGGTCGTCGAACTCTGGATCTGTGGGCAGCTGCGGAGTGGACCGCAGTAGGTCATGGTAGGCGTCGAGGGCCGTGGGGCTCAGTACGGTGCTGGCGAAGGTGATGAACTGCCGGTCTGCTGTCGTCAGATGTGCTGCAGCAGGACCGAGTTCGGGCGGCAGATCGGTCGGAAGGGAGTCGTGGAGAAGCATCGCGATCTCCAACCGTGCTCTCTGCAGGCGCTCGATCGTCGCGCCGAGTTCTGCATCCAGGGTGCGCAGTGCCTGTTCCGGATGGTCGCGTCCGTCACCCTGAGCGGCTATGTCGGCCAACGAAAATCCCAGTGCGGACAGGCGTTTGATCTGCAGCAGCCGTACGAGATGCGTGACGCTGTACTGTTTGTAGCCGTTCGAGGCACGCTCGGGCTCATCGAGTAGTCCGACATCGTGGTAGTGCCGCACCGACTTGAGGGTGATGCCGGCGAGATCGGCGATCTGCCGAGTGCTCCAGCCCATGTCGCTCTCCTCCGGTTCGATCAGGTCGCAATCAGTGTCGACTGTGACCTAACGGCATAGTCAAGGGACAACTCGTCCTGCAGGGGCTACGCAGGGTTCGAGTGAACCAACTGCGCTGTGGAGCGACGGAAGGCCCAGACGGTCACGAGCACTGCTGCTGCAAGTAATGGGGTGCCCATTGCGATCCGAGCAAACGCGAGCCACCCGGTGGCATCGGTATCGTACAACCAGTCCTGAACGACGTAGCGGGCACCGAACAAAACGGTGAATGTCGATGTCGCGATGTAATGGGCGCGGGCGACCGAGCGATTGGACCGCCACGTGTACTCGTTGCCGTGCAGCGCATTCCATAGCAGTCCGGTCAACGGTCGTCGTGCCAGTATCGAGGCCAGCATCAGCGCTGCGCCGGCCAGGCTCAGCCAGATTCCGATGAGGAAGTAGCCGCCTGCCGAACCTGTCCAGGCGGCGATACCGCCTGCGACGACGACACCCAGCAATCCGCCACTGGCCTGCGCGAACGGCTCGCCTCGTCGGACGCGAAGAACAGTGATCACCAACGCTATGGCGATCGCGACGCCAACGGCGATCGGAAGGGGCACCAGAGCGTTGGCGGTGACGAAGGCCACGACCGGAATCGCGGTGTAGATCATTCCGTTGGTTCCGCCGAGGCCGTCGAGCAGAAGCTCTGTGGCATTGACCGTTTCAGTGGTCTTGCGACCGGGAACTGTCTGCGTCTCGTTTTTGTCGTCCGATGTCGATTCCGGCCTGTTCATGGTGACCTCCTCGTCGATGCTTCGGTTCGCTCTGTGCATCCCCTACTGTCGTCTCGGCGACCGGGGCACAACAGTGCGCACAAACATTGGAAATGGTGACAACATCACCGTCGGGACATGACGGATGTCATGTCCTGGCAGTGTGACCATCAGGTCGGTGGCCCGAGAACAGCGTCGACTGTGCAAGAGAGCGTTGTGGTTTTGCCTGAACCGCCAGAGGAACTTCAGGCGGTCCGCGGCTCGGCCGGGTAGCGAAACCCGGCCGTACAAGGGCAGCTACGACTCTTGCCCTTTCGACGCCGAAGTGCGCAGATGCGAAGTTGTCGCGGTGTAGCCCGCAGTTGCACGGTCGTACTGGCTCGGGGGCGATTTGGGTTCGTAACGAATGAGCCCCGTTGTCACGAGTCCGCACGGAGCGTCGATCTCCAGGACGCTTTGTGTCCACCCGATACCGAGGGTGTCCGATACTGATCACGACTGTCCGGTGCCGACGGGTCGGCGGCAGTTCGGTGTTACGAGAGTGTCACAAGTCGGTACGTTCGTGCATGGACGGGTTCGGACGTTGATGTACGAAAAGCGTTGCAAATAAACAACTATCGAGTCCAGTGTAGCTCAGGTGAATCCACTTCCAGGGATTGAAATCCGCACAGTGTCGGTTCGAGTCCGACTGGGGGCACGTTGGTCCATAGGGACCCGAAGACTTCGTCCAAGTAACGAGTTTCGGTGGATGCCGTGAACAGTGGCAGTCCTCAATGGACTTGTGAGGCATCGGATCTGGATTCCGCTTGTGGTTCCAACTGAATCAGTCGCGATTTGGTGCGTGTGTGCAGTCTAAGCACGATGCCGTCCGCTCGGCAGCGACTGCGTTACACGGGTCGAACGAGCCCACCGAGGCTTCCGAATTTACGAAATGTGACTGGCCACGTTGATGACGCGACCCGCAGGGTCGCGTACGAAGAACCGGCGTATGCCCCACACTTCGTCACGTATCTCCCTCACGATCTCGAACCCTTCCGTTTTGGCTCGAGAGTAGGCCGCGTCCGCATCGCCGACCTCCATCGAAATGTCGACTGCTGTGATTTCGGGATCCACAGCAGTCGGACTATGCCATGCGACGATCAATTGTGTGGTTGGCGTGCTTATCGACGCGAACATGAGCATGCCGTCTTGGTCCATCGCGACGCGAAAACCGAGAAACTCCTCATAGAACTCGCGCGCGGCGGCCGGGTCGTCTGTCACGATCACGGCCATTGCCCTGCGAATCTCTATGGTTACAGTCCCCGGTGCGGACGGTCGCCGCGTGGTGTCGTGCCGCCGGGCTGCCTCGCGGACCTCGGTGATGGCGGTGCGAATCATGACGCCGTATGCGTCGTCGGTCAGTGCGTCGGCGTGTTGTTCTGCCAGGTGAAGGTGCTCGGCCGCGATGTCGAATGCACCACTGCGCCGTAGGTTGTCGGCGATGTTCAGGTGCAGGCTCGGGTAGAAGTCCGCGACACTCAGCGACGAGTGGTGACGGCGGGCGCGTTCGTCGGAGAGTGTGTCGGCGGCGTCGAGGGCCCTGGTGTCCCAGATCAGCGCTTCGGCCGGGTTCTCGTGGAGGTCGGCCAGGTAGTGAGCGAGGGTGCAGCGGTGAAACGGGTCGCCGGCGGCACCGATTTGTTGCCAGAGGGCCAGTAGTTCGCGGCGGGCCGTGTCGGTGTCACCGCTGCGGCCGAGCGTGACCGCCTGGCTGATGGCATCCATGGTCGGGTCGGATGCGGTGGGGGTGTCGGTCATCGGTGTAGCTCCTTACGGATCTGAGTTTCGTGCGAACGGCGGTTTCTATCGTCCGGCTTCGACCTGGTTCAAGGTCAACTTCGGGGGAGTGCCGTGTGCGGGTTCGAGTGTGTTTCGACCGTCGTCAGAACGGGCGGGCGGGCGCAGCGATGAGGCGTCAGCGCCCGATACAACGGCTCAGCCAGGGGTGGGCTTCGCAATCCACCTCGCGTACAACGGCAGTACGAAGATTCGGCTGCTGTCCAGCGGCGACGTCATCGGCAGCCCCGAAGATACGCTCGACACCGCGTGCGGGCTCTTCCTCGTCACCCCGACAGCCAGTCAGCTACCCCCTGGACGAAATAACGGCTCAGAACACCAAGTCAGGGCTCATGAATTGAGGTTACGAGGACTGGGAGCACCTGCGAGGGGGCCGGGTCGGGGTTTCGGAGAACAAGTCGAGTGTGCCCACTCGCTGAGCATCGGGCACCGAAGCAGGCCAAGTACCCGATCATCGGATCGTCGAGACGCGGTCAGTCGCTCTCGCTCTCAATCGATCCTGTCGAATCGCATCGACATCCATGTTCTCCAGGTGTCACCGTCGGACCGTTCCCATCGAGTTGTCATGTGGCGGGTCCCGGCTCGGAAGTGGAACCAACTGCGAGTACCGTTGCCCTCCAGAAGGAGAAGGTCGTTGTCGTGCAACGTCAGTCGCATGACCCCGGGTTCGGAGGCTTCGTCGAATGCATACATACGCCAGCCCCCGTCGGGGTGTGCCCCGCCGATCAGTTCGTGCGCGAGGGTGCGGTGGCCACCGATCGTGACGTCGACGTCGTGCGAAATCCACTGTCCACCCGGCAGCGCGGTGTAGGAATCCGTACCCTTTATCTCACTTTCGGGATTACCGTGTCGATCCGCGACGGTGCCCGATGTCCGCCACCGGCCCAGAATGGGATCCAAAGTGGCGAGTGAAACGCTCATTTGCCGGTGTGGATCGCTGCGTCCAATGACGCCAGCGAATCGTCGAGGAAGCTCATCGGGACCGCCGGCATCCCGCCGATCTCCTCTCGCATTGCTGCGGAGGTGTCGCTCCAATCGTAGGTGAGGGTCACCCGAGTTCCGTCGTCGTGCGGTGCCAGGTCGTAACGCCACCACCATCCGCCTGCGTCGAGTTCGCCGTCGCTTCTCACCAAACACGGTAGCCACGCGATGATGCGGTCTTGCTCGAACGCTGTGACGAGGTTGTGCATCACGTAGTGTCCACCCGCCGCGTCCAGAAACATGTTGACCGCGAACGTGTGGCCCGGACCGGTGATCGGGGATGGGTCGACAGCGCCGCGGACCCAGTCGGTCGGTTCGGTGTGTTGGTGATTGTCGGGGTTGGTCAAGAACGCGAAGATGTCCGACGCTGCCGCGTCGATAGTGCGGTTGCTGGTGAATCGCTCGATCGGGGACTTTGTGTCGGTCAGTGATTGGGACAGGATCACGTTGTTGCCGGCAGGGTCGGTGATCACGGCGAGCTTGAACTGCCCCGAGGGCACTGTGAATGCCTCGGCGTCGATGCCGCGAGAGCCGATGTCGAGCAGTGCGGCGTCCAGATCGGGTACTCCCAGGACGACATCGTGCCCGCCGGCCCGTGTGGGGTCGTGGTAGATCTGCATTCCGCGCCCGTCGCCGAGGTCCCATTCGGTGTCGGGGTCCATCGGTCGTCGGTCGAAGGTGCGGCCGAACAGCTTCGTGTACCAGTCGATAGCGGTGTTGTGATCGTCGACGAACAACACCGGCAGAGTATGGATTATCTGCATACCAAATCCTTCGCATCGGTGGATATAGAACGTTGCTATGGGTTCTGACCGAACGAAGTCCGAAAATTCACCGTGCAGGTAGAACGGGGGCTGCCTGGAACGGGAGAGAAGTTTGTGGACGCAGTGGTACTGCGGCGCTGGCCGCTCAACGCAATGCGTCGGACGGCTTCTTGGTGGGGCGGGGGGACATTCGAGGGTTCCGGTCACCGAATCAGGCGTGCACCTCGTCGATCATCGCGCTGAGCATCACTGCGAGCTCTGGGACGCGATCACTGCAGAGTGAGGGTCGAGCCGTGCATAGTTCAACGTCCGCGAATCAAGGGTCAACTCGCCCTGAACAGGAACCTGGTCGGCTCGACCTGGTCTCGGGTCGGAAATGCGTAAGCGGGTGGGACGCAGCTCCCAGGCCTGGAAGGGTGGGCCACCGGACGTCGGTGCCGCGTACGGTGCGTCGAGTTCGTCCCCTCGAACCTCGGTCGGCCAGCCGAAGACGTCGAGCATGGCTACCGAGGCACGGTGCACGTCCTCCGCCGTTGTGAGGCGCTCGGCAACACCGTCGACGACGAGATGCACCTCGCCGAGGTCGATGGCCAGCGAGACCCCGTTGTCGTTCTGCAGATGGGCAGTTTTCGACGCCGATGCTTTGGTGGCGAAGAAGAACGACGTCTCGCCCCACGCCGCGAACACCGGCCGGGTGTGGACACCGCCTCGACGACCACGGACGTTGAGCCAACTCGTCGTCTCTCCGGATCGCAGTGTCGCTGCAATGTCCGACCAGTTTGCGGCTCCGTCGCTTTCCTTCTCGCTGGTGGTGCCGCGGCCGGTGCGGGCAATGATCTTCGTTTCGATGTTGTCCATACTCGGTGAGACCTCGGGTGGGCACCGAACTCATCGCGGCTGCCCAACTCGAGTATGAAAGGCGGCAGCCCAACTCGTCGACTGCAGTTCTCAGTCGCGACCGAACCGACCTATCACGCCGAACTCGGCGGGCGGCAAGTTAACCCGAACCGTTAACCGCGAATTGTTCTGCGGTCCAACGTAACACGAATGGTAGCCCGGTCATGGCGCCGATGAAGTGGTCGCCTGCCACGGGCTCGTAGTGCACGTTGGCACCCTTGCTACGCCACTGCTCGATCAGGGCAGTCACGCCGGCCTCGGGGATGAAGCGATCGCCGATCCACTTGCTCGCGGAACCGTGGAAGAACGCGACCGGTGCCGACGGCGCGTCCGTGCCCGGACGGTTCGCGGCGATCACCCGCCGGGCGATGTCGGAGTCGAACGGGTCGGGCTCGGACGCCAAGTCCTCGATTCGCATTCGTGCCAGCCCGCCCAAGGCCAGGGGGAGGACGGACATGTCCTTGACCCAGGACGCCAACAGCAGCGCCTTCGGGCCGAACAGTTCCACCATCTCGGGGTGCTCACGCGCGAGACCCATGGTCGCCGCACCCAGCAGCCCGGCCGCGATGGTGCCGTTCATGGTGTCCAGCAGCATCGAGAAGTCGGTGGGCGTTCCACCGGCGACGGCACCGACCAACCTCACGTCGGGCGCGTACCTCGGCTGCAGCTGCGCCGTCCACGTGGTGGCGATCGCGCCGCCGCTGTAGCCGTAGGCCACTACTGGGCTGTCGGCGAGCTCCGGGGCGACGACTGTCATCCCGCGTAGCGAGTCCAGGACGGTATGCCCGGCCATCGTGCCTTCGGAGTACGACATCCGCGGGCCTTGGTGATCGGCGACGAGGACGGCGTATCCGCGGGCGAGCCAGAGCGGCATGACAGGTGGGAGGTCGGCACCGACGCCGTGTACGAGCCGGTACGACGGCGTGCTCTTGGCTCCGAGGGAATCGATGGCCACGTTGTGGGCGACGACGGGCCGCGGTCCGCGCCTAGTCCACGGCCGTTTCGGGATCAGCAGCGAGGCGGTGACGCCGGCGGGGAGACCCCGTGCGTCGGTCGATCGCACCATGAACTGATGCAGGGCGGTTCGCGGCCGGGGCACCAGACCGCGGGTCGTGCGCTGCCGGATCACCGCGCCGGGTGCTAGGTCCTCGATGCCGGGAGGGGTGAGGAAGAAGGCGTCGTTGTCGATCGGGGTCGGAAGGATCGCGGCATGGGGATCGTCCGGAGGCTCCAAGGGCAGTCGTCGAGTCAGTACGCGATCGAGCACACCGAACACAGTCATGATCCCCCGACATTCTTCTCCAGCCGCACCCATCCCCGCGGTCACCGTACAGTGCGCGGCGGTCGGTGAACGCAATATTGGATTAGTCCGACAACAGGTGTCAGTGCCGGGCGCTCAGAAGCTCGGCACCGAGCTCCCCGGCCGACAGCATCGGCAGCATGTGGTGACTGCAGCCGGTCAGGACGACTTTGTGCGCGTTCGGGAGAACCTTCCCGACAGCGTCGGCAGCACGAGAACTGTTGTGCACCTTGCTCTCGCAGGCCTAGACGACAGTGACGCGCGCGGACAGCGTCGACCATCGATCTGAATTGGAGTGCCGTGGATCCACCGGGCTTCGCCATCACGGCGACGGCGGCAGCACTGGTGTTGCTCGGGATGGCCCGGGCGCGGGCAAGTCGGGGCGGACCTCCAGGCCCGTAGGCACTGTGACGACCTGCAGGCCGTGCTTTCGGTCGGCGGTGGTCAGCCGGCCTTGACGCGCAACCGCTCGACTTCCGAGCGAGAGTGGCGCACGGCCTCGGTGTCCGATCCCTTGTCATGGGCCAAGTCATGCGCGAGGTCGAGAATTGCCCGACGTAGGTGCTTGCGTGCTCGACGGGACTTGTGGTGGGGCGCGGACTTGATGAACGCCTTGCGTGCTTTCTTGTCCAGGATGCCGTCGACCTCGGCGTCGGTCACGGTTCCTGCTTCGACTTCGGGGGCGAGGATGTCGCGAACGAACTGGTACTCGCGCGGTGCTGCTCGCCGGAACGCGATCGTCAAGACGGTGAACCCGAGCACGATGGAGCCGAGCATGACGGGGAAGGTCAGGATGCCGCCTCGGCCGAGACCGCCGGCGTCGTCCCAGGTGAAGTGCAGAAACATTCCGACCAAGACGAATGCCACACCGCGTCCGATCCGGCGTGGCTGGGCCGCTGTGCCGAGGATGTAGATGACACCGGTGCAGACGAGGGCGCTGAACAGCGGGTGGGAAACGAAGCTGACCGCTATGCGCGTGAACGACATCTGCACGGCGTGGTCGACCGGATCGGTACCGAAGGCCTGAGCTGTGGAGTTGGCGGCGTAGAGGAAGTCCTCGAAGATCGCGAATCCGAGCCCGATGAACGCGCCGACTATCAGACCGTCGTTCGCGGTCCGAATCAACCGCGGCGCAAGGCTCATGAGGAGTATGAATCCGCACAGCTTCGCGGCCTCTTCGGTGATCGGTGCGGTGGCTCCGGCTGCCCAGTTGGCACTCCACACTTGACCGAAAAGCTTGTTGTAAATGCTGATCATTGCGTTGTTCGCGGTGAGGGCGAATGCAAAGGTGGCCGGAATTGCGCCCCACAGGAGCGCGGCGAGGATGAGTCGGCCCGGTTGGCGTTCCCATCGGTCGATATGACGGAACCAAGCGAACCACGCCAGCCCGCACAATCCGCACAGCACTGCCGAGATCGCGAAGGCGTCGGCGTACAACCCGGTTTTGGGTGCGAAGTACGCCCACACCTGGAACGCGCCGATGACGGTCAGCACGACGAACACCCAGAAACACAGATTGTGGGGTTGCACGAAGTGGAAGCGTTCACCCCAGCCGGAGATCTCCATTGCTCTGGCCTGCCGTTGGCGGGCCTCGGAGCTGTGTGTGGTGTCGGTGCCGGTCTCGCTCATGAGTTGTTCCTGTCGACGGTCCGGATGCTGGCGATCATGGTCTGGATGTTGTCGACGGCCGCGGTCATCTGAGCGGGAGGCCCGTAGGCGGTGATCTTCAGCCCCCTGCCGGCGATGACGAATGCTGCGACCACACCGTCCCCGGTCACGCTGCTGTATGGCTGTGCGACACCGCTCTCGCCTGACGTCGTGGTGAGAGTGGTCCTGTCGCCGTCGACTCTGAAGGTCGGGTCGTCGGTGCGGGAGGTGACTTTCTCCACTTGGTCCAGCAATTCATCCGGTGTGCCCTCGAACGTGTCCGACGAGACCTGGAAGGTGACGCCCTTCCCGGCGACGGTGGCGTCACCGGAACGACGGCTTTCGTCGTCGACACGAAAGCCGGCCTCGACATCCCAGCCGGTGGTCGGTGTGAAGACGATGGAGTCCGTCAGCGCGAGTTGCTCACCGGCGAGAACCGGGTCGTCCCAGCCGATGGCCGCGTCGACACGGGGAAGGATCACGGTCAAGACGACGAAGATCGCGACGACGAAGAGTGCCGGTGGAAACGTGCGACGGTCGAGACCGAGCACACGGTGCTCCGCCGGGACCCGATGTCGTTGTCTCGCAGCAAGAATTTGTGTCACAGTTACTCCTCGGCCCTCGGTGTCGATCACGGCGTGACGCGTACCTCGGGGGCGGAGCAATTCGAAAACAGTTCGACGAGCAAAGCAAGGCCGTAGAGGTGCGATGGCTTGTTTCGGTTGCGCGGCATCCTGATAAGCCCAACACGTATTACTTCTGGGTCGATGATATTCGGAGTCGGCCTGTCTTCTTGCCGTTAATCAGCTAAAAAGACCGAAACCGGATTCTCCGCGATCGAACCGGAAGATTGCTCGATCACGGCGCGAGTTCGGGATGGGGCGTCGGCATTGTCTCTTGCACAGCTGTTCCGGGACCGTCGGATCCGAAATTCGTTGCGCGGTTGTGGAGTCCGGCGGCACAGGGCACCGAAATCACATCGATGGTGACGAATGTCGATGCGGTTCGTCGATGGACGCTCCAGTGCGTCGACTCTTCGGTCCGGCGTGATCGGCACGCTGATATGAGGTCGGTGGCCAGGCCGGCAAGCAACGAATCTGTTCGTGGCACTACTCGCCTTCCGTCACCGTTCACACGACGGTGGCAGCGTATGCTACGAACACCACGAACATGGCCGCGCCGCCGAGAGCTGCGCCGATCATTGCCTCGCGGCCGTTGGTCGCCATGCCCTTCTCGTCCCGGCTCACCCCGACCCACCCGCACACCACGGCGGCGACACCTGTTGGGACAGCGACGAAGTCGCCGATGAAAGGTACGAACGCACAGACCAGGGCCACGATGCCCAGGATCATCGCGGCACTGCCGGCACCGTTGCGAAACAGCGGCCGTGTGCTGTATTCCTCGGCCATGCCGCCTCCCTCTGTGCGGTCTTCGTATTCGTCGCGTACGGCGCGACGAGTAGACCTACCGAAAAGATACCCTCGATATGCGCTGAGGCACGATGGCACCGATGCACTGCATCTCGTCGCTTCTGTGCTCTCGGGCCGAGCGAGCCAGCTAGGCTCGTTCGGTGACGGACTCAACGTGGGACGGGTACGTCCGTGTGCGCGGCGCTACCGAGCACAACCTGGCAGCTGTCGATGTCGACATACCCCGCAATGCCTTCGTCGCGTTCACGGGGGTGTCGGGGTCAGGAAAGTCGTCACTGGCCTTCAGCACCCTGTACGCCGAAGCACAGCGACGCTACTTCGAGTCGGTTGCCCCCTACGCCCGCCGCCTGCTTCAGCAAGTGGGCGCACCTCATGTCGCGTCCATCACCGGCCTTCCCCCGGCCGTTGCACTGCAGCAACGCCGGGGGTCGCCCAGCTCGCGCTCCAGCGTCGGCACCATCACCACGATGTCGAACCTGCTGCGCATGCTCTACTCCCGGGCCGGTACCTATCCCGACGGTGCGCCCATGCTCCCGGCGGAAGCGTTCTCACCCAACACGGTCGCCGGTGCCTGCCCGCGATGCGGCGGTTTGGGCGAGTTCCATGATGTGACAACGCAATTGCTGGTTCCCGACCCGTCGCTGAGTATTCGGGAGGGCGCGATCGCGGCGTGGCCGGGTGCCTGGCAGGGGGCGAACCTGCGCAGCATCGTCGCCGGCATGGGGATCGACATCGACGTGCCGTGGCGCACGCTGAAGAAGAAGGACCGGGAGTGGCTCCTGTTCACCGACGAGCACCCCAAGGTGTGGATCGAACCGGAAGAGGGACGAGTCGACCACAGTTACGAAGGCAAGTTCTGGAGCGCCCGCAGCCATGTCATGCACGTTCTGACCGACTCGAACAGCGAGCGCATGCGAGAACGCGCTCTGCAATTCACCGAGACCGTTCGCTGCCCGATGTGCTCCGGCAGCGGACTGCGCGCCGACGCGCTGGCCGTCACCATTGCCGGCCGGTCGATCGCCGAGATCAATGCGCTCTCGCTGACAGAACTTGCCGCATTACTGCGCCCCATTGCCGAACAGTCGGGGGAGACCGCGGAGGTGGCGGTGCGCATCACCGCAGATCTGTTGGCCAGGATCGACGTGTTGCTCGATTTGGGCTTGGGATATCTGGCGCTCGGGCGTAGCTCGACGACTCTGTCGCCCGGCGAGACGCAGCGGTTGCGAATTGCCACTCAGCTCCGGTCGGGTCTGTTCGGGGTGGTGTACGTGTTGGACGAACCGTCCGCCGGACTGCATCCCGCGGATGCCGAGCCGCTGCTCGACGTCCTGGACCAGCTGAAGGCGTCGGGAAACACCTTGTTCGTGGTCGAACACGACATGGACGTGGTCCGGCGCGCCGACTGGGTGGTCGATATCGGACCCGCGGCCGGCGAGGGCGGTGGACGGGTGCTGTACAGCGGCCCCGTCGCAGGCTTGGAGGAGATCGAGGAGTCGGTCACCAGCAGGCACCTCTTCGGCCGAGCGGAATCCGTGCAGCGGCAGGCGCGCCCCACCCAGGGCTGGCTCACTCTGGCCGGGGTCACCCGGCACAATCTGCGGGAGTTGACGGCAGAGTTCCCACGCGGGGTCCTGACGGCGGTGACGGGTGTGTCGGGCTCCGGTAAGTCGACACTGGTCAGCCAGGTCCTGTTCGAGGTGGCGCGCCACCGACTCGAGACCGCGACAGACGACGATGACGCACAGATCGAGGTCGACGTGGCCGAGACCTCCGGAATCGAGTCGTTCACCCGCCTGGTCCGGGTGGATCAACGACCCATCGGCCGAACCCCCCGATCGACTCTGGCCACCTACGTCGGAATGTTCGACGTCGTTCGCAAACTGTTCGCCGCCACCGACGAGGCCAAGGCCCGCGGATGGGCACCCGGACGGTTCTCCTTCAACGTCGCGGACGGACGATGCCCCACGTGCCAGGGCGACGGTTTCGTCGAAGTGGAGCTGCTGTTCCTCCCCGGCACCTATGGCCCCTGCCCCACCTGCCACGGTGACCGGTACAACCCGGAAACTCTCGAAATAACCTGGCGCGACAAGACAATTGCCGAGGTACTGCACATGTCGGTGGACGAGGCAGCGATGTTCTTCGCCGATATCGCGGGAGTGTCCCGCAGTCTGGAGACGTTGCACGACATCGGGCTCGGCTACCTTCGACTCGGTCAACCCGCCACCGAGCTGAGCGGCGGCGAGGCGCAGCGCATCAAGATCGCGACCGAATTGCAGCGCACCCGTCGCGGTACTGCCCTCTATCTACTGGACGAACCGACCGCAGGGCTCCATCCCGCCGACGTCGCCCTGCTCATGCGCCAGCTGCACTTGCTTGTCGATGCAGGCAACACCGTGGTGATGGTGGAACACGACCTGGATGCCATAGCCTCCGCCGACTGGGTCATCGATCTCGGTCCCGGCGGCGGCGACAATGGGGGCACTGTCGTTGCTACCGGAACGCCCGCCGAAGTCGCGTCGTCCCCGGACAGCATCACGGGACCGTATCTGGCCCGACGGCTCCAGTCCGGGACTGTCGCCGCGTCGCGTTGAGCCCGAGCAGCAGCCTCACCGCTGAGTCTCGGGGCGTGGTTTGTCTATGCGTTGTACCACGGGCGAGTCGAGCCCATGAATGGTCTTTGTGCTCTCTACAAACCGCAGTGTGGATGCCATCGTGGTTTGTCACAGTGAGACGCAGAATCGACCGTGGGGGAATGCCATGGAACCGCCGCCTTCGCTCGTCAAGTTGGTCGTGGTCTCCGGACTGTTCGTGACCTGCCTGTTCGTGGGCGCGCCGCTGCTGTTGATCGTCGCTTTCGGACTGTTGGCGGCCGCACAGTGTGTGCTGGTTCTGACCGATGTCGGTTCGGGATGGCAACAGTGAGCGGGCGACTCGGGCCGGTCTGACACCGCAGCGGGTGGGACGGTCCATGCCCGGACCTCCGCGAATGGGGACTTTGTGCTCTTTTTCCTCCTGCCGGCCCGGACCATCCTGTGGATACACCAGTCTTCGCCGCCCGATCTTTCGACGGAGGTGCCCGATGCACAACTCTGGATCGTTCGATTCTGTGCGAGCCGATCCCGTACCGGACGTCGTCTGGCGCGACCCTAGTCCGCTCGAGCCGTGGTGGGAGAGCGTCATCGGTCCCGCGCGGTCCCGTCGGCCGACACCACCCGCGCAGGAAGCCGATGATCGCGATGGGTACGAATGTCGATTCGGTGCCTCCGCGCGCGGGACGGGGTAGCGTCGTTCGCTGCTATCGGTAGGCCCGGTGCCCTCCGGTGGCGTCGGTACACGGTCGATACACGACAGCGCCGAACCCGACAGGCTCGGCGTTCTCGTGTTCCGCGCGGACGGCTACCGTCCGCTGCGATGCATACCCGTGAAGCGTCCTGTGCCCATGGCCGTTGCAACTGCGCCGAGCCCGAGCACGACGATTCCGACCAGTACGTTGGACCAGATCATGCCGTTCGTGCGCTCGAGATCAGCGATGATCCACGGGGACACGATCAGCCAGATCCCCAGGAGCGGCACCACGAAGGACACCCCGTGGATTCGTCCGTACGCGGCTCCGAGTGCAAGCGCGAGGACTGCGATCGCAGAACCGGTGATCAGGTTGGTCATGGCGAACGCGGCACGGCCGTCGGCGGCTGTACTCGACAGCGGCGCGACACCGAGAATCCAGGCCGAGCTCGCCGCGTACAGACCGGCCAGCAGTAGCAGCCCATCTGTCACTTGTCCCACGGGCCTGTTGAACACCGCGTCGTAGCGATCGCGCAGTGCAGCGATGTCGGGATGTGCGTGCATGGACGCACTGGTCGTTGTGGACATTGTTCGAGTCCTTTCGAGTGAGTAGGTGAGTGTCGATGTTCAGGGGCCGCGGTGCTCGCCTGTAGGCCTCGGTTCACCCGACTACACGGTTCGGGCCGACGGGCGGCGGCACCCTCAGTTGGTTCCGACCCCGTTGGGTTGGACCCCGTTGCTCCTGACCTCGATGTGGCGGACAGGCGTGTCCGGCTCGGATCCGGCAAGTGTCACATCGACCGTCAGAATCCCGTTGTCGTAGGTGGCTTCGATTGCGTCGTCCTTCGCTCCGGCAGGGAGATCGATCGTGCGGTGGAAGCTGCCGTAGCGGAACTCCGATCGCGTGCCCTCCGTCTTCTGCTCTGCACGTTCGGCTTTGATGAAGAGCTTGCCGTCGTGCACGCTGATGTCCACGTCCCGTTCCGGATCGATACCGGGCAGCTCCGCCCGGAGCACGTATCGATCGTCCTCCAGGGTTTCTTCGACCCGAATCATGTGACCTTCCAGCGCACTCCACGGCGGCATGGCCTCGAATCGTGCCATCAGGTCCGACCAGTCCGGTAGCGCCGGCCACGACGGAATCAGTGGCGTGCGGTTGGCGAGAACGGTCATCGTACATCCTCCTCGTGTTCGTGAATGTGTACTCGATCGACCCGTCGGGCCGACCCACTGACAACTACAACACCGTGACGAACTGCCGGGTAGAGCCCAAAGTCACTGACCGACAAAGCGAAAGACGAACGGGAACGGATCGCGCCCACCTCGGGACTTCGAAGAGCGAGCAGTTGCGATTGGGCCCCGAGTTCGCCGCCTTCTCGGCTGCACCGGTTTCACGAGCGAAGGATGCGCCCAGGTGAGTCGGGATGCCGTTATCCAGGTTGTCCGGCGTTCGCAGGCACGAAGACGACCGGGACTTCGGCGCGACGAAGCACCGTACGGCTGGTCGATCCGACGAACAGCGGCGAGGTCGCACCGCGGCTGCATGCACCCACCACGACGAGCTGTGTATCGAACGCGTTCTCGAGCAGCGCGTGTGACGGGCGGTCGTGTGCCGCATGAGTCGTGACCACGACGTCGGGGTACTTCTCGGACCACGAGGCAACGAGGCGCTCGATCCAACGCTTCGGGGCAGAACTCCGACGAATGCGTGGACCGAGATCGATGTGTCGGACGAACCCGGCGCGTGGTTCGGTGGCCTCGTACGCGTGCACCGCGTGCAGCGGGACCCCGAGTCGTGAAGCCTGGTCGAAAGCGACGGCGAGGACTGCGTCGTCCTTCGGGGAACCGTTCACACCCACCACCACAGCTGCGGCAGCGTCGGGCACGGTCGTTGCTCGGGTGAATCCGTGCGGAACGACAACAACGGGGCACCGGGCGTGAGTGACGACATCGGTACTGACCGAACCGTGTACTGCGCGTGCGACGCTTCCCTTCCGACGCGACCCGAGGACGAGCATCCGGGCAGTGTCGGCGTACTCGTTCAGGACCTCGTCCGGTGGTCCGGGTTCGAGTACTGTCTCGACGTCTGCGTCGTCACCCAGAACGGACATTGCGACAACTCGCGCGGCGGCCAACGCGGACCGTGCGCGAGCACGAGCACCCGACGCGGTACCGCCGTGCGCATTCGCTGCTCCGGCTCGTGCGATGTCTCGATCCACGCCTGCACAGACGAGGAGCAGCGTGGTGTTTCGACCGACCGCGTCGGCGGCGGCCCATCCCAGAGCATTTCGCGACGATACAGAGCCGTCGATACCGACGACCGTCAGATTCCTTCGATTGTCGACAGAGCTGGTCATGCATCGATTCTCGGTGGTCGGATCGACCGGAAACAGGGCCTTCGGACCCTGTTCACACTGCAGAGGGCTCGAATTGGGCACGGGTCACGGCCGGCACCGAGGCGCTCGAAGGTCCAGGTGATCGAGAACAGAATGCTCTGGCAGACCGAGTTGTCCTCGGATGCAATCGGTTGGGTTGCTGCCGGAGTTCACGATCGTGGACGCGACCAATGGGACGACCTGGTGGCGGAGACGTCCGCTGCGGAAGTGTCACGGCGGCCCGCCGGAATCAGAATCGTCACCGCGGCTCCGATGATTGCGGGCAGGGCGAAAGCCAACAGCTGAGTGCTGGTACCTGCACCGGCGGCGACGAACAGTCCACCGTAGGTGGGGCCGACGATCGCGCCGAGTCGCCCCACCGCGAGTGCGACTCCCAATCCTGTTGTCCGGCAGGCCACGGGGTAGTAGCCACCGATGAAGGTGTTCAGCAGGATCTGCGTCCCGGTCGTACCCATTCCTGCGATCAGTACCAGAACGTACACGATGCCGATCGGGGGAGTGGTCGCGATCAAGGCCAACGATACTGCTGCACAGACGAATCCGAGGGTGGTCACCGGTTTGATGCCGTAACGATCGGCCAGGTGAGCACCGCCGAGAGCGCCTACTGCACCGCCCACATTGAGCACCAGCAAGAAGGACAGCGCGGCGCCGAGTGGGTATCCGGCCGACCTCATGACAGCGGGCAACCAGGTCGCGACACCGAACAACACGAGCAGGCACAGCAGGGTCATCACCCAGAAGGACAACGTCACTCGCGCACGGTTCGCGGTGAACAGCGCGCCGATTCCGCGATCCGTCGATGTCGGGTCGCCACCGGCACTCTCCGATGCTTCCTCGAGTCCGTAATGGGTCGAGATCCTCTGTGCTGCATCCGTCCTGCCCCGCGAGTTGAGGAACGCGGGTGATTCGGGAAGATGTCTGAGCATTGCCGGCAGAATCAACAACGCTGGGATCATCCCTGCTGCGAACATCGCTCGGAAGCCGAACGCCGGGACGAGCCACAGCGACAGGATCCCCGCCGCGATACCGCCGACACTGGTGCCCACGAATCCCATTGCGACCGTTCGTGCTCTCGTGTCCAGTCGGGAGAATTCGATCAGCATCGATGCAGCGGTCGGCATCAACACTCCTGCTCCGACGCCGACGACGAATCGCGCTGTTCCGAAGATCTCGGGTGAGGGTGCAATCGCACAGCATCCCATCGCGGCCGAGAACAACGCGACCGCGGCGATCAAGGCGCGTCGCCTACCCCAGCGGTCCGCGATGCTGCCCGCGGCGAGTGCCCCGGCGAGCATGCCGACTCCCACCACGGATCCGAGTACCCCGACGGTCGCCGGATCCAGATCCCACGGCTCGTACGCCAGGAGCGACGGAACCACCGTGCCGTACATCAGAAGGTCGTACCCTTCCAGCGTCAGCGCCGCCAGACAGAGTGCGACCACGGGAGAAAAAGTGTTACGTGACATGTGTTTCCGCTCGCAAGAGGGTCAGATGAAGTGGTCGGACAACCAGGCACCGATATCGGCGGCAGCCAGTGAAGCGCCGGTGCGTGCGCCCGTACGAATGGGTCCGCCGAAGTGGGTGCCCTCGATCGCCACACGAGACTTGTCGATCGAGCCCAGAGCCTCGACCATCCTCGACGCGTCCTCCGGGAAACACGCCTGATCGCCGGTCAGTTCGACGAACAACGACGGGACCGTCACCGACGGTGCGCACCGAACGAAGCCGGCGTTGGAGCTCAGACCGGACCACGTCGACAACCAGGCATCCGGCGTCGACAAGCGCGCGAAGCCGACGAGTCCGTAATTCGTCAGATCCGGCCGACGGCCGAACAACGAACCGTACGGTCGAGCGTTCGGACTGAGCGAGAGGTCGGTGAATCTCAGGTCCGCGTCGGTGCGATAGACGGTCAATATGCGCGGCGCCAACGCATCTCGACGGTCGGCAGGATCACCGCTTGTCTCGAAACGCCGTCGGGCCTCGGATGCTTCGGCGACCCGTGACCGCGCGAGCGCGTCCAGCCGAGCGACGCGCTCGTGCTGCGCGGCGCGATACCGATGAACGAAGTCCTCCGGATACGACGAACTTTCCGGTGCGTCGACGAATCCGTTGGCTGCATCGAAGGGATCGAGCGACGGGTCGATGGACATGGGGTCGGATTCGTCGACGACGGAAGGATCGATCAGTCGCAGCAGCAGCGCACCCTGTCCGGGGTGCGGAGCCATGAAGATCGCACCGTCCGGCACCGGCATCTCCGCCGACGCGAGATCGATCGGCCGACCGGACGGGGTGGCCGTCAGTCGATGCTCCGGCGCAAGACCGGCCTGCTCGTGGTAGAACGCGAACAGGGTGCCGCCACCGGAGTGTCCCAGCGTCACAACGTGATCGAACGACCGTGAACGCAGGAATACCTGCCCGGCGGCTGCGTCGAGCAATGCCTGCTCGTGTACCAGGGAGATGTCGTTGTTCACCGAACGCGTGCCCTGGGTCCAGACCGCGTATCCGCGGGCGAGGAGTTCGGGCACCAGTACGTGGTGCGTCAGATCCTGTCTCGGGTGCATCAACGCCACGACGACGTCGGCACCGGGAACCGTTCTCAACACTCCGCTGACCTTGGCGCCGTCTGCGGTGGTCAGCTCGTGGGTCGAGGTGACGGTGTTGCTCGGTGCCTCGGCGGCGTCGATGTAGCGACCGGCCCCGAGACGGGCCGCAGTCATGATCCCTCGACGCGCAGAGCGTCTTTGTCCCACTGTGTGATTCGAGAGTCGGACAGGCCCGAGACACTGCTGTACCAGACTGCGTGCCTGCATCCGGTCGCCCGACGATCGATCACGATGTCCCCGTCCGAGACTATGCGGAAGTACGGGCCGACATGGTCCACGCGCACGGCCGGATCGATGTCCGCAACCGACGCGATCGTCGTGTTCTCCGGAATGTCGAGGACGTACAACGTGGTCACGACACCCCCACCTCGTTCTCGGCCGACCAGTCGGCCGCACGCTCGACGATCAACTCGGCCTTGCGGGTCAACAGGTTCGCCATACTCGGGTCGGGTCCGCGAACGACGTCGATCAGGGCGTCGATCGTCAAATTCGCGTCGAGGTCCTCCTGCGGCGTGACCGGACGCATCGCGCGGGTGAGCTCGATCATGTAGCCGTTGGGATCGTGGGTGTAGATGGACTCGATCGTCTCGTGCTGGATCTGCATCTCCACGGGCCAGTCGCTGCCGTCGAGCCGTCGTCGATACTCCATCAGGTCTTCTTCGCTGTCGACGTGAATCGCCAGGTGACGCGAGCGGATGAAGAAGATCGGTACGTCGTCGGCGAAGCGTGAATACGCATCACCCTGTGGTCCACCGTCGAACGGCTCGAGACCGAAATAGTAGAAGAATGCGAGGCGATCATCGTTGCCGATGTCGAAGAAGAAGTGGATGAAGTCCGGATGCTTCTCCGGTCCCCACCCCGCTGCGCAGATGGAATGGACGACGGGGAACCCGAGCACGTCGCGGTAGAACTCGACCGTTGCTGCCGGATCGAACGTGGGATAGGCGACATGGTCGACGCCCCGAACCTTGTGCGGCAAGTCGGACATGGAGATTTCCTCTCTACGAAGTGACGATCTACGACGCGACGACGGCGTCCGCGCGGAGCAACGAGCCGGCATCCGGTAGATCGACGGACAGGTCGAGCGCACGGAGCAGGCTGTAGGCACCTGCCGTGGCGGCCGAGAGCACGGGAATCCCGAACTCGTCCTCGGCAGCCTGGACGAGAGGCAGGGACGGCATCTGTACACACGCGGAGATCACCAGTGCGTCGGCACCGGTGAGATCCAAAGATCTGGCCGCGTCCATGACTCGTTCGCCAGGGATGCAGCCGACTTCGGCGTTGTCGGAGACTTCGAGGGCACGCCAATCGAGTACGCGAATACCTTCGGCCTCGATGTACTCGACCACCTTCTCCGCGAGTGGTCGCATGTACGGCGTCACGAGAACGATGTTGCTCGCGTCCAGAGCGCGCAGGCCTTCCACGAGGGCTCCCGCGCTCGACCGGACGGCTGCATCGGATCCGCCCGTGGCGAGTTGCTCGGCCACCAACCCCTCGACGCGTTGGTGTTCCCCGGGCCCCGCGACCATCAGGGCGACGAGGCAGGCATAGAGAACGGCGTCGATCCCGGCATCACCCAATTCGAGGATGCACCGCTCTCGCTGGGCGTTCATCGCTCGCAGTTGCTCCGGTGACACGGCCTGCATGCGCATCCGCGAGGAGTGGAACGAGAACCGCGCCTGTCGATGTCGCGCCAACAGGGCCGGCATCTCCGTTTCCACGGTGACGTTGGAGCTCGGAACGACCAAGCCCACACGGTGAATACTCATGCACTGCCTTTCGGTATTTGACGTTGATGAAGAGTATTCGACGTTTGCGATGATTCGTCAAGTGGCGTCCACCAGCGGAAGTGAACGGCAGTATCGAGTCGGACGGAATCGAGAGAGGTGACAGCACTCACATTCATGCTTGACATGTCGTCGGTCACGTCGAATACTCGACGCAGACGTAAGCAGTGTTCGAGGGTGCCTCGCTCTCACACGCCAGAACGTCTTCGACTCGGACCTAAGGAGCACACCGGCATGACCTATGTGATCGGAGTGGACGTCGGCGGAACGTTCACGGATGCAGTACTCGACGACAGTTCCGGCACCGTGGTCGCGGCCAAGGCGCCCTCGACTCCACCCGACTATTCCCAGGGCGTCATCGACGTTCTCGAAGCGTTGGCCGAGCAGCTCGGATGCCCGGTGCAGGAGATGCTCGCGAACACCCACCACATCGCGCACGGCACCACGTCCTCGCTCAATGCTCTGGTGATGGGCAACGTCCCGCCGGTCGGGTTCCTGACCACCAAGGGGCATCGGGATTCGATCTACATCATGAACGTCGAGGGCCGTTACCTCGGTGGATCGCCCGAGCAACTGCAGAACGTGTTGGGGCAGAGCAAGTCCCACGGTCTGGTTCCCAAGCGGCATGCACTCGAGGTCACCGAACGGCTCGATCGAGACGGCAATGTCGTCGTTGCCCTCGACGAGGAGTCCGCGCGCGTCGCCATCCGAAGCCTCGTCGACGACGGCGTCTCCGGCATTGCGGTCTCGCTGCTCTGGTCGTTCCGTAACCCGGTGCACGAGCAGCGTATTCGTGAACTGGTGCACGAGATCGCGCCCGACATGTTCGTCTCGCTGTCCTCCGAGGTGAGCCCGCGCATCCGTGAGTTCGCCCGCAACGCGACCACGATCATGAGCACTCAGATCGGTCCGGGACTGCGCGACTACCTCGGTTCGTTGGAGAAGAAGCTGCGTGCCCTCGACCTCGCCGGCCCACTGCTGGTGATGCAGAGCAACGGCGGTGCCGTTGCCGCAGCCGAGGCCCCGAAGAACGCCATCAGCACAGTCGGTTCCGTGTTGACCGGCGGCGTGGTCGGTGCCGTGTCGCTCGGAAAGCAGCTGGGCCACGAGAACATCATCGCCACCGACGTCGGCGGAACCACGTTCCTCGTCGGCTTGGTCGTCGACGGTGAACCGGTACGCGCGTCGAGCACCATCATCAATCACCACCCGATCAACGTGCCCACCCTCCAGGTACACGCCATCGGCTCCGGCGGCGGCGCCATCGCCTGGGTGGATGCAGGCGGCAATCTTCAGATCGGACCGCACAGCGCGCAAGCCGTACCCGGTCCCGCCTGTTACGGGCAGGGCGGAACCGAACCCACCAATGCCGATGCCAACCTCGTCCTCGGCATCCTCCCCGAACGCGGATTGCTCGGCGGTCGCAAACCACTCGACAAAGAGCTTGCGCGCGAGGCCATTCGACGCCGAATCGCGGAACCGCTCGGTCTGTCCATCGAGGATGCGGCGGCTGCGATCTACGCCGTGCAGAACGCGCAGACCGGCGATCTCCTGCGCAAGACCGTCGTCGAAGCCGGACACGATCCGCGCAACTTCGTCCTCTACGCATTCGGCGGAGCCGGACCGTCGCACTGCGCCGCGTATGCCGCCGAGGTCGGCGTCAAGGAGGTCATCGTTCCGCTCGGGCAGGTGGCATCGGCGTTCTCGGCCTACGGTCTGGCGTCGTCGAACATCGTGCTCGCGGCCGAGCTGTCCGACCCGGCCGCGATGCCCCTCGATCCGGCCCGCGCCGAGGCCAATTTCGAGAGCCTCGAGAAGCGGGTGCGCGACGCCCTCGGTCGGCAGGGTCTCAATTTCACATCCGTCGAGGTCGAACGTGAAATCGACATGCGGTACACGATGCAGCTGGCCGAGGTGGCCACGACCGTTCCAGGAGGCTCGCTGGACTCGGCGAGTGTCGCCCATGCCTCGGACCTCTTCGAGCAGCGGTACGCAGATCTGTACGGCAAGGACAGTGGGTTCCGCGAAGCCGGCATTCAGGCGATCACCTATCGCGTTCGCGCGACGGGCGTGCTGCCGTTCTCGCCGACTCTGCCCGAATTGAAGTCGGCCGACTCCGCCGACGCATCGGCGGCCCGCATCGGCTCCCGAAAAGTCAACCTGGACGGTCGAATCGGCTACGTCGACACCGATATCTACGACTACAGCAAGCTCGCTGCCGGGCACGTCCTCGCCGGCCCCGCCATCGTCGAAGTCCCTACGACGACCGTCGTCGTCCCGCACGGAACCACCGGAACTGTCGACCGCCTCGGCAACCTCAACATCGTCGCCGGCTGAGACCACAGGAGAACCGCACCATGACATCAGCAATTCCCGGGTCCGAGATCTTCTCGTCCCGCCCCGTCGATCCCGACGCTCTCGCGCGCGCCCTCCCGCCGACCCTGCCGGTGCATACCGTCACGCAGCAGCAGATCGACGACCTCGATCCGTTGACCTACGAGGTCATCCGGCACCGACTCTGGTCGGTCACCGACGAGATGGGCGAGGCACTCAAACGAATGTCGGGCTCACCCATCGTCACCGACGCGAACGATTTCGACTTCGCGATCAGTGACGAACTGGGACAAGAGGTTCAGGTCGGCCTCTACAACACCATGCTCGTCGGAGCCGTGGACCTGGCGATCTACTGGACCCTGCAACATCGCGCCGCCAACCCCGGAATCGCGCCGGGTGACATGTTCCTGTGCAACGACCCATGGGTCGGCGGGGGACTGCACCAGAGCGACGTCATCGTCTACCAACCCATCTTCCACGAGGGCAAGCTGTTCGCCTGGACCAGCGCGATCTGCCACGAACCCGACCTCGGCGGTTCCGGACTCGGGTCGTTCGACCCGTCCGCGAAAGATGTGTTCTCCGAATCGCTTCCGACTCCACCGGTCAAGGTCGTCCGCGACTACGAACTCCAGCGCGACATCGCCGATCTCTGGGTGCGACGCTCCCGAGTTCCGATGCTGGTCGGGCTCGACCTGCGGGCGAAGATCGGTGCGAACACCGTCGGACGCAATCGCATGCTCGCCGTCATCGAGCAGTACGGTGCCGACACCGTCAAGGCCGTCATGAAGCGCATGATGACCGACGCCGAAGGCCGACTGCGCAGCAAACTCTCGTCGCTGCCCGACGGGACGTGGAAGGCCACCGGCTACCAGGACCAGTCGCACACCGGTGATCGCGACGTGCACAAGATCACCGTCGCGATGAGCAAGACCGCCGACCATCTCACGTTCGACTTCACCGGCACCGACAAGCAGACGGGCGTCATCAACTGCACCTACGCAGGAATGCGCGGCGGCGTCATGCTCGCCTTGCTTCCGATCCTCGCGGGTGACATTCCCTGGTCCGCAGGCGGATTGATGCGATGCTTCGACCTGGTCTCCGAAGAGGGCACCATCAACAACGCGAGCTTCCCGGCGGCGGTCAGCCGTGGTCCCATCGGACCGGCGTGGCTGACCGGAACCCTCATCGCCGAATGTCTGTCGCAGATGCTCGACCGATCGGTCGACCTCGGCAAGAGCGTGCAGGCTGCATGTTGCGGCACCTGGGACACCGCCGTGATCGCAGGCCTCGACGAACGCGGAGAACAACCCGTTCCGTTCCTCAACATCATGATGGAACCGATGGCAGGCGGTTACGGCGCACGCCCGACCGCAGACGGCATGGACACCGGCGGACTCTTCTGTATTCCGATGGGGCGCATCCCCGATACGGAAATGACCGAGTTCCTCTACCCGCTGCTCACGCTGTGGCGTCGTGAAGAGCCCGACTCCGGTGGACCCGGTCGTCAACGAGGTGGCGTCAGTGCATCGCTCGCTGTCACGCCGTACGGCACCTCGCTCCCGATGGGCCTCGTGCTTGCGTCTGCGGGTAAAGCCGTGGCGCAGAACAACGGTCTCGCCGGCGGATACCCGGGTAACACCGGACTCGAAATCCTGGCACGCAGTACCGACGTCATCGAGCAGTTCGCAGCGGGAAAGATTCCCGGGGCCCTCGAAGAGCTGGGCGGCGGAAAGGAATTCGGCGCGTGCTACGCCGAAAGCTACGTCGCTCCGGGTGAAGTGCTGTACATGCACTGGCAGGGCGGCGGCGGTTACGGAGATCCGTTGCATCGCGATCCGGAGGCCGTCGTGGTGGACCTACGCGAAGGCAAGGTCACCGCGGAGGGCGCGAACATCGTCTACGGCGTGGTGATCGACGGGGGAAAGGTGGACGTGGCAGCAACTACGCGACGACGTCGGGACATGATCGACGAACGGCGCACGCGTTCCACCCAGCATTCCGACGCCCCCATCATGGATCTTTCGCTGGCCAGGCGGCTCGACGACAACCTGTCCGAGGTGACCGTCGGGGACGTTCGGGTCATCGCCTGCGCACAGTGCGGGCGACTGCTCGGTGACGAGAAGAACAGCGGTGTACTGGATCTGGCTCGCTACGAGGGCCCGTCCTCGGCGGCCGGACCGCAGGTGACCTCGGATCCGGCCGAGTACGTCGACACTCCCATCGTCTTTCGCCAACTGTGCTGCCCCGGATGCTGGACGGCCGTCTACTCGGGAATCGTCCCGGCCGACCACCCCGATTATTCGTTGGAGATCTCGCGATTGCTTCCTGCGGTGGCTCAGCGATGACGGTGACCACCGAGACGACCCACTCGGACTGGGACGGCAGGCTGGTGCGATACCCGCAGGACCGAGCACAGCACTATCTGCAGAGCGGTTCGTGGAGTTCGCTACCGACCAGCCGACGGTTCCGCGACATCGCTGTCCGGTATCCCGACCGGCTCGCCGTCATCAGCGCCGAGGGGTCGATGACCTTCGCCGAACTCGACCGTCGTACCGACGCCATCGCCGCCGGATTGGTTCGACTGGGTCTGCTGCGCCTCGATCCGGTGCTGTTCCAACTGACGAACCGGCTGGAGACGGTGCTGGCGTGGTACGGCTGTCTCAAGGCCGGGCTCGTTCCGGTCGCCACACTGGCCGCGCACCGGATGCACGAGATCGCGCACATCGGTGCCGCGGTGGGTGCGGTCGCGCATGTGGTGGAGGCCGGTCTGCCGTCGTTCGATCTGGTCTCGTTCGCCCACGAGCACGCCGCGGGCAGCCAGACCGTTCGCCATGTTGTGACCGTCGGAGCAGCAGAGGGTGGCGAGCTGCGCCTCGAGGACCTCGGGCAGGGCATCGACCCCACCGAGGCCCGAGCAGTCGTCGAAGCCATCGAGGCCGAGACCGATCCCGAGGACGTCGTTGCCTTCCAATTGTCCGGCGGGACAACGGGAGTACCGAAGGTCATTCCGCGGATCCATGCCGAGTACTGGAACAACGCACTCATGTACGCGCAGCGGCTCGAGTGGACATCGGACAGCCGCGTCGCCCATCTGATTCCCATCGTCCACAACGCAGGGATTGCCTGCGGTCTGCACGCCTCGCACTCGGTCGGCGCGTGTCTCGTACTCGCCACCGCCGACGTCCGATCGGCGTTCGACCTCATGGAACGCGCGGAAGCCACCGAGGTGTTGATCGGCCACGGTCACTACCAGGCCGTGTCGAGTCCCGAGTTCGATCGCGTGCGTGAGCGTCTGCGGCACGTGATCCTGTCCGGTGCCAAAGTGTCACCGGCACTGATGGACCGCGTCGACGACGGTCGAGATCATTGGGCGGGTCAGTTGTTCGGAATGTCCGAGGGGTTGCTCACCGTCACCCCGGTCGCCGCTCCCCGCGACGCCCGGATCGCCACCGTCGGCACCCCGGTCTGCGCGGAGGACGAGGTGCGCATCCTCGATCCCGGTACGGAGATCGAGCTGCCCGACGGGGAAGTCGGGGAACTGTGCTGCCGTGGTCCGTACACGATTACCGGGTATTTCGGTGCCCCCGAGCACAATCGAACTGCCTTCACCTCCGACGGTTTCTACCGGACCGGCGATCTGGCGTCGATCTCCGTCGTCGCAGGCGAGCGGTACGTCACGATCGAGGGGCGGATCAAGGACCTCATCAACCGCGGCGGCGAGAAGATCAACGCCGAGGAGGTGGAGCTGCTGCTGCTCGATCACCCAGCCGTTCGTTCCGCGGCCGTGGTCGCGATGCCCGACCCTCGACTCGGCGAGAAGACGTGCGCGTATCTCGTCACCGACGGGGTGCCATTGACGATGGCCGACGTACAGGAACACCTCACGGGGCTCGGCGTGGCCAAGTTCAAGTGGCCCGAACGTCTCGAATGGGTGGACGAGCTTCCCCGAACCAACGTCAACAAGATCGACAAGAAGCGTCTGCGGCTCGACATCGCCGCGAAGCTCGAGAGGCAACGATGAAACTCGACCGCGTCGTAGTCATCGGCGGAGGCCCGGGCGGGCTCTACGCCGCACGGCTGTTGAAACTGTCCAATCCCGACGCGGAGATCACGGTCTACGAACAGAGTTCACCGGATACCACGTTCGGCTTCGGAGTGGGGCTGGCGTCACGGACGCAACGCAACCTTCGGCAGGCCGACGCCAGATCCCTCGATGCGATTGTGGCCGAATCCTATTCGCACGAGATGTCCATGCAGGTCGGCGACAGCACGGCCCGCTTGGCCCACGGCGATCTTCTCGCGATCGGCCGCGCCCGACTGCTGTCCGTGCTGCAGCAGCAAGCACACGACGCCGGGGTTCGACTCGTGTTCGGCGAACGTCACCGAGCGCACGAATTCGATGCCGACCTCGTGATCGCATCGGACGGAATCAACAGCGCGACACGCACGGCCGACGACCGATTCGGTGCGGACATCACCACCGGAACCGGCCTCTACCTCTGGTGCGGAACGGATTTCGCACTGCCGAGTGCCATCTTCGTGCCCGTCACCACCGAGCACGGCACGTTCGTCGCTCACGCGTATCCCTATGCGGCAGATCGCAGTACGTTTCTGATCGAGACCGATCTCGACACGTGGCACCGGGCGGGCTTCGACGTCACGACAGCTGCCACGGATCCGGCCGACAGCGACGAGGCGTCGTTGCGCTACCTCGAGAAGGCATTCTCCGAGACACTCCAGGATCACAGCCTCATCGGCAACCGGACCAGGTGGATGCAGTTCCGAACCGTCAAGTGCCGAAAGTGGGCGGTGGACAACACAGTTCTTCTCGGGGACGCCGCCCACACAGCCCACTACTCGATCGGATCGGGAACGAAGCTCGCCATGGAGGACGCCATCGCCCTCGATGCCGCACTGGCGTCGGCTGCGACGGTCGACGAAGCCCTCACCGAGTACGAACGGGTACGTCGCCCTGCGGTGGACCACCTCCAGCAGATCGCGGTGCGCAGTGAACAGTGGTGGGAGTCCTTCCCGCAGCGGATGGATCTACCCGTGGACCAGCTCATGGTTGCGTACATGACGCGAGCCGGGAAGGTCGGTCTCGAGCGGTTTCTCGACTCTGCCCCCGAGGTGGCGTGGAAGGGAATTGCCGGCTACGCACAGGTCCCGGCAGACTCGGAGGTTCCCGTCGACGTATCTCGGTGGATCCTCTCGCGGCCCATCGACCACGGTGGGCGGTCGTTCCCCGACCGGTTCGCCCCGTCCGCTCTTCGCGACGATCCGACGACGACGGTGGTCTCCGTGGACGTCGAGTCTGCGTGGAACGAGAAGGCGACGGCCGTCGTCGACGAGGCCAAGGCGAGCTCAACGGTGTGGTTGACCGGGTCCGAGGAGCGTGATCACGTCCTCACCCGTCTCGATGTCGCGGAGCGAATGATGCGCAACACCAGCGCACTCGTCGTCGTCGATGTGCCGAAGGAGTGCATGCCCGACGCGGTGGCAGGTCTCGTCGGTGCGCGCACCCACCTGGTGTCTGTCGGTCCTTGACGAGAGCGACGGTTATTCTTCGGTCATGACACGCGAGGACTCACCACGGGGATCGGCGCGCAATCCGCGTCGGGAGCTGGTCGAGAAGCAGATTCTCGACCAGGCCACGCGGTTGTTCGCGGAGAAGGGTTTCGCCAGTACCACCCTGCAGGACATCGCCGACGCCACCGGTCTCACTCGGCCGGCGCTGTACCACTACGTAGCGAACAAGGACGAGTTGCTCTCGCGACTGATCAGCGAGAGCACCGAGACGCCGGCCGCTGTTCTGCACGAGATCAACGAGCGATCCGACCTCGGGCCCACGGAGAAGCTGCGGAAGATGGCGACCGCGATCGCGTTGAATCAGGCCCAGAGCGCCGATCGCTTCAAGCTCATCATCAGATCGGAAGCCGATCTCCCCGAAGAGATGTCGCACACCTACCAGCAGAGTCGCCGGCACGTGCTCAAGGAGTTCGTGACGGTCGTCGAAAGTGGTGTCAAGGCAGGGGAATTCCGGCCGGTCGATCCGCGCACTGCGGCACTCGGCATCATCGGCATGCTCAACTGGGTCGCGTGGTGGCACCAGAGCGGTGACCCCGACGCCGATCGGAGGGTGGCCACTCAACTCGCCGACATGGCACTGCGCACCGTTGCTCAGGACAGCGGCAAGCCCGTCGTACCGGAGGGGCCCGAGCGGGCCATCTCGATGCTCCGCGAGGATCTCGACTACCTCGAACGCATCCTGGCTCGGGATCGAACCCGGTAGAGCGTGAAAGAGTGGCTCCGCAGTGTGACACTTCGCCGCTCATATCCCTCTGCACGACCGAACGGTTCGGTGCACCCCACAGTTCTCGGATCGGACCCGTATGGCCGCGCCCAGCGCCTTTCGGTGGCGGGCGGGAGTTGGATTGGAAAGTCAGTTCGCTCCGAGTAGTTCGGCCATCTGTGCATAGAAAGCTGCGGGATCGCCGGCGAGAGAGGACTTCACCATAGCGGTCCATTCGTCGACGATGATTTCGATGGAGCCGGCCGCCAGACCGTCCAGGGCGGCACGCGGCACTGTGCGGGGATCGATCTTCGGTCCGTCGTATCCGGCGGCGATGTCGGTATCTGCAGCGCCGAGAAGTACGCCCTGTACGAAAGTTCCCTGCGGTGCAAGTTCCAGGCGTACTCCGTTCGTCATGTTCCATTCGGCGGCCTTCGCGGCAGCGTAGGCACCGGATCCCGTTGTGGCGAACCATGATAGAGCCGACAAGATATTGACGATCGAACCGCCACCCTGTGCTGCGAGCACCGGGGCGAATGCCCGAACGACGTGCAGTGTGCCCCAGAAATGTGTGTCCATCTCGCGCCGAACCTCGGTGAGGTCACCGGTGACGAGCGCGGCGCCGGTGGAGATGCCCGCATTGTTGACGAGCAGTGTGACATCGGACGCCGCCGACGCCGCTGCTCTTACCGATTCGCTGTCGAGCAGGTCGAGCGTCAACGGCACCACCCGGTTGTCGTCGAAGTCGAGCGTTTCGGGTCTGCGAGCCGTCGCGTAGATTTTTTTCGCGCCTCGATCGAGTAGTTCGAGGACGAAGTGACGGCCGATGCCGCGGTTGGCTCCGGTGACGAGGGCGATCTGGTCGGAGAAGTCCATGGGACCTTGCTTTCTTCGCGAGTTTCGTTTTTTCGGTCCTGATCGGTCCGATATCGACAAGGCTAAAACTTCACGTTAACGTCAAGGGCAAGTCCGAAAATCGAACGTTGCTCCGAGGGAGATACTGGATGCGTATAGGCGAGGTGGCACACCTGGCAGGAGTGAGCACGCGAGCTCTTCGCTACTACGAAGAGCAGGGCTTGCTGGCGTCCGAACGCACCTCCAGCGAACAACGTGTCTACGCCGAGTCTGCCGTCGAGCGGGTGAAGTTACTCCAGCAACTCTTCTCCGCTGGTCTTTCGAGTCGGAAGATTCTGCAACTACTGCCGTGTATAGACAGCGGCCAGAGCTCGCCCGAGGCCTTCGAGATCATGAGAATCGAACGAGATCGAATCACCGCGGCCATGGCAGATCTGGCCGCCACGCGTGACGTCCTCGATCGGATGATCGACATTGCACACAACCCGACACCCGAACACTGTCCTGCGCTTCGAGACACCCCATGGGCACCGTTCGAGGCCGACGCATCTGCTATGCATCGATGAACTGCCCGACTCCATCCGCACCCGCGTCGATTGCTTCGTCGATCGTTTCTCCCACTGCGGCCGCACCGACCGCAGTCATGATCGTCCCGGCGTGATCGAGTCCCGGCATCGCGGTGATGGACGTCAGGTCGAGCGCGTCGACGATCTGGCTCGAGTACATCGGCGCGGAATCGGTGCCAACGCTCCACTGCGCGTGCAGGAATCGAATCGGCATCGTCAGTTCCCGGAACCGAGAGGCACCGAAGAAGACGTCCGTGGCGTCTGCGACGACCGCATCGGACGACAGCCGGACCGATCCGTCGAACAGATCATGTTCGGCGTACGTTCGCAAGAGCGGATCGGCGGGGTCGAGTAGCGGCAACGACGTCGAGACCAGGAATTCGATGTAATCGCCGATGTCGTTCCAGTGCTGCTGAGTTCGAGCGATCCTGTCCGAGAAGACCGCGGCAACGTTCTCCTGCGTGAGGCCGGCGGGCGGAGCCACCGGCACGCCCCCGTCGACGAGGATGAGACTCTTCACCCTGGACGGGTACCGGGCCGCGAACTCGACCGCCACGAATCCACCCATCGACATTCCGCAGACGTGCACCGCGTCGAGCCCCAATGTATCCAAAACGGAGTCGAGATCGTCTGCGTGCTGCGCCAACGACGACGGTCCGGTGACGTCCACGCTGTCACCTCTGCCGCGAAGGTCCGGGGCGACGAGTGTCAGGTGCGGAGACTCGGCGCGCAGCCAGCTCCACAGCATGCGCTGGCTCGAGACCCCGTGCACCACGAGGATGGGCTCGCTGGTGCCGGTGTGTGTTTCGACGGCGAGGTGCCCGCCGGATACCGGTACTCGATCGATGGTCATGTCTGCAGACAGTATGGGAAGCCCATCGCAGGCGACATGGATCTCACACCCACTGTGCTTGTCGAATTATGGCTGGATCATCCGTACCGCGGCGCCAGGTCGGCCGGAACCGCTCGCGGAAAGGTGCAACGATGTGGGTCGGCGCTGGGTAGGACGCATCACCTCAGCGGCGCAGGTCTTTTCGCATGATCACCCGCGGGATACCGCCGGATACCGACGTCGTCTCGGCTGCGAACTCGAAGCCCGCCGACTCGAACAACCCGCGGGTGCCGACGTAGGCCATCGTGAGGTCGACCTTCGCACCCTTGTTGTCCACCGGATAGCCCTCGATCGCGGGAGCGCCGTGATCGGCTGCGAACCGAACCGCACCGTCCAACAACGCATGCGCAATCCCGCGTCGGCGGTGTCCGGCCTTGACTCGGAAGCACCAGACCGTCCAGACCGGTAGATCGTCGACGTGCGGAATCTTGTTGGACCGCGCGAACGGTAACTCCGAGCGTGGCGCAACCGCAGCCCAGCCGACCACCTCGTCTCCGTCGTAGGCCAGCACGCCCGGCGCGACTTTTCGACGGGTCAGCTTCTCGACGTACGCGGCGCGTTCCGGGCCGACGAGTGACCTGTTGGTCGCGGAATCGATGCGGTGACTCAGGCACCAACACACCGACGAGGTCGGATTCTTCGGGCCGAGAATCGCACGCACGTCCGCGAACGACGTCGCAGGCCGTACCGAGAAGCTCACCCGCCGACCATACCCAGCGGCGGTGCTGTACTACTGGTCCAGCAGGCGGTGTGTTTCGAGACGGTACGGTCGAGGGCGTGAAAACTTCGATCGTCGGCACCGGTGCCGTGTGAACATCTCCGCGAGCGACCGTGCATTCCTGGCCCGGGCCGTGGATCTGGCAACGGACGCAGTGCGAACGGGCAACGATCCGTTCGGCTCGCTGTTGGTGTCGGACAGTGGTGAAGTGTTGGCCGAGGACAGGAACAGGGTCGGCGACCTGAACGATCCCACCCAGCACCCCGAGATCGCACTGTCGCGGTGGGCTGCGACCAACCTGGACGCCGATCAGCGTCGATCCTCGACGGTCTACACCTCCGGTGAGCATTGCGTGATGTGTGCTGCGAGCCACGGAATCGTCGGACTCGGTCGCATCGTCTACGCCACATCGACGGCTCAATTGCTCACGTGGCTCGAAGAATTCGGTGCTGCACCACTGGCAATCACGGCGTCGCCCATCGAACAAATCGTGCCGGGCATAGTTGTGGACGGTCCGGTGGCCGAGTTCGGCGACACCGTTCGCGATCTGCACAGGCAACGTCACGCGTCGGCTCGGTAGCGCACTCGCGAACGAAGAGGGGAAGACTGTGCCGTACGGCATCGAGGGCGGATCAGCGCGTCCTACTAGAGCGATGACGACTGCGCTCGCGGCCACCGGCGGCGTCGGCGTCGTACTCGCGTGGCTCGAGTTCGTCCTCATCCGGCAGCAGCTCGCGGTGGGATTGTGGGTCATCGCCGTGGCTGTCGTGTCGATCGCTCTGGTGCGCGTGTCCCGCGCCGGTAAGCCCGCCGCGCTGGGAACCGCGCTCGGCGGTGTCGTCGTGGTCGCTCAGGCGGCATGGTTGGTGACGGGCCTTCACGCACTGTGGGTCACGACCTTGACCGCGGCAACGGCGCTCGGCTTCTTCATGCTCGCGTCGGCATGGGCAGGCCGTTCGAGGGCCTCCACGCGGAGGGTGGCCACCGCAATCCCGGTCAGCGTCGCTGCAGCTGTTGCATTGCTGGTCTCGGCGGTGGTCGTCGGCACGGCGGCCAGTCCGGCTCCGCTGATTCGATCCCTGCATGCAGTGGGGCAGAGCAATTCCTTCGAGGCCGACGCCCGGACTGCGACGACAGTGGTCGACGGTGCGCGCCTCACCAACGACGTCGAATACGGCTCGACGCTTCCGAATTCGTTCCTCGACATCTACATCGCCGACGACGATCCATCGGTCAGCCGGCCCACATACATCACGATTCACGGTGGTGGCTGGATCGTCGGCGACAAAACGGACGGTGCTCCCAGCGCAGATTCCGCCGGTGCGTCGTGGGCCGGCCCCATGCTCGACGCCGGCTACAACGTGGTGTCGGTGAACTACGCGTTCGCACCGAGTTACCGATTCCCCACGCAGACAATACAACTGGGCCAGGCCATGCAGTTCCTGGAAACGAACGCCGACCGTTACGGACTCGACATGAGTCGCGTCGTGCTCGCCGGAACCAGCGCGGGTGGTCACATCGTGGGCAATTACGCCGCCGTGCAGACCAACTCCGAGTACGCGCGAGCACTGGGTATCGAACCCACCATGGACCGAAGTGCTCTGAAGGCGATCGTGTTCGAGAGTGCAGCCCTCGACGTCGGTAGAGCGGGCGCACCGCAATCACCGAGCCCGTCGAACGGTTTCTTCTTCGACATCGCCGCCCGAAGCTATCTCGACACCACCGACACCGCTTTGCTTGCGCAGGCGAACATCATCGACAATGTCACCGCCGACTTTCCACCGAGTTTCATCTCCGACGGCAACACCGGGACTTTTCCCGACCAGGCAGCCGAACTGAGCGCCCAGCTGGACAGAATGGGCGTCGCCAATCGTCTGAACCTGTACAGCAAGAATCAGGCGAGACTCGACCACTCGTTCATGTCGGTGGATTCACAGTGGACCGACGACTACAGCCGCCTCAAGATCGAGTTTCTCCGCGGCATCGTCTGATTCATCGCCCTTCAGCTCGGTCCGAAACGTTCCGTTCGGATGTTCGCGGCCGAGTGGCCCCGCTCCACCAGCATGTCGGCCACGGTGTCGACGAAGCTCGTGGGACCGCAGATGTAGCAGCGTGGTTCGAACTCCGCCGGCCATCCGTGGGCGTCGAGGTCTTCGATCGTGATGCGGCCGAGGGGGCGTGCGTTACCTGCAGGAGCGCGCCGCGTGTGGATCATGGTGATGTCCACGCCCGCCGGAGGGCGAGCCCACTCGTCCGCGAAGTAGACCTCCGCGGGCTCGCGCACCGAATACAGCACCCGGAACGGCACCCGTCCACCCGTTGCGGACGCCTGCGCGCGGACCATCGCGCGGAGCGGGACGATGCCGGAACCGCCACCCACCAACAGGATCGGCGGGGACGGTCTCTCGGAGGGCTGGGACGGCCGCCAGACGAACCATCGGCCCACCGGACCGCGGATTTCGATGCGATCACCGGCTTCGACGACGTCGACCAGGTAGGGCGACACCTCGCCGTCCGCGACGTTCTGCACCGCGATCTCGATGCGCGACGTGCCGTCGGGTGCCGACGCCAAGGAGTAGCTTCGCTGTGCGCTGTAGCCGTCCTCGGCGGTGAGCTTGACGTCCACATGCTGCCCGGCAAGGTGGCCGGGCCAACCGTCGACGTCGAGAACGAGGGTGGACGCAGTGGGTGTCTCACGCCGCACGGCCGCCACCGTGGCGACGAGCCAGGGTTTCGCCCCGGCCGCCGATGTCACGTCAGTCGCCCTGGTATCGCTGCTCGCGCCACGGATCTCCGTAGTCGTGGTATCCACCACGCTCCCAGAAGCCTTGCTCGTTCTCCACCGTGAGCTCGATGCGTGAGATCCATTTCGCGGATTTCCAGAAGTACAGATGCGGAACGAGAAGCCGTGCGGGACCGCCGTGTTCGCGAGCCAGGGGAGCGCCGTCGAACTCGGTGACCAGCCAGGCCTTCCCATCCCTGAGGTCTTCGAGCGGGAGGTTGGTGGTGTAGCCGTCGAAGCCGTGCACCACGACGTACCCGGCATCGGTGTCGAGTCCGTCCAACAGAACGTCCAGGCTCACGCCCGTCCACGTCGTATCGAGCTTCGACCACTTGGTGACGCAGTGGATGTCGACGGTCGGGCTCTCGTGCGGAAGTGCCGCGAATTCGTCCCAGGTCCAGCTTCGAGTGTCGCCGCGTTCGGTGGCGATCGAGAAGGACCACGTGTCGGTCGCGACCACGGGCGCGGGCCCGATCGCGAGGACGGGAAAGTCCTTGGTCAGGTATTGACCGGGGGGAGTGCGCCCGTCGTCGCCGCGTCGTCGGCCCACGAAGCCCTTCGAGATCAATGCCATGGTGCCAAATTGTGCGCTCGTGGTCGGGAGTCTGACAAGTCGGACGCGCATGTTCTCGGGAGGCCCGCGAATACGTCGACGATTCGACTGCGGAGGGAAAGTGCGAATTCGACCGCCTGCCAGTAGAGAATCCCGACGACGATCGACAGGGCGAATGCCAGCCAGGGATGGTCGTCGCGCAGCGGCAGATAGACCTGGAAATGGGTGAGGTAGATGAAGAGGGAGGCGCTCGCCAGAACTCCTGCCACCCGGCCCAGCAACGCGGGGAACGGAACCGACGACAGCCATACCACCATGCACAGGCCGATGGTGACGATGATTTCTCGTTGCGTGTCTCCGAAGAAGAACCCGGGAACCGTGGCCGCGATGACTACCGTCACCCACAGTCGTTGCCGAATCGTATTTGCCTGCGCCGCAGCCCAACCCAACGCGAACAACCAGAAGACCACCGACGCGGTCAGGATGCGGTTGGGGCTGTCGTCGATGTCGACCAGCCCGTACCGGGTGAGGAGTCCGAGGCCTACGAGGCCCATCGGGAACCAGAACGCATGACGACGTTCGAGCCGATCGAGCCACGGAACGGACAGTGTCGCGGCAGCGGCGAGCACGATGTACACGATCGCCTCGACGAACCAGTACCGCCATTCCGCGGACCACCCGTCCGGGCCCAGGATCCCGTTGAGCAGAAATGCACTGGTGATTCGATAGTCCCCGGTGAGGGCAATGACGAGTCCGATCCACACCATGCTGGGAATCGCTATCCGGGCGACGCTTCGGAGCACACGTCGTGTTCGTTCGGTGCGATCTGCAGCCCCGAGGTGAAAGCGGGCGAAGTTGTAGCCGGCAATACCGAGAAGCACGTGAGCCCCGCCGAGTACCGCGAACAGGTGAATGTGCGAGCCGACGATCAGCAGGATCGCGAGGGCGCGCAGCAGAACGTTCGTCTCCACTCGGCGCCAGCCGCGGCGTGAGCGCGGACCTCGATCGAAGTCTCGAACCGGTGTGGTGTGCCAGTTCTCGGGCAGATGGCCGAGCATGGCCTCCAGCCGCAGGGACATTCGGACGTACGACAGCGAGTCACCGCCCAAACTCACGAACGTACTGTCGTCCTCCACCTGTGAGCAGTGCAGGATCTCGGCGAACAGAGCCTTCACATCGGCGGTAGGTGGGACGGTGTCCGATGTGACGAGATCCTGCCGGGCAGCGATGTCCGCCACCGCTCGCAGATCGGGTTTGCCGGTGGGCGTTCGCGGCACTCGGTCGACGAGACACACCCGAACCGCTGCAGCGGGAAGACCACTGGTGTCCGCGGCTGTGCGGCGGACGGCGTCGATGTCTCCGCCCTCCATGACGACGACCAGCTCGTCGACACCACCGGCGCAGCATGCCGTGAACCCATGTTGCGCGAGCGCTGACTCGACGCGCTGCAGGTCGATACGCAGGCCGAAGACCTTCGCGAATCGACTTCGGCGGCCCACCACCTCGTAGAATCCGTCGTCCGTGAGTCGCGCGAGATCGCCGGTGTGCAGTTCGCCGGCGAGGGTGTCACCGAGGCGAAGGTCGTCGGGACTCTCGGCGTAGCCGAGCATGACGTTCGGCCCCGAGTAGACGAGTTCGCCTGTCCCACTGGGACAGTCGTCGACCGTCTCCAGTCGGAAGGCTCCCCCGGGAATCGGACGGCCGATGGTGTGTGGGTGAGTGACGGCCAGATCGGATGGCAGATAGGCCATTCGGGCCGTTGCCTCGGTCTGCCCGTACATGACGAACAGGTCCCATCCCCGACGTCGACCGAGCTCTGCGTATTTTCGGACGCGGTCCGGCGGCATCTTGCCGCCGGCCTGCGTGATGTAGCGCAGATCGGGCAGATCCAGCTGATCGAACCCCATCCGGTCGAGCAGATCGAAGGTGTACGGCACACCCGCGAACGTCGTTCCGCGCTGAGTCCGCACGAGGGTCCAGAAGTCGGGATCGGTGACGGACGAATCGGTCAGAATCAACGCGGCACCGCGTAGGAGGTGGCTGTGCACGACCGACAATCCGTAGCAGTAGTGCATGGGCAGGGTCGTCACTGCTCGGTCGGTGCCGCGGATGCCGAGATATTCGGCGATCGACTCGGCGTTGGACTGCACGTTTCGGTGTGAGAGTCGGACGAGTTTGGGTGAACCGGTGGAGCCGGACGTGCTCAGAAGCAACGCGAGGTCGGGGTGCAGGTGGCGCGCGGGCCGTCGGTCGTCCTTGTCGACGACGCTGCGGCCGTCGAGGGTGCGCACCACCACATCGGGCCGGTAGGCGTCGATCAGGCCATCGAAGTGGGCGGGATTCTCGCCTGGAGCCATCAGCACCGGATGCCCGGCCCGCAGCGCCGCCAGATACGTGACGAGAACGTCGACGTCGTTGGAACCGGCGATCACCACGAGACGACGCGTCGTTCCGAGTTCCGATGCCCGATGCTCGACGCGTTCGTCGAGGTCACGGTAGGTGAGCGTCTCGTCGGTCGTGATCAGAGCAGGGGCGTCACCGAAGCGGCCGAGGTCGCGCGCGAAGCGCACACCGGGGCGGTCGAGGTAGGTCATCTCGCTGAGCACCGACGGAGTCTATATAAGGAATGCCGAACCTAACTAGACGGCAAAGCGCAGCATGCTTCAGGCGTCGGTCGCCGGCTCCAATGCGTCGGCGAGCATGTGCATTGCCGCGGTGGTGGACAGTGCACGCACACTTGCCCGGTCGCCGGGGAGATGAAGGGTGCGGGTGACAGTCGGTTGGCCGGTGGATGCGATGGCAAAACAGACGGTGCCGACCGGCTTCGCCTCGGTGCCCCCACCCGGGCCCGCGACGCCGCTGGTCGATACCGCGATGTCGACGTTCAGTCGGTTCAACGCGCCTTCGGCCATCAGCGCGGCCACCGGCTCGCTCACGGCTCCGTGTTGCTCGATGACCTCGGCGGGGACGTCGAGCAGGCCGGTCTTGGCCTCGTTGGCGTAGGACACCACCGCGCCGATGACGTACGCCGACGATCCTGCGCGATCGGTGAGACGTGCGGCGATCATCCCTCCGGTGCACGATTCTGCCGTGGCGATGCGATGCCCGGACAGACGGTGTGCCACGATGTCGTCGATGGTGGAACCGTCGGTCGAAAAGACCTGTGTGCCATGGATTTTTTCGATGAGACGTTCGAGATCGGCGTAGGCAGTTCTCGCCGACTCGGTATAGCGGGTCACCATTTCGAGCTCGCCGAGGCTCAGACAGGTGGTGATCTCGAGATCGCCGAATCCCGCAATTTCGCTTTCGGCTGTCCGCAGGGTTGCGGCGAGGTCGGCCTCGGACAGTCGATAGCCGCGAATGGTGTCCTGACGCATGTGCGTGCGGCGGGCGAGAACCTCGGCGACGGGTGCGCTGTCGAGTGCCTCCGGCCACATTGCCTGCAGTTCGCGAGGTGGGCCGGGCAGGATGAGGACGGCGGGCAGTGATCTGGAGTCGTCGGCGGGTATCGCTACCCCGGGTGCGGTTCCGGTCGGTGAAATCGACTGCGCGCCGAGGGGAACCATCGCCTGCTTTCGGATACCGGCGCGCAGCGGCTCGGAGTCGGCTGCAGAACTCATTCGGCTTCGCCACCGCTGCACGATCGCGTGGATGCGATCTTCGAGCTCGGTGTCCAGTGTCAATTCGCGACCGTACAGCGCGGCGACGGTCGGGACAGTGAGGTCGTCGGCGGTCGGACCCAAACCGCCGGTGGTGACGATCAAGTCGACGCGTTGATCGGCCAGGAACCGAACCTGGGCAGTCAGATCGTCCGGGCGATCACCGCAGACGGTGATGTGGGCGACGTCGACCCCCATCTCCAGAAGTCGCTGAGCCAACCACGGGCCGTTCCGGTCGGTGACGCGACCGGCCAGAACCTCGGTTCCCGTGACCACCACACCTGCTCGCACAGTCATCCCTCGACCTTACTGATCGGGGCGCGGGCGATGACTTTTGCGGTTGGCCCGGGTCCAAGACATGACATTTACCGCTACCGAGGAGGCAGCCATGACCACCACCCACACCACAACGCCGGGCAAGATCGCCCCCCGGATAGGCCTCGTTCTACAGATCCTCGTGATCGTCTTTCTTCTGTTCGACGCGATCAGCCATATTCTGAATCTCCAGGTGGTGAAGGACGCGTCGGTCGACCTCGGTCTGCGCGACGAGATGGCGCCGATCACCGGCATCGTCATGCTCGTCATCTTGGTTCTCTACGCAGTTCCCGTGACGTCGATCCTGGGTGCCATCGTGCTCACCGGCTATCTCGGCGGTGCGGTGCTGACCAATTGGCGCGTCGAGAAGCCGCTGCTGAGCACAGTGTTCTTCGCGATCTACGTGGGCATCGCAGCGTGGGGAGCGCTGTGGCTGCGGGACGAACGAGCGCGCAGCATCATTCCGTTGCGCCGAACCTAGAGCTCTCCGCAAACGCGTGCGTTCGCTCGGGTGGCCGAGCTTCTCCCTGTCCGCCGCAAACGCGTGCGCGTTCGCCGAATGCTCGCGGAATCGTCGATGAACCTGCGCGCGCCTGGCGAATGCGCGCGCGTTTGCCGCGACTTCGTTGTCCACGAGTCGAACTCGGGCAAGCCGGCCGTGCAATTCGAGCTCGAATCCGGCCACCGGTCAGGTTGCTTCTTCCGCGCGGCCACCGCCCGTGAACAGATGGTCGTCCATCCGAGCGTCGACGGCGATGATCGTCAGGTCGAGGTCCGGTGCTGTGGTCGATTTGTCGCCAAGAGCGCCGACGTAGGCGCAGATGCCGGTTTGGACGTCCAGTCGCACGGTTTCCGGTGGTCCCGGGACCCAGTGGTCCGCCTCGAAGTCGTAGTGCCCGCTCAGCAGAGCACAGCACTCGCATCGGGCGTCGTATCGGTTCGTCGTGACGACAGTCGCCTGCCAGGCCGGTCGGCCGTGATGCTCGACGGCCCTCACCTCGGACAATTCCGTCACCGTCTCGGTGGACGAATGATCGTGAGCAGAGCGGGTGAGTTCGATCGGGTTGAGCATGGCGATCCACTGGTAGTTCTCGTAGAACGGATCGTCGTAATCCACGAGCCATGAATCGGTGATGGACGGTAGAGCAGACACGAGGCCGTCGGAGTCGAACGTCGGTGAAGTGTCCGACGGCCAACGCCCCTCCGCCGGACTACATGCACCGTTCGAGTGCTGCACGACCGTGTCGGCGAACGGCACACCAGCGCACACTCTTTCGACAACCTTGCCCTTGGCGTCCTCCACGCGCATATTTCCAGGACGACGAATCCATGCGTGCACCGGCAGTGTGTGGCGAGAAGGTAGGAGCTCGAACTCGACGGTCTTCCACCGCCACGGTGACGACTGCGCCAACCTGCGAAACTGTTCGATGGACGGGTTCGTGATCACGTACCGATCATGCCGTCGACTCGCGGTTCAGTTCTGCACGTTGCCGTTCTCGGGAGGGTGTGGCACGTTCTCGTCGTCCACGTGTGCGCCCTCGACCGCGTCCGTTTCGGCGGTGTGCTCGCGTGGGCCGTCGTTGCTGCCTTCGGACGGAACTGCATCGCTTGCGTCGGTCGGCATTGTCATGAAGTCTCCACAGGGTCGGGGCGAGGAGTCGCCATAGGTTGGACAACGTGGGTGTGCCCCAGTGAGCACAGAATTACACCCGCGACACGCATCGTTCCGAAAACGACAAGGACCGTATGACATCGACAGGCGCACGGGGCTCGGTATGGTCGACGGTTGCAGTGATCGTCGGGATTGTTGCTGTCGGCACGGTTGTTGCCGGACTGCTGCACGAACCGCAGCCCGACCCGATCACGATTCCAGGTTGCGCGGAGGTCGTTCAGCCCGAGGACTCGGTGCGAGTGAACTACGCATTCGCCATCGAGGGCGACGCCGACAACTCCGAAGTGCCGTGGAGATTCGACTCCAAAGCACAGTCGATGACCGATGCCCTGATCGCGGCACTTCCCACCGGAGCGACCGTCGAACCCGAACCGTTCGCACCGACCTTCGGCTTCGACGCGGGCGCAGTACGGCAGTCGCTCGACGGCCAGGCCGACGCGCTCGGAACCGTCACCGTCGGCAACCGGACCGGCACGCTGACAGTCACCGTCGGGTTGTCCGATCAGCCCGTTGGTCCGTGCCTCGCGGGCTTCGTCGACCAGCGGTCGACGCAATCAGACGGAACTGTGCTCGACATCCAGGACAGCACGCACACGACTCGCGTCGTTGCGAGCGCGATCGACGGCACCCGAATCGATGTGAACGCCAAGGGTGTATTGACGCTCGAGCAAGTCATCGATATCGCTCTGGCACCCGGCCTTCGCGCAAGCACACCTGCCTGACGAACTGGGTGCTCCTACGGGCCGCAGCTGTGCGTTCACTACCGTCACTCACCGGCGGCATCCCGCGGATGACACCCGATGGTGAACAGTCACGTCCGCGCGCGTCCAGTGGCCTATCTTGAGTTCGATGCGAATAGCTGTGGTGGAGGACGACGACGGACTCGGTGATGCGTTGGTGGACGCGTTGACCGAGGTGGGGCACACGGCTGTCCGCATGCGCCGCGGTGCCGACGCCCTGCTCGGCTATCACGAGATGGACATCGTGCTGCTGGATCTCGGACTGCCCGACATGGATGGCCTCGACGTTCTTCGAAAGCTCAGGACGCTGAGTTCGGTTCCGGTGGTGGTGCTGACGGCGCGAGACGACGAGCGCTCGGTGGTGCGGGCCCTGCGCGGCGGTGCCGACGACTACGTCGTCAAGCCGGCTCGATTGGGTGAATTGCACGCGAGACTCGAGGTGGCCGCGCATCGTCGAAGCGCGGCCACCGAACCCACGGCCGACAGGCTGACGCTCGGTGACATCGTCGTCGATCTCTCCGGCCGTGCCGTCGAAGTCAGCGGACGCGCTGTTGCGCTGACCACCAAGGAGTTCGACCTGTTGGCTCATCTCGTGACGCGACGCGGTGAAGCAGTGAGCCGGGAACAGTTGATGGACGCCATCTGGGGTGACGCCTACGTCGCGATCTCACGAACGCTCGACGTACACATGACGGCGTTGCGTTCCAAGCTTGCTCGCCCGGGTGCCATCGTCACGATCCGCGGCTTCGGCTACCGCTGGGATACCTGACGTGCGGCGGCGTGTCCTTTTGGTGTTGATGATCTACTCCACCGTGGTCGTGCTTGCTCTGTCGGTTCCCCTCGCGCTGTTGGTCGGTCGCGAACGAGCCCAACGATTCGGCGAGAATCGGGCCGCCGCAGCATCGTTCTTTGCGGAACTCAGCTCGCGAGAAGACGAATCCGGCGTAGCCCGTATCCGAGAATCGTTGCAGCGCTACAACAGTCTGTACGACGAGGGAGTTGCCGTCGTCGATCGCACCGGAGGGGTGCGGGCGGAATCAGGTCTGGACGTGCAGCGTGTCGACGTCCAGCAGTCGGTGGCAGGAGCGCTGCGCAATCAGCGCGGAGACCTACCGTCGAGTCTGACGCCGTGGTCGGATTCCTCGGTGTTGATTGCCGCCCCGGTCGGTGGGGGAACGCAAGTGGACGGCGCAGTGGTGCTAGAGGCGTCCACCGATTCTGCGCGCAGGGACGTCGCGATTGCCTGGGTGGTCATCGCTGTCGGTGCCATGCTGATCCTCGCGACGGTCGCGGTGATCGCTGTTGCGTTGTCGCGCTGGGTCGTTCGTCCGCTGAGCGCATTGTCCTCACGAGTCCATTCGTTCGGCGACAAGTTCCACGATCAGGTGTCGGTCGAGGGGTCGCACCGACTCGAGCCGGTGCCCTACGTCGGGCCACCGGAGGTGCGTGAGCTGTCCAGTGCCTTCGAGGCCATGGCCGACGACGTCGAGGCCGCCACCGCTGCGCAACGTCGATTGGTGGCCGACACCGCCCACGCTCTCCGGAACCCGCTGGCAGCATTGCGAATTCGGATGGACGTGCTGGGAATGCGGGTGCCGGATTCGGCGACCGATGCGCACCGGCGGACCACACTCGAGGTGGATCGTTTGAGCTCCGTGGTGGAAGGTCTGCTCGTTCTCGCAGCTGCCGAAACCCCGGCGAGCACCCGGTCTCCCGGCTGCGATCTCGGTGCGGTTGTCGCAGATCGAGTCGAATTCTGGTCCAGCACGATAGTCGTGGCGGGAATGACCGTTCACGTCTCGGAGCCGGATGCCGATGCGGATTGTCGCGTTGCGATGTCCGAGGACGACCTGACTCGAATTCTCGACGCTCTGCTGAGCAATGCAACCAAGTACGCCGGCTCCGGCTCCGGCATCGAGATCGACTATCGAAGCAGTGATGCGGACGTCACGATGTGGTTGTCCGACAACGGACCGGGCGTGCCCACCGACGAACTCGGCAAGGTCGTCGATCGGTTCTATCGAGCGTCCGGTTCGCACGGCGACGGTACCGGTCTGGGTCTGTCGATCGTCCACGCCCTGACCGAGCGAGCCGGCGGATCCCTTCGGGTCATGGAGCGTCGGCCAGTGGGACTGCGGATCGAACTGCGCCTTCCGAAAGTCGTTTCCTAAGGGAGTGTTAGGAAATCCGAAACGGCTTGGTTCCGGGCTGTGCTTGCCGTCACAGTAGGGAGGCTTCGGTTGCCGATCGTTGACCGGCAGCCCAATTGTCCGCTGAATGTGGAAGGACCAAACCATGGCCAACGAGGCCACCTCGATCACCGGTTCGACGCTCCCGAGTCCACCCGTTTCCTCTCGCGCTGCCACCCGCCGTGCCGTCTTCAACACGCTGCGGGGGTCGTCCGGAAATCTGGTCGAGTGGTACGACGTGTACGTCTACACCGTCTTCGCGACGTATTTCGAGAATCAGTTCTTCGACTCCGCCGACAAGAACTCCACCATCTACGTGTACGGGATCTTTGCGGTCACGTTCTTGATGCGACCGGTCGGGTCGTGGTTCTTCGGCCGCTACGCCGACCGCAACGGGCGCAGGGCTGCACTGACGTTCAGCGTCTCGATGATGGCGGCGTGCTCGCTGGTCATCGCGCTCACTCCCGGACGGGAGAGCATCGGCGTATGGGCCGCCGTGATCCTGATCCTGTGCCGGCTGGTTCAGGGCTTCGCCACCGGTGGTGAGTACGGTGCGTCGGCGACGTACATGTCCGAGGCCGCCACGCGCGAGCGTCGGGGATTCTTCTCGTCGTTCCAATACGTCACCCTCGTCGGTGGGCATGTGCTCGCACAGGTGACTCTGCTGCTGATGCAGGTGTTCCTCGAGCGCGAACAGATCGAGGACTTCGGTTGGCGCATAGCCTTCTTCATCGGCGGAGTCGCGGCAGTGGTGGTCTTCTGGCTGCGCCGCAGCATGGACGAATCCTTGACCGAGGATCGACTCGACGCCGTTCGCAGCGGTGCTGACAAAGCCTCCGGTTCCTTGAAGGAGTTGGTCGCCAACCACTGGCGGGCGTTGCTGATCTGCTTCATGGTGACGGCCGGTGGCACCATTGCGTTCTACACCTACAGCGTCAACGCACCCTCGATGGTCAAGACCGCGTACGAGGACCGGGGGATGACCGGTACCTGGATCAACCTCGCCGGCCTGGTCTTCCTCATGCTGCTGCAGCCCATCGGCGGAATGATCAGCGACAAGGTGGGCCGCAAGCCGCTGCTCGTCTTCTTCGGTATCGGAGGCGTGCTGTACACCTACGTACTCATCACGTACCTACCGGCGGCGACGTCGGTGGTGCAGTCGCTCGCCCTGGTGTGCGTCGGCTACGTCATCCTCACCGGCTACACCTCGATCAATGCGATCGTCAAAGCAGAGCTGTTCCCCTCTCACGTCCGCGCACTCGGCGTCGGCTTGGGATACGCGCTCGCCAACTCGGCCTTCGGCGGCACAGCACCATTGATCTACCAAGCCGCGAAGAACGGCGGGCACGTGGGTTGGTTCATCCTCTACGTGACGGTCGTGATCGCCATCTCGCTGCTTGTGTACATCTTCGTACTGCGCAACAAGTCCGAGACCGTACTCGACCGAGAGCAGGGTCGAGCGTTCCAGTGACCTGTGACGCCCTACAGTGACTGACATGGCCGAGCATGCAGCGTCGTTCTCGCGTAGAACGGCGCTGCAGGCCGGTCTGTTGGCACTGAGCGCTGCTTTCGCGGGTGCCTGCGCCTCGGATCCGCCGATGCAGCTGCGCCTCGCTGCAGGCGAGGTCGGTGGCTTCTTCTGGGAGTTCGCCGGACTGCTGTCCGAATCTGTCGCGAAAACCGCTTTAGCACAGATCGTTCCGCTCACCTCTGCCGGCTCCGTCGACAACCTCGAGGCATTGGGTTCTCGGCAGGCCGAGCTGGCACTGACGCTCATGGACGCTGCTTACAGTCATCCGAGCGGAGAGCTGGCGGCAGTCGGGTGCGTCTACGAGAACTACTTCCAAGTGGCCGTGCGAGCAGACTCGACTATCGAGTCCGTGGACGATCTGCGAGGACGAAACGTGAGCATCGGTGCCCCGGGATCCGGTGCCACCGAAGTATCTCAGCGAGTCCTCCGTGCAGCGGGTGTTTCGGAAGACGGTGCTGTCGAACAGGTTCAGCTCTCGATGAGCTCAGCGGCAGATGCCCTGACGGCCAACGAAGTCGACGCCGTGATGTGGGCGGGCGGGTTGCCGACACCGGCATTTGCCCAGCCTCGAGCCGCGATTCGTCTACTCGATCTGGGTACCGTCGTCGCTGATCTCAGACGCGAATTCGGTACCGCGTACGAGGCTGTGCTGGTACCGGCAAACGTGTACGGCGAACATCCGGAGGTGACCTCCGTGGGCATTCCGAATCTTCTCCTGGCACATCCGGACGTGCCGGACCGCGTTGTCGCTGCGCTGGTGGGTGTGCTTCTCGATCAGTCGTCCGGGCTGGTTCCCAGCCAGGCGATCGGCAGCCAATTTCTCGATGCGCGGTCGCTGGTCATGACCGGCAGCATCCCCCTCCACCCCGGAGCCGAACAGGAATATCGCAGACGGCACGGTTGATGATGCGTCTCCATCAACCGTGCCGCCCCGATCTGTTGTACACATTGTTGCAGCACAAACGTATTCGAACTTCAGACCGATCGAGAGCCGATCGCATCGTCATGCAGGCCTTCGGGTTCGGTTCCGGGCAGCTCTGGATCGCTCGCATCGAGCGTCGCTGTTCGATCGGCGTCACCGTGAGAGATGGAGGCTGCAATGACGGCCGAGACGGCGCAGCCGATTCCGAGGTACGCCGCGACCAGGTACCAGCCGCCGTCGTTGAAGCCGACGAGCAGTGCAGCGATGAACGGAGTGAGGCCGCCTGCAATGGCACTGGCAACCTGGTAGCCGACTCCGGCACCGCTGTAACGGTATTCGGCACCGAACATCTCGGTGAACAGTGGCTGCTGCGCGCTGACGACCGAATCGTGCCCGATATTGAAGAGGACTACGGCGAGGATCGCGGTACCGACCAGAGAATTGTTGTCCATTGCCATGAAGAACGGAGCCGCACAGACTGCGCCGACAATGGAGCCGAAAACATAGATCCTCTTGCGGCCGTAGCGATCCGACAGGTAAGCAAACGTCGGAATCGTGACGATTCCAAGCGCACCGACCACGAGGATGATGTCCAGCATGAAGCCGCGGCTGATCTCGGTGTGATTGGTGGCGTAGCTCAACGCGAAGGCGGTGACGATGTAGCCGATGAACAGCTCGGCAAAGCGTAGTCCGATGATCTTCAGGAATGCGGTCGGGTGCGCCTTCAGTGCCTCGAGAAGGGGGATCTTCCTCTGCTTCTTGACATCCGAATTCTCGACCTTCTCGGTGAACTCCGCTGTCTCGTTGACGCTGGAGCGGATCCACAGGCCTATTCCTACGAGGACGATGCTGGCGATGAATGGGATTCGCCAGCCCCATTGGTTGAAGTCGTCGTCGCTCAGCGTCGCACTGAGAATGGCTACCGAACCAGTTGCGATAAGTAATCCGACCGAGTATCCGACCTGTACGCCGCTGCTGTAGAACGCCTTCTTTTTCGGGGGCGCGCTTTCGACCGCCATCAAAGCCGCCCCGCCCCACTCACCGCCGACGGCGAATCCCTGAATTGCACGTAGCACGACGAGCAAGGCCGGGGCCCACCATCCGATGGAGTCGAAGGTCGGTAACAGGCCTATCCCAGTCGATGCCAGTCCCATGACGAGCATGGTGATCACCAGCATCCGTTTGCGACCCAGTCGATCTCCGAAGTGGCCGAAGACGATCCCGCCGAGCGGACGGAAGAAGAACCCCACCCCGAACGTGGCGAATGCGGCCAGGGTTCCGATTGCGGGGCTCACGTCGGGGAAAAATGCCGTGTTGAAAACCAGCGCCGCGATCAGGCCGTAAAGGATGAAGTCGTACCAATCGATGACGGCACCCGCGAAACTGCCGAACGCGGCTTTGCGGGCCTGCCGTTCCTGTTCGGGTGTGAACGCTATTTCGGTCATGGTGGTCCTGGGGTCCTATTCGTGAACGAACGCCGTGCGTTCAGGCTGCATGAGGCATGGAGGCTCTTCACTCCACAACATGGATCCCGCAACTGGGATACTAGATGAGTGTGACACGGGGCACGTCAGCTCGCAAGGGCCTCTTTCAGAGCGCTTGGAGTTTGTGTCGCATGCGATCTGCGCGGGAGCCCGTCTGTGCGCGTGTGCGCTGCGCAAGTGCGACCAGGTACATCTCCCGGGTGCGCATGATGTGTACTTCGAGTAGCGGTTCGAGATCTCCGGCGTTACCCGAGTCGAAAATTCTGGCCATGTGTTCGTGCTCGGAGAACGACCGCTCGGGTTCGGTGGGTGAGAGAAACGTGAGGTGGGTGCGGAGCGCAGCTACCCGTGTGAGGTTCATGCGATATGCGTTCTGCAGGTACCGATTTCCGCAGTTTTCGAAGAATGCCTCGTGAAAGCATGTATCGGCTTTCCCGTAGCGCTGCGAGTCCCGGGATGGGCGCGCCTCGTCCATGTCCTCGATGGCGGAACGGAGGTCGGCGAGGGTGGCCGTGCGATTGCGCTCGAAGGCCAGCGACGCGGCGCGGACTTCGAGTGTGGCGCGAAACTCGCACAGCTCGGCGATTTCGTCCTCGGTCGGTTGGAACACGTACGTTCCGGATTTCGGCACTACCGTGACCAGGCCTTGGAGTTGTAGCAGTCTCATTGCTTCACGGACCGGAGTTCGGCTGACGCCCAATGCTTCGGCCACTGCGTCTTCGGACAGGGCCTCGCCCAACTCGAAGTTGCCGTCGATGATGGACGCTCTCAGTGTGTCGGCCACCGACGACGCCAGTGACGGGGCCTGTGGGCGCACGGTACGTGCCATGAATTCTCCCGTTTTCGCTGCTTACGGTCTCGACTCTACCGGCATGTACGTCAGGGAGATCATGATGCAGCATGCAAACGTTGCATTCCAGTTAGCTTGAATCTAGGATCCTAGTTAAGAGGGATTCGATCCTTCTTCTCGATCTCCACCTCTCCCGCGGTTCGCGACCAGTTCACCGCCGATCACACCAGGAGCAGCTTCGTGCATGCAGCCGAAACACTCGAAACTCTGATTTCACCCGGTGCCCCCATTGTTCGAGCCCCGGGCGCGTTCGACTCGTTTTCGGCGCGACTCGTCGAGAGCGCAGGATTTCCTGCGGTCTACATGACAGGGTTCGGTGCGACAGCATCCCGGCTCGGGATGCCGGACATCGGCTTGCTCACGCAGACCGAGATGACCGAGCATGCGCGAAACATGGTGCGCAGCACTTCTATCCCCGTCATCGCTGACGCCGATACCGGCTACGGAGGCCCGTCCAACATCGACCGAACCGTGCAGGAATACCTCCAAGCAGGTGTCGCTGCCATCCACCTCGAAGACCAGGTCGCGCCCAAGCGGTGTGGTCAAATGGCGGGAATTCGTCTCATGCCGGTGGCAGAAAGCGCCCGGCGCGTCGAAGCTGCGGTGGCGGCCCGCAAGGCTGGATCTCTTCTGGTGATCGCACGGACAGACGCGCTGGCGGCCACCGGCCACGAGGATGCGATCGCCAGAGCAAAGCGATACCGAGATGCCGGTGCTGACCTTGTTTTCGTGGATGGGGTGAAGACGCGGTACGACGTCGATTACGTGGCCGAGAATCTCAACGGACCCAAGGTGGTCTCTCTGGTCGACGGCACCGAAGCGGCAACCCTGTCTGCATCCGAGCTGGAGGAGCGCGGGTTCTCGGTGGTCTTCTATGCCCTCACTGCACTCTTCTCGGCGGCCACGGCGATGCGAAAGTCGTTGTCGGACTTGAATCGGACCGGACGGATCACCGCCGGCGACGACGCGATCACGTACGCGGAGTATTCCGACATCGTCGGACTGCAATACCACCAGAAGCTCGACAACGAATTCGGCGCTCTCTGAACCATTTCGACCACACCGAGGAGTCAGACCATGCCGAAGATCGTCATTACCGACTACGAATTTCCCGACCTGAAACCAGAGCTGGATGTGCTCGACGGTCACGACATCGAACTCGTCACCGGACCGTTCGCGTCCCGAGAAGACTTGGTAGCTGCGTGCGAGGATGCCGACGCCGTCATCAACCAGTACACGATCATCGATCACGAGTTCATCACGCGCCTGAGCAAGTGCCGAGTGATCTGCAGATACGGAATCGGGGTGAACACCATCGACGTGCCGTCGGCGACAGCAGCCGGAATCATGGTCGCGAACGTGCCCGACGGGTCGCTCGACGATGTATCCGATCACGCTGCGGCACTCATCCTGTCGCTGTCGCGGGGCCTTGGGAAATACGACCGAGCTCTTCGAGCGGGTCAGTGGAACTATCAGTCCGCGGCACCGCTGCACAGGTTGCGCGGTGGAGTCTTGGGTTTGGTCGGGTTCGGAAACATTCCCCAGCGGCTCGCCGCGAAGATGCGGGCCTTCGGCATGGAACCCATTGCCTACGATCCGTACTTGACGGCTGAGCAGGCGGAGGAATTGGGGGTTCGACCGGTGGATCTGGCCGATTTGATGCGGCTGTCGGATGTGGTCTCCGTACATGCCCCACTGACCGAATCCACGCGCGGCCTCATCGGGAGGCCTGAGCTGGAATCGATGAAGCCTTCTGCCTTTCTGGTGAACACCTCTCGTGGAGGCATCGTGGACGAGGACGCGTTGGCCGATGTTCTGCGGACAGGATCGATTGCGGGTGCAGGACTCGACGTGTTCTCACACGAGCCGCTTCCCGCGAATCACGAGTTCGGATCGTTGGACAACACTGTTCTGTCCCCACATTGCGCGTGGTATTCCGAAGAGTCGGAGGTAGAGATTCGCTCCAAGACTGCACGCAATGCGCTCGAAGCATTGACGAACGGACGCCCAGTGTATTTGGTCAATACCGAGGTCGAACCGCGACACTTGGACCGGGTCACGGGCTGAGCTGTTGAAGCGTCGGGCACCGGCAAGCCGCGTGGGCGGCTCACCGGTACCCAACGGGCGCAGTGTTCCTACAGTCTCGCTGCGAGTCGGTGGTAGGCCGCGTTCCATCGCAGTGTCTGTTGGAATCCACGCGTGGTGGTGCCCGCATCGATGGTGAGCAGTTCGACGCCGATCATGTCCGAGAATGCCTCCAGCACAGGCAGGCCGATGGCGGTGCTCAGAACCGTGTGGTGGGGCGCACCGGCCGTCAGCCAGGATTCCGCCGACACCGCGAGTGAGGGCTGCGGTTCCCACACAGCGCACGCCACGGGTAGTTTCGGCAGCGCCTCGTCGGGCTCGACGACGTTGATCACGTTGGCTGTCAATCTGAATCGTTCACCGACATCCGAGAGTCCGACGACTACACCGGGTCCTGGATCGGCAGTGAATCGCAGTCGCACCGGGTCTTCGCGGCCACCGATGGACAGTGGATGGATCTCCAGGGTGGGCCGCGAGGCGGTGATCGACGGGCACACCTCGAGCATGTGTGCGCCGAGGATCTTCTCCGCACCGGGAACGAGGTTGTAGGTGTAGTCCTCCATGAACGACGTTCCGCCGTCGAGTCCCTCGGCCATCACCTTCATGCCGCGCAACAACATCGAGGTCTTCCAGTCACCCTCGCCGCCGAAGCCGTATCCGTCGGCCATGAGGCGCTGCACTGCGAGCCCGGGCAACTGACGAAGTCCGCCGAGATCCTCGAAGTTGGTGGTGAAGGCCCGGAATCCGCCGTCGGTCAGGAACTGCCGCAGCCCGGCTTCGACACGGGCACCGTAGCGGAGGGATTCGTGACGGTCACCGCCCTTGTCGAGGCTCGGTGCGATGTCGTAGGACGAGCGGTATTCGTCGATCAGGTCCGAGATCGCCGAGTCGCTCACTCCGTCCACCCACTCGACCAGATCGTTGACGCCGTAGGTGTTGACGGAGACTCCGAATCGCAACTGCGCTTCGACCTTGTCGCCTTCCGTCACTGCGACGTCGCGCATGTTGTCGCCGAAACGTGCCAGGCGCAGTGATCTCAGCTCCGCGCGGCCGAGGGCCGCTCGCACCCACTGCTCCGCACGCTCCACAACCGCGGGATTGTCGACGTGGCCCGCCACGATCGTGCGCAGAACCCCCACCCGGGACTCGACGTGCCCGAACTCGCGATCACCGTGGGCGGCCTGATTGAGGTTCATGAACTCCATGTCGATCGTGGACCAGGGCAACGACATTCCCGCCTGCGTATGCAGGTGCAGCAGCGGAACGTCCAACGCATCGAGGCCGGCGATCCACATCTTGGCGGGGGAGAAGGTGTGCATCCACGTCACCACGCCCACGCATTCGTCGGCGGCATTGGCCTCGCGCATGGTGCCGAGGATGGACGACGCGTCGAGCAGAACCGGCTTCCAGACCACCGAGACAGGAAGTGCCGCATCGAGTTTGTCCGCGATCTCGCGAGACTGGGCTGCTACTTGTTCGAGGGTCTCGGGCCCGTAGAGGCTTTGACTACCGGTGAGAAACCAAACTTCGGACATGGGAGTACCTCCGTGGAGAGAAGATTCGGCGCGCCGGTCAGCGCTGGCCGTAGACGTTCTGATAGCGGTCGTAGAGCGCGTCGACCGATGCGCTCGGAATGCGAAGTGGCTGTCCCAGTTGGTAGGACAGATGTACCGATCGCGCGACGTCCTCGCACATGACAGCCGCCTTCACCGCCGATCGAGCGGTGGGTCCCACCGCGAACACACCGTGGTTCTGCATCAGCACGGCGGGAGATCGACTGTCCGCGAGGGTGTCGACGATGCCGCGGCCGATCGAGTCGTCGCCGATCGTGGCGAAGGGTCCGACCGGGATGTCTCCGCCGAACTCGTCCGCGCACATCGTGGTGACCACGGGAATCGGTTCTCCTCGGGCCGCCCACGCAACCGCGTACGGCGAATGTGTGTGCACCACACCGCCGATGTGATCGAGGTGTCGGTATACGTAGGCCTGCGCTTCGGTGTCCGATGACGGCGCATGGTCACCCTCGACCACCTTGCCGTACAGATCGCACACCACCATGTTGCCGGGCGTGAGATCGTCGTACGAAACGCCACTGGGTTTGATGACCATCAGATCCCGGCCCGGAACCCGCGCCGAGACGTTGCCTGCCGTCCACACGACCAGTCCGTACCGCATCAATTCGGCGTGCAGGGTGCAGACGTCGCGGCGGATCTGCTCGATGGCCTCGCGCACGTCGTCGACGACGGTCATCGTGCATCCACCTTTCGGGTCAGCGCGTCACGTCGGAGTGCTCGCAGACGGCGCATGGTCGGCACGTCCCGGCCGAACCGGTCGTGCAATTCCAGATAGATCTCGAACAGGGAGTCGTAGGCTTTCGATCGCGATTCGTCGGGCACGAAAGCGGCCCGGTGTACCTTGCCCATCGACTTCGAGGCGACGGGCACGTCCGGGTAGCACCCGGCCGCCACCGCCGCGTGGATGGCAGATCCCAGAGCAGGTCCCTGTGCGGAGGCGATGACCGACAATGGCATTCGCAGCACATCGGCGTAGATCTGCATGAGCAGCGCGTTGCGTGCCAACCCGCCGGCGACGACGAACTCCTCGACCGGGACGCCACTGTTGCGGAAGGTTTCCACGATGACGCGGGTTCCGAATGCCGTTGCTTCGAGCAGCGCACGGTAGGTGTCCTCGGGACGCGTGGCCAGCGTGGTCCCGACGACCAGGCCGGAGAGCTCGTGATCGACCAGAACCGACCGGTTCCCGCTGTGCCAATCGAGCGCGACGAGTCCGTGCTCGCCCACGTCCTGCGCCTGCGCGAGGCGGGTCAGGTGCTCGTGCACCGACTCACCTGCCGCAGCAGCAGCCTCGCTGTACGCCGCGGGAACCGATGTGCGCGTGAACCATCCGAAAATGTCGCCTACGCCGCTCTGCCCTGCCTCGTAGCCGAACGATCCGGCGACGATTCCGCCGTCCACAACCCCGCACATGCCGGGAACTTCCTTCAGGACGGTCGAGCTCATCACGTGGCAGGTCGAGGTCCCCATGATGGCGACCATTCGGCCCGGTTCCACCGCTCCGGCCGCGGGTGCCGTCACGTGCGCATCGACGTTGCCGACGGCGACGGCTATGCCCTCGGGAAGTCCGGTCCATCGCGCAGCCTCGGCGGTCAACGTACCTGCACGAGAACCCAACTCGCCCAGAGGCTGATCGAGCTTGTCGGCGACGAAGGAACCGAAGCCCGGTGCCAGTTCGGTGAGGAAGTCCACGGACGGGTAGTGCCCGTCCTGATAGATGCCCTTGTAACCGGCGGTACAGGCGTTGCGTACGTAGTGTCCGCACAGTTGCCACACGATCCAATCGGCGGCTTCGACCCATCGGTCCATCGCGTCGTAGATCTCGGAATCTTCCTCGTGAATCTGCAGTGCCTTGGCGAACTCCCATTCCGAGGAGATCAGTCCGCCGTAACGAGGCAGCCAACTCTCGCCGCGACGCGCGGCGAGTTCGTTGATGCGGTCCGCCTGCCCCTGTGCCGCATGGTGTTTCCACAATTTCACGTACGAGTGCGGTCGATCGGCGAAGCGCGGATCTTCGCACAGCGGAGTGCCGTCGGCGTAGGTGGGCACCATGGTGCACGCGGTGAAGTCGGTGGCGATGCCGACCACCTGCTCGGCCTCGATGCCCGCAGCGGCCAGCGCGGCGGGTACCGCCCGACGCAGGACGTCTCGATAGTCGTCCGGTACCTGCAGGGCCCATGCGTCGGGCAATCGGACCGTGCCGTCGGGCAGCGTCTCCTCGAGCACTGCGTGTCGGTAATCATGTACTGCCGAGGCGATTTCGGTGCCGTCGGACACCCGAACGACGACGGCGCGTCCGGACAGGGTGCCGAAGTCGACCCCAACCGTGTATCGGTCAACCGGCATTCAGATCTCCTTCGTGGGTCACCGACTGTGACGTGTGCAACACAGTGTGAGCGCTAACATCGTGTCGAGTCAAGTGTCTGCATCGCGAAGTGGGCGGATCCGACACGATGCGTTCGTCTCGGGTGGTCCTTGCCGCCTATGTCCGGATCGGAGTTACTCGCAGCGCTCGCATGCGCGCCTGTGCATACTGGTGTGATGCGGGCCACATGCGCGATCAGTTCGATGATCTCGGCCCGCCGGTCGCGCAACTCACTCACCGAAGAGGAGAACTCATGGCAGACAACAGAGCAGTGACGTACGCAGGACCGGGCAAGGTAGAGGTGCAGGACATCGCTTTTCCGGGCCTGGAGTTGACCGACGGCCCTGGTGTGAATCCGGCCAACGTCGGACGCAAGTGCGAGCACGGAGTGATTCTGAAGGTCGTCTCGACCAACATCTGCGGCAGTGACCAGCACATGGTTCGTGGGCGCACGACCGCGCCCGAGGGTCTGGTGCTCGGCCACGAGATCACCGGCGAAATCGTCGAGGTCGGACGCGACGTCGAGTTCCTGAAGGTGGGGGACATCTGCTCGGTTCCGTTCAACATCGCCTGCGGGCGGTGTCGAAACTGCAAGGAGCGCAAGACCGGAATCTGTCTCAACGTCAACCCCGATCGACCTGGCTCGGCCTTCGGCTACGTCGACATGGGCGGGTGGGTTGGCGGACAAGCCGAGTACGTCATGGCACCGTACGCAGACTTCAACCTGCTGAAGTTCCCCGATCGTGATCAGGCTCTGGAGAAGATTCTCGACCTGACCATGCTCTCGGACATCTTCCCCACCGGCTTCCACGGAGCGGTCACCGCAGGAGTCAAACCCGGTGCGACGGTGTACATCGCGGGCGCGGGACCGGTCGGCCTCGCTGCTGCGGTCGGTGCGCAGTTGCTGGGAGCGTCGGTGGTGATCGTGGGCGACATGAACGCCGACCGGTTGGCCCAGGCGCGAACGTTCGGCTGTGAGACCGTCGACGTGGGCAAGGGTGCACCGCAGGATCAGATCGAACAGATTCTCGGCGTGCCAGAGGTCGATGCCGCGGTGGATGCGGTGGGCTTCGAGGCCCGCGGTCACGGTGGAGATTCGTCGAGGGAGGCCCCGGCCACGGTTCTCAACTCGCTCATGGAACTCACCACGGCAGGCGGCGGCATCGGCATCCCGGGGTTGTACGTGACCGGCGATCCCGGCGGCGTGGACGAGGCTGCTCAGCGCGGAGCTCTGTCGCTCAGCCTCGGCACCGGTTGGGCCAAGTCGCTGTCGTTCGCCACCGGGCAGTGCCCGGTGATGAGCTACCACCGCGAGTTGATGAATGCGATTCTGAAGGAACGTGTTTCGATCGCGAAGGCGGTGAACGCGACGGTCATCACCCTCGACGACGCACCGCGGGGCTACCGCGAATTCGACAGCGGAGTCGCTCAGAAATTCGTCATCGATCCACACGGCATGATCGCGAGCTGACACCGACCCTGCCGGCACGGTCACAGTCGAGAAGAACGCGACGGTGACCGTGCTGCGCCGAGTTCGGCAGATGTTCGTGACACCTATGCTGGGGTGATGTTCCTACTCTTCGGTTTCGGCAGCAAGCGCAAACACGTCGGCCCAGGCTCGACGCGGACCTGCCCGCGGTGCCACAACACCACGCAGTGGGCGCGCATGAAGCAGTACCAGCAATTCACGCTGTTCTTCGTCCCCGTTGCTCGGTGGAAGCGGGTCGAGTTCGAGCAGTGCGGAATCTGTGGCGAGGCAGTGTCGGTGTGAAAGCCTCCAGAATCCTCGGCTCGTGAACATCGCCGAGGACTACGCGGCATGGAAAGCGCTCGGCCCCGGTGGGCTACCCGCCAACATGGTGGGGTGGGCAATCACCAAGATCCTCACCCCGCTCGGTAGGGATCCGTTGACCGTGCGTGGCGTCGACGCCGCATCGTCGGCGCGGGAGCTGCCAACCCGGCCCGGTGTCGATGTTCGACGTCCTCGAGTCCTGTGCGCGTGCAGATTCCGATCGTCTTTACCTGGGCACAAGTCATTTCGAGAAGCGCGGGCAGGCTCTGTACGTGGTCGCCGAGGCCCGACGACCCGGTGTGGTGAGACAAGCCGGTGGGGAGATCGCTCACGTCCACCCCAGCGACGGGTCGCTGCACGTCGTCGCGCAGCACGGCGATGCCCAGCGCATCATCGATGCCGGTTGGGGAGAATTGCATCCGCTGGCCGGCCGCCCACCGATCGGACTTCCCGAGCCCTACGTCCTGCTGTACTCGCCTCGAGACCGTCACGACGTCGAGCAGATCACCCGGATCCTCTATCGCATTGTCGAAACTGCTGTCAGCACAGGCTGATCGCTCGATCGCCGAGCGGCGCTCGGGAGCTCGGCAGCCCACGCGAGCTGCCGAGCCTCCGATGACGACTCACGCCGGTGCCAGCACCACCACCGAGTTGTGTCCGCCCATTCCCAGGGACGATTTGACGGTCAAGCCGGGCTCCGCAGCGGTGAAACCGTCGAGCAGCAACGGGTGCGCATCGGATACCTGCGGGGCTGCGGGCACTAGTCCACGCTCGAATCCCATCACCGCAGAGATGGTTTCGATCGCCGACGCCGCGCCTTGGCAATGTCCGGTCAACGGCTTCACCGAATACACCTGCGCGTGGGAGTCCAGCACCGTCTCCAACATGGTGGTTTCCGCTGCATCGCACTGCGCGGTGCCGGGTCCGTGGGCGTTGAGATACCGCACCTGCTCGGCGGTGACGTCGGCGTCGGCCAAGGCCTGCTCGAAGCAGTCCCGCACCTGGGTGAGCGCAGGGTCGATCGAGGTGGCATGAAACGCGTCGTGTGTCATCGAACCGCCCAGCACCCGTGCGTACGACGCCGAACTGCGCGTCGACAGTACGAATGCCGTTGCGGCCTCGCCCATTCCGAAACCGCGGCTACCTTCTTGGAACGGCCGGCAGCCTTCCTGCGGCTCCACGTCCACGACACCGACGCCGAGCTTGACGAAGTGGTCGATGTTCTCCGGAGTCAGGGACAGATCCGTGGCGACGAACACCACGTCGTCGACGAATGCCGTATCGAGCCACATCTTGGCGGTGAGCAGACCGGCGTTGCCCGACGCGCACATCGCCGAGACGTTCATCGCCGGGCCGTGAAAGCCGTATTCCTGCATCAACAGCGACACCGGGGTAGACGGCATCAGCGTCAGGTAGTCCCGAACACGGCGTTCTCCGCCGTCGCGCAGATAGAAGTTGCGCCACTCGTCCACTTCACCCAGGACGACGGCATGGATCAGACCCACCCGTCGACCCGGCTGCCAGCCACGCGCCAACGCATCTTCGACGGCTTCGCGTGCGGCCCCGCGAAGTGCACGCCCGAATCGACTCGATCCGTCGTTCTCGTCCCCGCCGTCGGGAACTTTCGCGAGCCACACCGGATTGTGCCCGGGTCTGGTCTGGTCGTGGTGCAGGGTGGCCGCCGCCTTGCCGGTGAAGAGGCCGTCCCACAGTGCGGATGCGCCCCAGCCGTAGCCGGACAGTGCGCCGATCCCGGTGATGTCGATGCCATGAGAGCTCATCGTCGAAATCCATTTCTTTTCGAGGTACGCGAACCGGATTCGGCTCACTCCTCGATTTAGCCCGGTAAACCGGCACCGGGTCCAGCCGAGAAAGAGGCATAGCGCCCGAATCGGGCGGTACACTCCAGAGGTGCCTCGGTAGGTGGTTCAATCGGGTGTTGACCGTCCGTCTACGAACGCGAGGACCGAGCATGGAATCAGGGGAGCGCAACAGCGTCGGCGACCCTGATTCACGTGCCGCGTCGCCAGGACTGGCGGATCGATATCGGGTTCTCGTCGAACATTCACCGGATGCGATCGGAGTCCACCGACGAGGCGTGATGGTCTACCTCAACCCCGCCGGACTGAAGTATCTCCGTGCCCGGAGTGCCGCCGACGTCATCGGCCGCCCGATCACGGCGTTCATCGCCCCCGAGTCCGTTGGGCCCATGCTCGAACGGATCGCCGCCCTCGACAGGCACGGCACCGCCAGTGCAGCGTCGGAGGCGACGGTACTGGCCCTGGACGGGACGGTCCTGACAATGGAAGCGGTGTCGGTTCGCACGGTGTGGAACGGCGAGCCGGCGTACCAGGTGATACTTCGGGATCTCACCGAGCACAAGGCTGCGCAGAGGGCGCTGCAGAAGCAAGCTGCACTGGTCGAGCACGTCAGCGACGCCATCATCGGGGTATCCGCCGACGGTCTGGTGTCGAGTTGGAATCCCGCCGCCGAGTCGGTCTACGGACGACCGGCCGAGGACGTACTCGGGCGTAGCGTCTCGCATGCGGTGGGGGTGCCGTGCGATCCGGCGGCCATTCTCGGTCTCGGTGGTCGGCTGTGCGAGTCGCATCGGCACGCGGACGGATCGGCGCTGGCCGTGATGGTCTCCGCAGCCCAGATGCCCGACGGTTACGTGTTGGTCTGTGCCGACCAGAGCGCGGTGCGCAGAGTCGAGGAACACTTCACCGCCGTCGTGGAATCGCTGGAGGCGGGGGTGGTGGTCCTCGATCACTCCGGCCGCATCGAATCGGCGAACCTCGCAGCGAAGACGATTCTCGACATTCAGGTCGGAATGGCGACGGCAGGACAGGCGTCGGTCCTTCCGTTTCGCGTGTACGGCACCGACGAGGGGCCGATCGAGCCGCACGAGCACCCGGTCGCCGTCACCAGCAAGACCGGACAACCCTGCCAGGCCGTGATCGGAATCGAACGGTGCCGGGACGGCCGACACTTCTGGTTGTCCTTGACGGCGACGATGCTCAACGCATCCGACCCGACCCCCTCGGTCGTCGCGACGTTCGTCGACATCACCGACACCTATCGGATGAGCATGAAGCTCGAGCATGCGGCCACACACGACGACCTGACCGGCCTGCCGAACAGGCCGTTGATCCTGGCTCGTCTGGACGAGCAGTTGGCCGAGTCCGATCGCGAGGACTCGATGGCCGTGCTGTTCATCGACCTCGACAACTTCAAGACCATCAACGATCTGTACGGTCACACTGTCGGCGACGCCGTTCTGGGTGTGGTCGCAGACCGTCTGACGCGAGCCCTTCCGGCCGAGGCCTTCGTGGGGCGTATCGGAGGCGACGAGTTCGTGGCCGTCGTTTCGCACTGTGTGGGGACCGAGGCCGACGACGTACGCGCCGAACTCGCCACACCGATCACGGTCGCGGGGCGGGTGTTGACGGTGACTGCGAGCATCGGCGGCGTGACCGTCGACCGCGACGACACCCGAAGTGCCCTGGACATACTCGACGATGCCGATCACGAGATGTACCAGGCCAAGCCGATCACGCAGTACATTTCGCATTCATAACAACATCGGTAGCAATCTGTTGTTTCTGTTACCGAAGGTGCGCATGGTGCGTGCGACTCGGACATACTTCGTCGGTGATATCGACCGCGCGCAGGTTCCTTCTCGTCGTACCCATGGTGATCCTGGCGGTCGCCGGGTTGCTGTTCTCTGCTGCAGGAACCGGTGCCGCTGCGCCCTCTGTGTGGCGCTACACGATGGTGGCGTTCGGTAACGACAGCGATCGAGACATGGATGTCTACGAATCCGGCGACGGCACCGATTTCACAGCGCTGCAGACAGCGGCGTACCGACCCCCGTCCGGAGTCGTGCGTGACGCGAGCATATTCCGGCACACCGACGGTATGTACTACGTGACGTACACGACCGGCGGCGGTGCGAACATCGGCTTCGCGCGCAGCAGTGACCGCGTGAACTGGACGTTCTTGCAGAACTTCCCCATTCCGTTCTGCTGCGCTTTCCTCCCGGGCACCGGAGCCGGTACCGGCTCGGCCAGCCCATCCGGGTTCAGCGGATCGGCCGGCTTCTCGGACGGACCGTCGTTGTCTCCGTTCACCACGAAGGCGTGGGCACCGGAGTGGTTCGTCGAGGGAGACCGTGTCAGCGTCATCGTGTCGCTGTCCACCGGCGGTGGGTTCGTGCCGTATCTGATGACGGCCCTGGATCCGGGCCTGAGGATGTGGAGCTTTCCGGTTCCGTTCGTCGGCATCGGAGCCGACCACATCGACACCACTGTGGTGAAAGTGGGGCCGACCTATCACGCGTTCACCAAGAACGAGACCCACAAGGTCATCGAACACTGGACGGCGCCGTCGTCGATCGGTCCGTACACCCTCGTCCCCAGCCGCGATTTCGGGCCACTGAAAGAAGGTCCGACCGTCATCGAATTACCCGACGGTACATGGCGGTTGTACTACGACGACTACACCAACCGAAAGTACTTCTACTCCGACAGCACCGACGGGTTGAACACCTGGTCCGAGCCTCGGGAACTCCCGGGTGTGTCGGACACCGTCCGTCACGTCGGTGTGATGAGAGAGCCCGCCTGACAGTGGTTTTCGCGTCAGTCGGTGGCTCCTGCGAGTGCCCGTAGCCCGGCCGCGATGAACTCCCCGGTGGCCTCCGCGGCATTGCCTGCACCGGCCCCGGTGTCGGAGCCCGACAGCGCGCGGTGGGTGATTCCCTCACCGATCACTCCGAGCTTGAAATTGGCCAGGGCGAGGTAGAAGCCCCAATCGTGAAGTTCTCGACCGGATTCCACTGCGTAGTGTTGTGCGAGGTCCGCCGCGGACGGGTATCGATCGCTCGTCCATGCAGCGTCTGCGCCGAGGACCGCATCGAAGACCGGTTGGCGGTAGATGCACATCAGTGCGACGTCGGTCAGGGGATCACCGAGCGTCGACATCTCCCAGTCCACCACCGCAGCAACGGAACCGACGTCATCGGCGTCGAGAATGGTGTTGTCGACACGATAGTCGCCGTGCACGATGGACGACGCAGATCCCGCCGGTACCGCCGCTTCGAGCGCGCGATGCAATCGGTCGACATCGGGCAGGTCGCGAGTCTTGACTCGGTCCCACTGCCGAGCCCACGTGGCGACCTGCCGCGCGACGAAACCGTCGGGTCGGCCGAAGGTACCCAGGCCGACGGCGTGCGGATCCACCGCATGCAGTCGCGCGAGAACTCGAACCAGCTCCGCGGCGTTGGCAGTGACCTGCTCGTCCGTCAGATCGTCGAGATCTTCCCGCGTGCGGACCACTCGGCCGGGGACGAACTCCACGACGGTCATGGGCGCACCCAACGTGGAACCGTCTCGGTCGAACGCGACGGTTCGAGCGACCGGTACATCGGTGCCCGCCAGCGCCTCGGTGACGGCCCATTCCCGGGCCATGTCGTGCGCGGAGGGCGTCAGCCCACTGGTGGGAGGTCGACGGACGACCCAGGTCGAGGTGTCGTCGTACGCCCGGTAGGTGAGATTGGACCGACCGCCGCTGATCATCTCGACCGACAATGCGCCGTCGACGTCGATTCCGTGTTCTCGAAGAAACCTCTCCAGCGCAACGAGATTCATACCGGGCAGTTCGCTCACGCCTGTGCCTCCCGCGCTGCGCGCTTGGCAGCACCGATCGTCCGCTTGGCGATGGCCCACCGGTGTACCTCGGACGGGCCGTCGTAGACCCGGAACGGGCGTACTTCGCGGGAGAGCCTGGCCAACGGAAGATCGTCGGAAACCCCGAGACCGCCGCACATCTGGATACTGCGGTCGACGATACGGAAGATGGCCTCGGCAGCGAACGTCTTCGCGATCGACGTCTCGTTGGCCGCGTGCCCACCTCGATCCAACTCGAAGCACGCCACCGTCAGCAGCGCCCTGGTGGCCGCGATGTCGATCTCGTTGTCCGCGACCATCTTCTGCACCATGCCGAGGTCTCCGAGCTTTCCGCCGAATCCCTCGCGCCGGGCAACCTGCGCGACGGCGATGTCGTGCGCACGGCGGGAGGCTCCGAGCCAGCGCATCACGTGCGTCATCCGGGCAGGGCCCAATCGAACCTGGGCGTACGCGAATCCCTCGTCGACGGCACCGAGCACGTTCTCGTCGGGCACGAACGCGTTCTCGAAGAACACCTCGCAGTGACCGCCGATCATCGCTTTGTCCAAAGTACCGATGTGTCGGCCGACCCTGATTCCCGCGGTGTCGGCGGGTGCCAGGAACATCGTGGCCCCGCCGCGATCGCCGGGCGCGCCCGAGGTGCGGGCCATGATGATGAAGAAGCCTGCGCCGTCGGCTCCGGTGATGAACCACTTGTGCCCGTTGATCTTCCAGCCACCCTCGACTCGCTCGGCGGCGGTGGTGAGTGCCGCGGGATCGGAACCGGCACCCGGCGCGGGTTCGGTCATCGCGAAAGCCGACCGCACGTCGCCGCGCGCGAGCGGAGCGAGAAACTGCTCTTTCTGCGCTGCCGACGCGATGTGAGCGAGCATGTGCACGTTGCCTTCGTCGGGGGCTCCGAGGTTGAGGGCGATCGGACCGAACAGCGAGTATCCGGCTTCCTCGAACACCGGTGCCCGGTCGCTCATCGACAGCCCGTGGCCGCCGTACTCGACCGGCGCGTGCGGCGCGAACACGCCTGCGTCCTTGGCGGCCGCCTGCATCTCGATGCGTAGATCGTCACCTCCGGCGTCGGCGACGTTGCCCAGGAATCGGTCTTCGATGGGAAGCACATGATTGCGGGTGAACGTGCGTGTCCGATCGATCAGCTTCTCGATGTCGGGGTCGTACGTCAGATCGATGGCCACGATGCGCTCCCATTCCGATACCGACCGAACACTCGCTCGGTCACTGGAAGATTGGCACAATCGGTCGGTCGGGTCAAGGATCCCCGGGTAGCTATCGGTGCCCGCCGGTCGTGGCACCCACCGTGCGACGGGCGATGTCGAGATAGACCGCCACCAGCTCGCTCGGAGTCGACGGCCCGTCCGGTCGATACCACGTCGCTACGCCGACACACATCGTCGTCACGGCTCGACTGGCGTCCCTCGGGTGCGGTGTGTCGAACAGGCCCGCATCGACACCGGCGGCGACGATCGCGTCGAGCAGTCGTTGCTCCTCGTCCCGTTTGGCAATGTAGGCGGAGCGGTTCCCGGGATCCAGGCTGCGGATTTCCGTCGAGCACACGAATGCGGCGTCGCGCCTGTGAATGTGGAACAGCAGTAGCGATTCGACGACGGCGTCGAAACGGTCACTCGGCGACGTACCGGCACCGGCCTCGGCCGATCGAGTTCGCTCCAACAGCTCGTCCATCGCCGCGTCCATGATGCCCACCAGAAGAGCCTGCTTCGACGGAAAGTGGTGGTAGAGCCCGGGAACCGACAGTCCGGCTTCTGCTGCGATCTGCCGCACCGATGTTCCGTGGTAGCCCTGTTCCACGAACGTCTTCAACGCCGACGACAAGGCAGGGGAGAGGTTCGAGCCCTCGTACGTTCGCCAGGTGGATGTCGCGGTCATGCGCCCACCGTAGATGGCCGGGCGGCGGGTGTGGTCCCGGAAGCACCCGGTTGACACTTCTGTTGTGATCCGTAACACTACCGAGTAACGACCGAGCGAGTGTTCGGTCGGTCGATCTCGGTCAGGCCAACGTTCGATGGAAAGAGTCCTCGATGCCCCTCACCATCCTCGATGCCTGGCGCGCCCGGGTGTTCCGGTCGCCCGACCGGCCTGCATTGGCGTACTTCGATGCCGTTCTCACCGCCCGCGAGGTCGACGAGGCCTCCGACGCTCTCGCTGCCGCGTTCGCGGACCGCGGAGTGAATCCCGGTGACCGCGTCGGCATCTACCTGCAGAACGTTCCGCACTACGCACTGACGTTCTTGGCGCTGTGGAAGATCGGTGCCGTAGCTCTGATCCTGAATCCGATGTACCGCAACCGAGAACTGCGACACCTGCTCGACGACGCGGAGCCCGTAGCGCTCGTGTGCGACGAGTCGGATCTCGGCGAGCTCGAAACCTCGTTGCAAGGCAGTACGATTCGGTTCTTCGTGAGCACCAGCGGACTGGATCTGCAGACTCGCAACGATCCGCGAGTGTTCGCCGCGACGACGCGGGTCACGCCCACACCCGAGAACGACATGCTCGGCCTCGTCGAGGCCTACCGCGGTCGAATGCCGGAGGACACCGCACCGCAGCCGGACGATCTTGCGCTGTTGGCATACACCTCCGGAACCACGGGGCCGCCCAAGGGGGCCCGGATCTCGCACGCCAACGCGTTCGCGACGGCCTCGGACTTCGGTGAGCGTGCGGGTACGGAGGACGGCGACGTCGTCTTCGCCGTCGCGCCCCTGTTCCACATCACCGGGGCCATGCTCGATGCTGCTGTGGCTCTGGTGCGCGACTGCGTGCTCGTGTTCGCTCACCGCTTCCACGCAGGCGTCACACTGGACGCTTTCGTCGAGCATCGAGTCACCTACACCATCGGATCCATCACCGTGTTCAACGCGATCTCCGAGAGCCCCGGCGCGGACCGCAGACATTTCGCCTCCGTCAAGGCGCTGTACTCCGGCGGCGCACCCATTCCGCCGGCCACCGTCTCCGCGTTCGAGGCGAAGTTCGGGTGCTACATCCACAACGCGTACGGAATGACCGAGACCACCGCAGGCGTGATCGCGGTACCGCCAGGACTCCGGGCACCGGTGGACGCGTCGAGTGGATCGTTGTCCGTCGGACTGCCCCTCCCTCGCGTGCGGTTGCGCACACTCGATCCCACCGGGCTACCCACCGAAACGGGAGTAGCCGGCGAGTTGGAAGTGTCCGGGCCGCAGGTGGTCTCGGGGTACTGGCAGAACCCGGAGGCGTCGGCGTCGACGATGCCCGAAGGTCGCCTGCACACCGGGGACGTAGCGATCATCGACGAACAGGGCTGGGTCTATCTCGTCGACCGACTCAAGGACCAGATCAACGTCTCCGGATACAAGGTCTGGCCCCGAGAAGTCGAGGACGCCCTCTACGAACACCCGATGGTGTTCGAGGCAGCCGTGGTCGGTCGTCCCGACACCTATCAAGGGGAATCGGTGGTCGCGTACGTGTCGGTCCGCAGTGGTCCGGCCGTGACCACGGACGAGCTGATGGCCTTCGCGCGCGATCGGCTCGCTGCCTACAAACGTCCGAAAGAAATCCACATCATCGACGAGCTGCCCAAGACGCAGACCGGGAAGATTCGTCGCGCAGCACTCAAACCTGTTTCAGCACAGACTCACTCGAGCGAAAGTGGCACCCCATGACCGTCGGATCACCCCGCGACACCCGCTCGACACCGGACATCTCCTCGCGGAAGAAGTCGTTGTTCGCCAGCACGATCGGCAACGTACTCGAATGGTACGAGTGGAGCGCCTACGCAGTGTTCGCGCCGTTCATCGCCGCGGCGATGTTCAGCCAGAGCGATCCGGTCTCGGCCCTGCTGTCGACGTTGGCGGTGTTCGCCGTCGGATTCCTGATGCGGCCGCTCGGCGGCATCGTGTTCGGCCGGATCGCAGACAAGAAGGGGCGCAAGTTCGTTCTCGTCACCACCATGCTGATGATGGCCGCCGGAAGCCTGCTGATCGGCATCATGCCCACCTACGGAGCGATCGGGGCCTGGGCATCGGTACTGCTGCTGCTCGCCCGCGTCATGCAGGGTTTCGCGCACGGCGGCGAGTCGGCGACGGCCTACTCCTACGTCGGCGAGATCGCGCCACCGAACCGTCGAGGCATGTGGGGAAGCGTCGCGTTCGTCGCGATCTTCGGTGGCTCGGCACTGGCATACACGGTCGGTGGCGTCATCACCTCGACCCTGTCCGAATCTGCTGTCGGTCAATGGGGTTGGCGCATCCCGTTCCTGCTGGGTGCACTCCTGGCGCTGTTCGCTCTGTACCTGCGCAAGAACATGGACGAGAGCGACGTCTTCGATTCGGAACAGAACAAGGTGAAGCAGGCCCCGATCGCACGCAAGACCGTCGTGAAGGCGATCGTATTGATGATCGGAATGACGTCGGGAATCACGGCGGCGCACTACACCTGGACCTCCTACGTCTCGACGTTCGCCATCACACAGCGTGGGATGAACCCCGACACCGCGTACTGGATGCTGGTCATCGCTCAGTTGATCGCGTTGGTGTCGCTGCCGTTCTTCGGTCGTCTCTCGGATTCGATCGGTCGTCGGCCGATGCTGGCCGCCTTCGCCGTGCTGATGTTCGTTCTGCAGATCCCGCTGACGATGATGATCTCGACGCAGTGGTGGACGTTGCTGCTCCCGTCGACGGTTGCACTGCTCGTCATCGCCGTTCCGGCTTCGATCCTGTCGTCGACACTGTCGGAGAGCTTTCCCACCCGACTCCGCACGCAGGCAATCGGATTCGCCTATTCGTTCTCGGTGGCGGTATTCGGCGGAACTGCGCCCTATCTCAACCAACTCTTCCTCGGCCTCGATCTGGGCTGGGTGTTCGGCGTGTACATCATGTTCCTGGCCGCGATGACCGGTGTCGCGTGCTTCTTCATGAAGGAAACCAAGGGAATTCGACTCGAAGATGTCTGAACCGACTTCGGTCGAGCTTGCTCCTGACGTGACGTGAGGTTCTACCGTCTGATTCATGAACAACAACGGTCCGATCACCTGGGGAATCGGTGACGTCGCGCGTCGAACCGGCGTCACCGAACGTACGTTGCGGTACTACGAGGAACTGGGTTTGCTCGCCCCCGACCGAGACGGCGGGGGCAGGCGTCGGTACGGCGGGGGAGACCTCGATCGGCTGTACCGAATTCGGTTGCTCCGAGAATTGGGTACACCGCTTGCCGATGTCGATCCGGAAGCGATGGACCTCCAGCACCTGACGCGGCAGCACCTGACCGACCTGGACCATCGGATGGCACAGCTCGCCCGGGTGCGCGAACGGGTTCGGGCGGTCGAGGACCGGCTTCTGCAGGGCGCTCAGCCGGGAGACGACGCCTTGTTGGACCTGCTGTCGGGCCTGTCGACCGACGAGCCGGCGGTGACCAGGCGTACCACTTTGCTCGTCTATCGAGACATCGCGGCAGCCCATTCCTACCTCGTCGACGTGCTGGGACTCGCACCGGGACCGATCGAATACGACGGCGACCGAGCAGTCCACGGCGAGGTTCACGCCGGTGACGGTGTTGTCTGGTTGCACCGCGAGGCTCCTGAACATCGGATGGTGTCGCCCCTGACCAACGGCATGGTCACCGCCTCGCTCGCTGTCCTGATCGACGACGTGGACACCCATCATGGACGGGTGTCCGCAACCGGCGCAGCAATCGACTACGCGCCCACCGACATGCCCTACGGCGTCAGGGAGTACGGCGTTCGTGATCTCGAGGGTCACCTGTGGTCCTTCCAGACGCCGATCTCGGAACCGGTGGCGTCCTGAATCCGTTTGCCCCTCAGCGGATTCGTCGGTGATCGAGCAATGAGGTCGATGCAGTATCGGCGAGGTCACTGCCTCCCAGAAGACGCATGAGCAGAAGGCCGTCGAGCATCGCCACGGCAGCTGCCGCTTCCGTTCGTCGATGGTGCGCGTCGCCGACCACGAAGCCCCCGAGCCATTCGATCCAGCCCTCGACCAAGTGCGAGGCCACAGATCTGTAGGGCTCGAGTCCTGCTGTTGCTTGTCCGATCGCCTCGAAGTACAGACCGAACAGCGGATCGTACTCAGGCTGTGCCACAACCGGCCACGCCGTCGCGACCAGCGCGCGGTGATCCCTCATCGGCGTCGAGAACGCCGCGGCCAACACGGTTTGCAATCGATCTCCGACTACCGACAGCACAGACGTGACGAGGTCGTCCTTCGTCGGGAAGTAGTAGACGACCGTGCGATCGCTGATCTTCAAGCGCGCTGCGAGTCTGCCGAAGGTCAAGCGGCTCAGGCCCCCTTCCAGGGCGGCCTCCAGTGCCACGGACAGCATCTCCTCGCGTGAATGTCTCTTGACCACTCCTTGATTGTAGTGGCCACTACAGGTAGCTTGAGTTGTAGTGACCACTACAACTCAAGGGAGACGTCATGCCTACACGTTCGACTCCATTGCTCGCACTGTCGGTTCTGCGATCGACCGCCGGAGTGGTCTCGTGGGTGAGTCCAGCGCACTCGTGGCGTGCCTTCGGTCTCGGACCCATGCGTCAAGCCGGAAGTGCGGGGGTGGCGACGCGTCTGTTCGGAGTTCGCGATCTCGCGCTGGGAATGGCACTGCACCACCCATCCGCAGACGTTCGCAGAGCAGCCGTGGAGGCCGGGATCGCGATCGATGTTCTCGACGTCGCGGCAAGTGTGATCGGACGTCGTGCGGGCGCGCCTGCGGCGAGTCTGGCCGGAGTGGCCGCCGGCGCAACGCTGTTCGTCGTGCTGGGCGTGACGATCATCGCGGACTCGGATTCCTGGTGATCATCCGGTCAGCGCGTCGGTATCGGTCGCCGCCTGTCGTACATCCTCGGTCGGGGTGACGTATTTCGTGAAGCACGGCTAGCTTGGACGGCATGCGTCGGCTGGGCGCGGTGGATATCCGACAGAAGGGCGAACTCCCATGACCGATGACACGCTGGCCGACTTCGAGCGAACCGAGTTCACCGCGGACGGGCGGACCGCGCCGGTATATCGCATCGGAACCGGACCGGCCGTGATCGTGATGTCGGAAATGCCGGGCATCACTCCGAGGGTCGCGGACTTCGCGAGAACCGTTGCCGGAATCGGCTGTACGGCCGTTGTTCCGCACCTGTTCGGAGTCGACGGCAAGGATCCGCTGGCCGCCCCGCTGGGACCGCTCGGCACCGTGGCCACCATGTCCCGCGCGATGGTGCCGGCGTGCATCAGCCGCGAATTCACCATCCTGGCCACCGGCAGATCGTCGCGCATCGTGGTGTGGTTGCGCGCTCTGGCAGCGCAGGAGCACGAGCGCTGCGGCGGACCGGGCGTCGGTGCCATCGGAATGTGCTTCACCGGCGGATTCGCTCTTGCGATGGCGGCGGACGATCGACTGATCGCACCGGTGCTCTCGCAGCCCTCACTTCCGTTCGCGGCATCGAAGTCTCGCGGTAGGTCCATCGACATCACCCCCGGCGACCTCGACAAGGTGAAGAGTCGTTGTGCAGCAGGCGAGCTCACGGTCCTGGGGATGCGTTTCGAAGGCGACAAGATGTGCCCGCCCGCGCGATTCCAATGGTTGCGCGAGCAGCTCGGCGACGCGTTCGTCTCGGTGGAACTGCCCGACTCCGCCTTCAACCCGGAAGCATTCGGACCGCCGCATTCGGTCGTCACCGAAGGACTGATCGATGCTCCGGGGGAGCCGACACGGCAGGCGTTGGATCAGGTGCTCGACCTGTTCCGTAGTCGGTTGCTCCCGACAGAGTGAGTAGATCGCTGTCTCGCCCCTGCCGAGTACCGAGCAACTCGGTCAGCGAGCCACGAATTCACGACCACGGAACGGTGGCCTGTAGAACCGCCTCCTTCAACGCGCCGGTCCGCAGTGCCGTCACCGCCTGGTAATCGGGATCGGCCACCATGTCGCTGAACGCCTTGCGCGAGGGGTACTGCACCAGCAGAACCGCATCCCAGGCCTGACCGTCGTCGGCTACCAATGCCGTCGAGCCGTCGCCCGCATACAGCACCGTCGCGCCGTAGCGCGGGAGGAACGTCTCGTCCAGTGCTTTCGCATACTCTGCGTACGAATCGCGGCCACCGTCGGCGAACCGCAGCAGGTTGAGCATCACCACAGGCCCACCGGGGTCTTCTTCCAGATAGCGCCTGAGGTCTCTTCCGCGGGGATCGACAGCCATCGATCGAGTATGCGTCAGCCGACGATCCGATGGAGAGGAAATTGCCACCGACGGCACCACGCATCGAAAATCCAGCACGGACGGCGGCGAAGGGCCTCCGAATGCAGATGCAACCGACAGTATCGGTGACACCGCCGGGCAGTTGGCCATGGCGGTTGTCATGGGAGCGCGCTCGATTTCGTTGCCCGGGTGACAGGTCCTCGGGACAGTCGACCGCTCGTTCAGCGAGTCGATCCGCTGTTCGATGCCGAGACGGTGGTTCCATGGTCAGCGGTAGAACTTGTAGAGCGGGAAACCAGTGACTCGATGAATGGGAAGTGTGTCGTCCATGGCCGATGTTGAGAAAGTGACCGTATTCGGAACTGGAGTGCTCGGTTCGCAGATCATGATGCAGGCGGCGTACCATGGGAAAACCGTTGTGGGATACGATATTTCAGACGAATTGTTGGCCAAACTGCCGGATCGCTGGGGATGGATGCGCGGATACTACAAGCGCGACCTGAAGACCTTCGACGAGGCACGTTTCGACGAGGCCATCGAATCCATCACGACCACCACCAGCGTCGCGGAAGCCGTTTCGGACGCCGACCTGGTGATCGAAGCGGTTCCGGAGGATCTCGAGCTGAAGAAACGTGTCTGGTCGGATATCGGCGCGTCCGCCCCGCCGAGAACTATCTTCGTGACCAACTCGTCGTCGCTACTGCCCAGCAGCTTTGCGGAGGCCACCGGGCGGCCGGAGAAATTTCTCGCACTGCACTTCGCCAATCTCGTGTGGCGGTACAACACAGGTGAGGTGATGGCAACTGCTGCAACAGATCCCGCTCACTTCGACACCGTACTGAACTTCGCTTCCGAGATTGGTCTCGTTCCCGTTCCGGTCCGAAAGGAAGTACCGGGATACGTGTTGAACAGTCTGTTGATTCCGCTGCTGCAAGCAGGAGCCAACCTCTACGTCGGCGGTGTTGCCAATCCTGCCGACATCGACAATGTGTGGCGAATAGCCACCGGGGCGCCCGCCGGCCCGTTCCAGATATACGACACGGTCGGCTTCAACGTCGCAGCACACATCGCGCGCGCAAGCGGTGGCGAGGATCAAGTGAAATTCGCCGATATGCTTCAAAAGGGCATAGACGCGGGAAAGACAGGCCTCGGGGACGGAGAGGGTTTCTACACGTACGATTCCGACGGCCGGCGACTCGATGCTGTCGAGTCGTGGAACATCAACTGAAAGCGCTCGATCACTGTCTCGTTCCGATGGAAGAGACTGTTGTCGAGGTATGGCCGGACAGCTTCCCGTCGTAGCCCGTCGCGCACCGCAGCGATGGCCGCCGAGCCGGATCAACCGAGTTGCCGCAGTTGAATCGCGGTGTCGAGCGCCAGCCGATGCCACGCCGATCGCGGATCTCGGCCGGTCAGTTCCTGGGCTCGGCGCAGTCGATAACGCAGCGTTTGCGGATGCACATGCAACTGTGCCGCTGCGGCCGTGGCGGTGCCGGTGGCGATGAAGGCCGAAAGGCCCTCGAGGATATGCGCATTCGCGGCCTCGATGAGCGAGCCGAGTACGGTGCGCACCACCTCGCTCGTGTCCGCGGTGGGCCGCGCGGTCAACAGTGCCAGCAGCTGCCCGTCGCCGGTGTCGAGCACGGCACGATCGTCGAACGCATGATCCGGTGCCGTGTCCAGAGCATCGGAAGCGAGCCTCCAGGCGCCGCTGACACCGGCAATGGTCGACAGCTCCACGAGGCATCCACGCACACCGGTCGCTCGGGACGCGCCGTCGGCACGGTCTCGACCGATCGAGGACGGCAGCAGCAGGATCGCCCGCTGCTCGCGTCGGGTGCACAGGTGACTGCGCGTCGTCGACGGCGCGGTGCGATCGGGCGGCGCGAGTCCCAGTGCGAGAACCAGAGATTCGATGGTGTCATCGGTCAGTGCTCTGCCCGCGCTTGTCATTTCCACCACCAGTAGATTCGGGTGACTGGACAGTTCCAGGTCGAGTTCGCGGGCGCGATCGGCCACCGCTCCGGGCGAGTTGTGTCTGTTCGCCAGCAGGTCGTCGAGCAAGAGGGCGTGAGCCTGCGCCCGATTGGATGTGAGTTGTTCGCGCGCAACGATGTACGCGCCGATGATCTCCTCGGATATCGCGTCGATGGCGTCGAGCACGCCCAGGCTGAGATCGGCGATGTCCGGTGGGTCGAGCGCATCGAGGTACTCGGTCGCCACGTGCCGAACGAACACGCTCGATGCAACTCGATAGGCTCTGAGCACGTCGGCCAACGGTCGGCCGTCGGCGGCGCGGGCCGCACCGATCGCGCGAAATCGGCTGTGATCACGTCCGTCGAGAGCCGGATCTCCGCCTGCCCACAGCGTCATCAGGCGACGCAGCGACCAGTAGGCGATCGCCTCGACATCGGCCGACTGCGGACCGTCCAGGGTGCGGTAGACCGGAATTGCATCCCGCACGGCCTGCACTGCCGACGCCACCACAGCCACCAGTTCCGCTTCGATCTCGGCGACCACCGCGGCCCGGGCTCGGTACATCGCGGCATCGTCTCATATTTGTCGGTGACTGATGAACCGTATTGTCAACGAAGCCGATTTCCTTGAGTTCCGGCGCCCACGACAGCACAGTCGAGGGAGACAGACGGGTCGAGCAGAAGAGTGGGGCAATGGACGCAGACGTGATCGTGGTGGGTGCAGGCTTGGCCGGACTGGTGGCGACCGCCGAACTGGCCGACGCCGGAAAACGGGTGCTCCTCCTCGACCAGGAGCCCGAGCAGAACCTGGGTGGACAAGCGTTCTGGTCGCTGGGCGGTCTGTTCATGGTCGACACCCCGGAGCAGCGACGCATGGGCATCAAGGATTCCGCGGAGCTCGCGTGGCAGGACTGGCTCGGCACCGCGACCTTCGATCGCGGCATCGACGATCCGGCCGGCGAGGACTATTGGGGACACCAGTGGGCGCGCGCGTACCTCGACTTCGCGGCCGGGGAGAAGCGCTCCTGGCTGCACGCGCAGGGCGTGCGGTGGGTGCCCATAGTCGGGTGGGCCGAACGTGGTGGCTACCTCGCCGAGGGACACGGGAATTCGGTTCCGCGGTTCCACCTGACCTGGGGTACCGGGCCCGGGGTTGTCGCACCGTTCGAGCGGCGCGTGCGGGAGGCCGCCGACAAGGGATTGGTGCGCTTCGGTTTTCGTCACCGCGTCGACGAGTTCATCGTCAGTGCAGGCACAGTTGAGGGAGTTCGCGGCGCAGTTCTCGAACCCAGTGCCGCGGAACGAGGTTCGGGTAGTACCCGCGTCGAGGTGGGTGAGTTCGAGCTGCGTGCCGGAGCCGTGCTCGTCACCGCGGGCGGCATCGGAGCCAACCACGACATGGTGCGGGAGAACTGGCCGGCACGGCTGGGAACGGCTCCGAAGTCTCTGATCTCCGGAGTCCCCGAACACGTCGACGGCCGCATGCTCGGCATCACCGAGAAAGTCGGTGGACGTCTGGTCAACAAGGACCGCATGTGGCACTACACCGAAGGCATCAAGAACTGGAATCCGATCTGGAAGAATCACGGAATCAGAATCATTCCCGGCCCGTCGTCCATATGGTTCGACGCGCGTGGTCGACGGTTCCCGGTGCCCAATTTCCCCGGATTCGATACCCTCGGAACGTTGAAAGCCATCCAGGACAGTGGATTCGACTATTCCTGGTTCGTTCTGACGCAGAAGATCATCGAGAAGGAGTTCGCGCTCTCGGGATCGGAGCAGAATCCGGACATCACCGGAAAGAACCTCAAGCTCGTCCTCGGTCGAGTGCTGCCCGGTGCCAGCGGACCGGTCGAGGCGTTCAAGAAGAACGGAGAGGATTTCGTCGTCGCCGACACCCTCGCCGAACTCGTCCAGGGCATGAACAGGATCTCCGGCGAAAATCTGATCGACCTCGTCGATCTGAAGCGGCAGATCGAGGCCCGCGACCGTGAGGTCGACAACCCGTTCACCAAGGACCTGCAAATCTCCGCAATCCACAACTCGCGTCGTTCGCGCGGAGAACGCATCGCGCGTACCGCCTCGCCGCACAAGATCCTCGATCCCAAGTCGGGTCCGTTGATTGCCGTGCGTCTGAACATCATCACGCGGAAAACGTTGGGCGGCATCCAAACCGACCTGCAGGGCCGGGTTCTCGATGGCGACGGACACGCGATCGACGGGCTGTGGGCGGCCGGTGAGATCGCAGGATTCGGCGGCGGCGGTGTGCACGGGTACCGCTCACTGGAGGGAACCTTCCTCGGTGGGTGCATCTTCGGCGGCCGGCAGGCGGGACGCGCGATCGCCGCGCAGGCGTGACGGTGGCCCTCAGAATCGGTCGTCCCGCGCTGCCGGGTCCGGCGGAGATCGCCACCACGGCGTCGGCGTCTCCCTGGTCGCCGGTGACGGCGTCGTTTCTCGGCGTCAGCACCGTGCTCTTCGACGACGGGCGATCGGCGATCCTCACCGACGGCTTCTTCTCGCGACCGTCGCTTCCGAAAACCCTCGTACGACCGCTGCGGTCGGACATCGGGCGCATCGATGCAGCCCTACGCAGAGCGGGGATCACCACGCTCGACGCGGTGCTGTGTGCCCACTCGCACTACGATCACGCACTCGACTCGGCGGCGGTAGCGCTGCGTACCCGTGCAGTTCTGGTCGGCGGTTCCTCGACCGGCTTCATCGGGCAGGGCTCCGGGCTCTCGGACGACCGAGTCGTCGTGGTCGAGAACGACGAGACAACGGTGCAGGGCAACTTCGCCGTCACGTTCGTCGAATCGGTTCACTCGTATCCGGATCGGGCGCACGGCAGGATCGAGCGGCCACTGACCCAGCCGGCTCGGGTGCGTGAGTACCGATGCGGGGAGGCATGGTCGATGCACATCGAACACGTTCCCAGCGGCCGGACGGCACTGGTGCACAGCAGCGCCGGTTTTCGTTCCGGCATGCTCGAAGGTCGCCGTGCCGACGTGGTCTACCTCTCGATAGGGCAGCTCGGTCGACGGCCGCGCGCGTTCATCGAGCAGTACTGGCAGGAGACGGTCGTGGCGGTCGGTGCCCGACGCGTGGTGTTGACGCACTGGGACAACTTCTTTCGCTCCCTGGACGAACCACTGCAAGCGCTCGCGTACGTCTTCGACGACATGTCTGCCTCCGTCGATGTGCTGAACGCCTGCGCGCGGAGAGACGACATCGACCTCGAATTGCCGACCCTGTGGCGACGCGCGGACCCGTGGGCGGAACGGGCCTGACACCGACCCTGCACGCGGGCTGACGATCACAGATCGTCGAGGGTGACCAAGCCGTCCTGCAGCGCCCGGGCCACGAGCGACGCTTTGGTCGGTGCCGCACGACCGACGGTGGCGTACTTCGCGCGAATTCGAGACAGGTGGGTATTCACCGTGCCGAGTGCGATGTGCAGAACCGCGCACACTTCTTGTTTGGAGTCGCAGCGCAACCACGCACCCAGGACCGCGATCTCGCGGGCGGTGAGGCCGGGATCGGCGGACCTCGTCGCTTCCTGCCGTGACCTGGGAGTCTCGGTACCGGGATTTGCGACGGTCCTGGCGCGCACGGTCGATGCACTGCGGCGCGGCGCGAATCGCTGCCCCGGATGGACCGCGGTACCGGACGCGACCTGAATCGTCGTGGTCGACAGACCTGTACTCGTCACTTGCATTGCATCCGACCCCTGCTGTCCGACTTGGGTGTTTCGGACATCCGACCACGCCGGCAAATATGAAACAACACCAACGGGTTCGAGGCAGAACGCGGCATTGGAGGCTCCTGTCGATCCAGGTTTATCGTTTTGTAAAGTCGGGTCTTCACGGGGCCATTGTTATAGTTCACTGTCCACCGGATCGAAACCGTAGGCGGTCGTCGTTGAGCCCGAAATCCACACCCCGCGAACAACTGCTGCGGGCGGGCTCACGATTGCTGACCGATCTCGATATGTCGGTGCTCGCACGATCGCTGTCTATCGCCTCGGTCGTGGAAGAAGCCGGGTTGTCGCACCAGACTTTCCACAATGCGTACCCCGGGTCCTCCCGTGCCGGGGAGCGTGGTGGCAAGGAAGCGTTCGTCGAGGACTTGCTCGCGCACGTGACTCTGCAGTACACGAAGCCCGGCGATGCAGAGCATGCCTCGTCGGATCTCGCGTCCTACTTCGAGCAACTGACCTCCGGTCTGCTGCGCAGGAGAATGATCGGCGCGATGATCGCCTCCGACCACGCCGGAGCGAGATCGTCGTTGGCACCCGAATTCGATGCCATGGACGCCGCAGTCGAGGATGCCGTCCGGCACAAGCTTCGTGCACTCGGGGGTTCGGTGAGAACGCCGCTGACGGTGACCGGACTGTCCCATGTCCTCGTCGCCCTGCTCGACGGTCTTGCTTTCCGTGAGACCCTCAGCCCGGGAACGGTGCCCACGTCTCGTGCGTCCACGGCTGTCGAATCGCTGCTGGAATGGGCGGTGGACCCAGTTCACTCGGATCGTCGTGAACGCACAGCGGGACCCGTGGACGTGCCCGCTTCTCTCGACGGTTTCGATCATTCGAGGGCCGACATCGAATCCGACGTCATCGCGGCGACCGAGAGGTTGTTCGCGGCACACGGATATTTCTCGGTCACCCTCGCCGACATCGCCACTGCTTCCTCGCTCACCGTCGCCGATCTCAAGCGCCTGTTCCCGAGCAAGGTCGACATCATCGTTGCCGCACTGACGCCCGAGTTCGAGCGCGTCCTCCGGCTGGGTCGTGCGGACGCCCGACTGGAGGTGGAACCCATTGCGGCTCTTAAACGTTCGGTCGGTCGGCTCGCGGAGTTCGTGGCGCGCAACCGCTCGATGAGCTCGGGGATGCTGTTGGCACTGAGCTTCGAGCAGTTTCACGAGCCGAGCACTGTCACCACCATTCGGGAGCAACTCCCGCTGCCCTCGGCGCTCACCCCGATCCTCGAACGTGGCCAGCGTCGAGGCGACTTCGGTACCGAGGCGTCGGCAAGCGAACTTGCGACGATACTCGCCAACAACGTGGTGATCAGGTCCGTCTCACGGTCCGAGGAAGGTCCGGAACAAGTCTCCGACTACGTCCTGCGGGTGTTCCTGTCGGGAATACGAGCACGTTGAGCGAGCCTGCGGGCCTGAACTGCTACGCGTCGGCGTCGACCCGGGGTACCTCGAAGGCGAGCAGTGCTACGTCGTCCTGCAGACCGTCTCCGAAGGAAGCCAGAAGTGACGTGAGATCGTCGACGATCTTCGGCGCAGTCGTCGGACCTCTTTCGGCAGCAAAAGATTCGAGGCCACCGTCGTCGTCGAAGCGTGTTCGCCCCGGTCCGACGATTGCCTCGGTCAACCCGTCGGTGTAGAAGGCCATGACGTCGCCGGGTCGCAGTGTCACCGATGCCGACGCGAAGTGCGGCTCGGCCAATGCTCCCACCAACTGACCACCGGTGGTGTCGACGAAGTCCACGACGGCGTCGTGACCGATACGCAGTGCCGGCGGATGTCCTCCGCTGGCGAGGTCGACCACCGCGCCGTCCGGGCCCGGAGTGATGGTGCCGAAAACCACTGTGCAGAAACGTGGGTCGTCGCCGTGGAACTCGTGGTGCAGAACGGTGTTGAGGTTCTGGAGTACCGAGATCGGGTCGCGGTCGAACACCGCCGCGGCGCGCAGGGTGTATCGGGTCAGCGAGGTGACGGCGGCGGCTCCGGCACCCTTCCCGCTGACGTCACCGAGGAAGAATCCCCATGTCCGATTGTCGAGGGGGAACACATCGTAGAAATCGCCACCGACCTCGTCGATGGATGCGGGGTGATAGTGAGCCGCCACGTTCATACCCGTCGGAGCGGACAGGATCGGGGGGAGCAGGGTGCGTTGCAGGGTCGACGCCAGAATCTGCACTTGCGTTCTCTCTGCCTCGGCCTGCTTGCGCGCTTCCTCCGAGGCGCCCAGTGCATCCTGTGATCTGTCCAGAGCGGCCTCGGCGCTGTCCTGCGCCGCCTCGGCGTTGTCACGGGCGTCGATCAGATCTCTTTCGCGGACGTTCCGCTCGGTCTCGTTGTGCAGCGTCATCGTCACCGTCATGGGACCTGTGGGCGTGCGCAGGGCGTTGGCGAGTATCGACACGGCGATTGCATCGCTCCTGTCGGGTGCGACGGTCAGCTTCGCGGAGGCTCCGATCGGGGAGTCGGCCCGTGAATTCGACGCGACATCGATCAGCGCCGTCAGTACGGGCTCGAACTCGATCGTGAACAGGTCGGTGACCGACGTTCCCACGAGAGCGTCACGACTGCGTGCGGTGATCCGGGCGGCGGCAGCATTGGCGTAGAGGATCCGTGCCGTGGCCACATCGACGGAGAACACCCCGCACGGTGCACTGTCGAGCAATTCAGCAGCAGTGGCAGACATGGGCACTCCCTTCGTTCATGACGAGCGGGTGGCAGAACTGGAGCGGCTTGCCGAGACCGGATCGGTCCACACCGCAGTCACGATGGTCCCGAACCCCGGCCGGTGATCGACGAGGAGGTCGTCCGACACTGCGGCAGCGAGCTGCAACCCATGGCTGCGATTGGTCGTCGGCGTCGGTGGCCGCCACGTTCCGGTGTCGGAAATCGTGACAGTCAGGGTTCGATGTTCGTACGCGGCGGTGACCGTCATCGTTCCGGGCTCGGGCACTGCGTGGTAGGCATGCTCGACCACGTTCGCGAGCGCTTCGTAGACCCCGAGGACGATGTCGTCCACCAGTGAGTTGCTCACTCCCAGTTCGAGAACCCAGTGATGCAGCCGGCGTCGAAGCGCGGTCGCCACGGCCGATTCGGCCGGTGCGGTGTGGCTCCAACGCTGTGGAGTGGGTCCGGGACTGCTCTCGGTCATCGTCGCTGTCCGAACCGGTACCGGCCGGTCATCGGTCGACTTCCGAGTCGAGAGCTGCCGACCGCACGTGAGCCACCGCGTCGGGAACGGTCGTGAAAGTGGCCATCACCCGATCGATTCCGCTGAGCTGCACGGGCCGAACCACGACTCCATCGACCGCCACGAGCGCCATGAGCGAGGCATCGGGCAGTCGATCGCAGACTCGCACCAGTATGGTGATGGCGCTCGACGACAGGAAGCTCACATCCGTTAGATCCACCACGAGTCCGGCCCGGGCTGTGTCTGCCGCCGGGAACGCAGCAGCCGACAGCTCCGGTATGGTGTCGAGATCGAGTTCGCCTCGAACGGTGAGCACGGTCGTCGCGTCGTGGTCCGCTGCCACGATCTCGAAGGCTGCTCCGGTCGGCTCGTCTGGCATGGGTTCGACGTTACCTGTTGTCGAGTCGAACTCACGACCGAAACGCGTCGACGAACAGGTCGCCTGCGCCCAGTACCTCCAGGACCATACGCACCGATCGTGCAGGCGCGAGCACGGCGATCTTGCCCGGATGCACGTAGGTGGCATCGATGATTGCGTTGGCAACGCCGGAGTACATGAACGACACCGCCGACAGATCGACACAGACCCGATCGGAGGCGGCGGCCAGGCGGTCCAGGCTGTGCACGAACTCGGCTCTGGTCGACATGTCGAGTTCGCCCGACGCTCGCAGAATGTTGTGTCCGTCCGGTCGAACGACGGTCTCGACCCGAAACACGCCCTCGTCGTCGCGAATGGAGCGTTCCATCGTTGCAGTGCTGGTCAACATATCTTTACCTCTTCCCCGAAGCGTTCGTCCCGGTCGGTCTGCCCGCGCGGTGCACAACGCTGAGTTGTTGTGCTTTCAACGATGCCAGTGCCTGATTGCAGGAGACTCCGCCGCACATCTCGAACGAGTAACGAAAGATCTCGTTTCGATAACGCCGTCACCGGGTCAACACGTCGATGAGCGAACCGGTGATTTTCTTCTTCATCCAGCCGTGTACACCTCGCTGGCCCAGCGCTGCCCGGGCAGCGTTGAGGCCGGCGGCTCCGTGCACTCCTCCACCGGGGTGCGCCGATGCCGACCCGAGAAACAGTCCTTCCACCGGCGTTTCCGCCCGCCCCAGCCCCGGCGTCGGTCGAAATATCAACTGCTGCTGCAGCTGCGCGGTTCCGCCGTTCACCGCACCACCGTGCAGATTGGCATCGGCACCGTACAGATCGCTCGGTCGTTGGACGACCCGCCCGACGACCGAATCGGTAAATCCCGGTGCATGGGCGTCGAGGACTTCGTCGACCCGATCCGCCACGGTGTCGGCGGCCGCGTCGTCGACGACGCCCCTCGGCAGATGTGTGTAGGCCCAAGCGCTTTCGGTGCCCTCCGGTGACCTGCTCCGATCGGCAGTGGTCATCTGGCCGAACAGCATGAACGGGCTCTGGGGAAGAACTCCGGTGGTGAGATCTGCCGCCCAGTGCACGAGGCCGTTGTCGTCCGCACCGAGATGGACGGTGCCGGCGTCGGCCAAAGACGGTGAGTTCCAGGGTATTCGACGATCGAGTGCGTAGTTCACCTTGACCACCGGGGTGTCCCACTCGAAGGTGCGCAAGTCGTCGTGCACTCGGCGCGGCACGGCGTCGAACGGAAGCAGTGAACCGTACAGAGCCGGTGCGGACACGTCGGCCACGATCGCCCGACGCGCTCGAAACGTGTCTCCGGCAGCGGTGTGCACCCCGCGAGCGCGGCCGCCGCGTACCTCGATGTGCTCGACCGCCTGACCGCACTCGAGCGCCGCACCCGACGCGGCACCACGACGAATCAACGCGGTCGTCAGCGCAGACGATCCGCCCACAGGGGCCGGAAACCCGACGTCCTGAGCCAGCATCGTGAGCAGCCAGCCCATCATGCCGCTCACCGGGGCATCGGTCGGGACGTCACCGTGCATGGCGTTGCCCAGCAGCAGGCAGCGAGCAGCCTCGCTGTGAAAGAGCTCGTGAGCCATCACCCGGGCGGGAAGGGCCGCGAATCGCGCGAAGCGCAGTGTCTCGGGCACCCCCAAGGTGTGGACGAGTCGAGCCGCTGGGACGACGGGTGGAAACGGTCCGAACAGCGAATTCATGAAGGGCTCGCGAATGCGCTCCCACTGCTCGAAGAGCCGCAGCCAGGTTCGGCCGTCTCGCGCGTCGTGTTCCGACAGCCGCGCAGCGGTGGTCTCGACGTCGTGGTGAACGACCGGAGCGTCGGTGTCCTGCGGTGACCGCGCATGGCCGTACACCGCGGGGGAGTGCGACCACTGCAGCCCGTGGCTTTCCAAGTCGAGTGCAGTCATGGCAGGCGAGGCGAGCGCCAGCGGATAGAAGGCGCTGAAGAGGTCACTGGTGAAACCGGGAACGAGCTCGGCGCTGCGCACAGCGCCGCCGGGATGTTCGGCAGCCTCGAGGACCACGACGTCCCAGCCGGCGTCGGCCATCGCTGCCGCCGCAACCAAGCCGTTGTGGCCACTGCCGATCACGATCGCGTCGACCTCGGTGGTGGTCATGAGACTGCACTCCTCCGGTCGGTATCGGTCTTGTTGGTCAGCAGGTTACCGACGAAGTACAGCGCTACTCCCACGGCGAGGAGCAATCCGGCGCGCAGCCACGTTGCCGCGGACTGCTGGGTCAGTAGAACTGCGCACGTGATCAGTGCCAGCACGGGGAGTGCGGTCGGCGTCCGGAAATGACCGGAGTCGGCCCGATCGCTGCGAAGCACCAGTACCGCCACGTTGGTGCTGATGAAGACGAACAGCAGGAGCAGCACGACCGTCTCCGCAAGCGCAGCGACGGAACCGGTGCTGCACAACACCATCGCGACGACGGTGGTGGCCACGATCGCTGCCCACGGAGTTCTGCGGCCCGGCAGAACCTTGGCCAATGCGCCGGGAAGCAGACCGTCACGAGCCATGCCGAAGGTCAGTCGCGAGGCCATGATCATGGTCAGCAGTGCGCCGTTGGCCACGGCTACCAGTGCGACGAGGCCGAAGACCCACGGCGGAATGCCCGCATCGGCAGCTGCGACGACCTCGAGCAGCGGACCGGTCGATTGCGCCAGGGTGTCGGCGGGCACGACGGTGGACACTGCGAGACCGACGAGCACGTACACCACCCCGGCGACGGTGACAGCACCGAGAAGAGCCCGTGGGTAGACCCGGCGCACGTCCTCGACTTCTTCGGCGATGTTCGCCGACGTCTCGAATCCGACGAACGAATAGAACGCGAGCAGAGCCGCGCCGAGCACCGCGAGCGTCGGAGTCGTCGCGTCGGTGAATTCGAGGACCCTGGACGGCGTGCCGTCACCCCGGCTCAGCACGAGACCGGCGAGGGCGACGATCAGCACCAGACCCGATACCTCGACGACCGTCATAGCGAGGTTCGCCCGCAACGATTCGGTGATCCCGCGAGCGTTGAGCAGCCCGACCAGAAGCAGGAAGACCACTGCGGCGGGGACGGCTGGCACGTCGAGGAACACGCCCAGGTAGTCGCCCGAGAAGGCAAGCGCCAGGCCGGCGGCGCTGGTGACACCTGCGGCGAGCATCGAGAATCCCACCAGAAACGACACGAGCGGTTTTTTGTACGCCCGCTGCGCGAACACGGCTGCGCCGCCTGCTCGTGGGTACTTGGTGACGAGTTCTGCGTACGACGCAGCGGTCAGCAGTGCCATCAGCAGGGCGACGAGCATGGGCAGCCAGATCGCTCCGCCGACCTCGCCCGCTATCTCGCCGACGAGAGCGTAGATTCCGGCACCGAGCACATCGCCGAGAATGAAGACGAACAGCATTTTCCCCGAGACTGCCTGTCGCAGTGGGGACTTGCTCACGGAGCTGTGGACCGCTCTGCGAGCAGGGCGAGCCGACGGAGCGCCTCGGCGTTGCGTGGATGCGCCAACAGATGCTGTATCCGATTCGGCACCAGGGCGAACGGCGCAGTGATCGCGTGCTCGATGATCTCGATGCGGCAACCGGTGGCAATCGGGTGTAGCCGCACCGTGATCGACGCTTTGCCGAACGGCAGGGCGCGCGCTTCGAGTCGTATCTCTCGTTCGGCGTGAATTCCCACCGAACCAGTCACGTCGCTCAGCACCGCGGGCCAGGTGCCGACGGCATGGTGAATCGTGGAACCCGGTGCGGGCCAGGTGTTGTCGACGGCGCGAATTCGGGATGCACCGACCACCCAGGTTGCGTACGTCCAACCGTCCGCGAGGACTCTCCAGACGTCCTCACAGCTGGCTGTGGTTTCTCTGCTCGTGGGCACGATTCGGCCTCCGGAATCTCTTGTCGTTTTGTGTGAGCACGTGATCCGCGCTCGCCGACACTCCGGGACTGGAAGTGGGGCACTCTGGGTGCTGCGATCGCACGGTAGAACGATCCGACATTGCCGTATGCCCCGAAACGGGCCGGTTCAATCGGTGCGGCAGATCGAGGAGAAGTCATGTCCCACCGCAGCGCTCTGGCCTCGCGAGATCGAATCGGTCAGGCCAAGGGGATCATCATGGAGCGCTTCGACGTCGACGCCATCCGCGCGTTCGACATGCTCGGTGCGCTGTCACAGGAAATGAACGTGCCGGTATCGATGTTGGCGGCGCAGCTGATCAGCCGTGAACACCCGACCGAGCCCGATCTGCCGAGCTGACGTTCGCCCCACCAGGTGCGCGACCACCTGATTTCGGGTCGAAAGGCACTTGTCATACTGAGGTCATGTCGACAATCGCGTACGTGATCGCAGGTTCGGAAGCCACCGGTGGAGCCGGTCTGCAGGCAGACCTCAAGACATTCGAGCGGCTCGGGGTCTACGGAGTCGGCACCATCACGTGCATCGTCTCGTTCGATCCGAAGTCCGACTGGGGCCACCGCTTCGTTCCCATCGACAGCTCGGTCATCGCCGATCAGATCGAAGTCGCCACTGCCGCACACGATCTCGATGTCGTCAAGATCGGCATGCTCGGCACACCCGCTACCGTCGAGACCGTGGCGAGCTCACTGCGTCTGCAGCCGTGGCGGCACGTGGTGGTCGATCCGGTGTTGATCTGCAAGGGTCAGGAGCCGGGCGCGGCGCTCGACACCGACAATGCGCTTCGGCGCGACATCCTTCCGCTGGCCACCGTGATCACCCCCAATCTGTTCGAGGCACAGACATTGTCCGGAATGGACGCCATCACCACCGTCGACGATCTGGGCGAGGCGGCCAAGCGAATTGCCGAACTCGGACCGCGGTACGTGGTGGTCAAGGGGGGTGCGGGGTTGCCCGGCGACGAGGCCGTAGACGTCGTCTGGGACGGTTCCGAACTGACCGTGCTGCGCGCCCCCAAGGTGGGCGAGGAGCGGGTATCGGGTGCCGGATGCGTGTTCGCCGCGGCCATCACGGCCGAGCTCGCGAAAGGCGTGGACGTGCTCGACGCGGTCGCCACCGCCAAGAACTTCGCACACGCAGGCATCGTCGGACGGCTGACGAGCCACGCCCCGTTCGCCGCAGTGAGTTGGCACGACTGAACCATCGGCCCGATGTTTGTCGACGGCGCTTTACGGGAACCGCGCTGTGAAGGCGGTGAACGCTCCTCAGGACCGGTCTGCGGTCAGTGGCCGTCACTCATTCATCTCGAGAGGTTCACATGGCGCACCAGAACACGAGCGATTCCGACGCCGGCGCACGCGACGACGATCGGACGACCCGCGGCCACGCGGGTGAGGCGATAGTCGACACGCGAAACTGGCCCGGATACATCTTCATCGGAATTGCATTGGTGAGCCTGGGTCTCACCCTTACCGCCGCCGGCTACGGGTTCTCCGGATGGGTGTGGATCGGTGCGATCGCCGCGCCGGTTCTTCTCGCGGCCGGAATTGCACTGGTTCTACTGGAGCGCAAACGTGTCAAGGCTCGGGAAGGCAAGTCGCTGACCGACCCGGCGGGACACTGATCGTCGCCGGGTAGGCCGGTACAGCCGGCCGACGCATTGGTCGACCGGCTCAGCGGCGTGCGCGAAGAGACTCACGATCCTTCTTGCCCTGCGACTTGTCGGCCCGCCGTTGTGCGAATCGACCGGCCGACTTCAGGCCTCTGGACACGACATTGTCCTTGCCCGTTCGCTTTTCGAGGCTCTGGCCGGCGAGGGCCAACAACCGAGCGAGGACGGGAAGCCCGATCGCAACGATGAGGTAGCGGTACAGGTACTTGCGCGCGAGCAGGGGGATCATCGGACTGCGCGTCGAACCTTGAGCGCAGCGGTGGCGGTCAACGTGATGACGGCTCCGACGACAGCGGCACCGAGCAAGGAGACGCCCTGGCCGAGATCGAAGTTCCAGCCCAGGAAGTTGATGGTGGTGTGCACGGTGTTCTGCAGCACGAAGATCACCAGTGCTGCGACCAGGACGAGCGTGACGAGGAGGGCAAACTTCGAGGCGAATCCGCCGCGACGCTTGGTGGTCTCGGTGTTGCCGGTGGATGTGGTCATGAGGGAATCCGTTCTGTGAGGTGGAAGGGGTGAAAGGCGAGTGCCGCCGATCATCGAGATCGGCGGCACTCGATGCGATTGCGGTGTTACTTGAAGGTGTCCTTGATGTTCTCGCCGACCTTCTTCACGCCTGCCGAACCCTGATCCTTCTTGCCCTCGGCCTCGAGGTCCTTGTTGTCGGTGGCGTCGCCGACAACTTCCTTCGCCTTGCCGATGGCGTCTTCCGCGGCGTTCTTGGCCTTGTCGATGAAGCTCATGAGAGTCCTTCCGGGTGGCTGTGATTGTTGGTAACGGATACTTAGTCGGTTTTCGTCACCGAAAGCAAACGAACGTGTGATGCAGATCACATTCGGGCGGTGTCCGGCCGGAGATCAGGTGAGGGAGACCAGTTCGGTGATGTCGTCCTCGGGGAGCTCGCCGTCGACCACTGCCGTGACCACGGAACTGTTCAGCGTGATGGCACCCTTGTGGTTGTCCAGGAACGCAGTGTCGGCGGCGTCGCGACCGACCGAGATGCGCACCAGCGTCGAGCGCGGGGCGAGGCAGGTGGCATCCACGACGCGCCACTGGCCGCCCACGAATGCTTCGGCGACGGCGTGGAAGTCCATCGGATCGCAGCCGGGTGCGTACACCGCTACCAGGCGGGCCGGAACGTTGACCGCCCGCAGCATGGCCACCACGAGGTGCGAGTAGTCCCGGCAGACGCCCTGTCCGGCGAGCAGTGTGTCGACAGCTCCGTCGATCGGATCACTGCTCCCCGGAACGTAACTCAGGCGGGCTCCGACCCACGCGGAGATCTTGGCCAGCAGTTCCTCGGAATCCGCGTAGTCGCCGAATTCGGTTGCGGCGAAACCGTAGAACTTGTCGGCCTCGGCGTACCGGCTCGGTCGGAGGTAGAGCGACATGTCGTAGTCGGTGACCGGTGCCGGGGTGGTGTTGCCCAAGATGGTGGCGTCGTACGAGACCTGCAGGTTGCCAACGTCGGCGGGCATGACGTGAATTCGGTTGCCGTGCGGCCCGCTCACTTCCTTCGCCTCGATGGGGTTGCCGTCGAGAACGAAGGACAGTGATTCGGTGACCGTCGTGCCCGGATGCGGCGCGATTGCGATCTGGAATTCGAGCGTGGTGGCTGCGGTGATGTCTACATCGAGGCGCGCGGATACGTCGCGTTTGAGCATGGGAACTCCTGGCAGGCGAGGGCGGGTGAACGAGCTGCCAGTACCCGTATCCGCCGATACCAACCCCCTCCCGCTCTGCGAGTGGTCAGCGCCACCCCAACGCGGGAGCGACATCGCGCAACACAGTGCCGAGGACGTGGGCGCAGTAGTCGACGCCCAGCTGGTTGGGGACGGTGAGCAGCAGCGTATCGGCGGCTGCGATAGCTTCGTCCGCGGCGAGCTCTTCGATCAGTCGATCGGGCTCGCCTGCGTACGTCTTGCCGAATCGGGCCTTGCCGCCGTCGATGTAGCCGACCTGATCGTCGCCGCTGCCCTCTCGGCCGAAGTAGGCGCGATCGAGATCGTTCACGATCGGAAAAATGCTGCGACTCACCGAAGTTCGCGGCGCGAAGTCGTGTCCAGCGTCGCTCCACGTCTTGTGGAATCGTTCGATCTGCTCGGCCTGCAATCGATGGAACGGCACTCCGGTGTCTTCGCTCAACAGCGTCGAGCTCATCAGGTTCATGCCCTGTCGCGCGGTCCACTCGGCGGTGTCGCGGGTGCCGGCACCCCACCAGATGCGCTGCCGCAAACCGGGGGAGTGTGGTTCCAGGCGCAGGAGTCCGGGCGGATTGGGAAACATCGGCCGCGGATTGGGCTGTGCGAAACCCTTGCCTTCGAGAAGATCGAGATAGATGCGGGTGTGTTCACGGGCCATGTCGGCGTGATCGGAGCCCTCGGCCGGTGTGTAGCCGAAGTAGCGGTAGCCCTCGACGACCTGTTCGGGCGATCCTCGGCTGACTCCGAGCTGCAGCCGCCCGCCCGAGATGAGATCGGCGGAACCCGAGTCCTCGGCCATGTAGAACGGGTTCTCGTAGCGCATGTCGATGACACCGGTGCCGATCTCGATGGTGCTCGTCTTGGCACCGACGGCGGCGAGGAGTGGGAACGGTGACGCGAGCTGGTTGGCGAAGTGATGGACGCGGTAGTACGCGCCGTCGGCACCCAGTTCTTCGGCGGCGACCGCGAGGTCGATGGACTGCAGCAGCACGTCCGACGCGGACCGCGTCTGCGACTGTGGGGACGCCGACCAGTGTCCGAAGGACAGAAATCCGATCTTCTTCATCACGCGCTCTTTCGTTGAAGGATCAACTGTATTCGTTGGGTGTCAGCGCATACCGAGGTCGATTCATTCCCTGCTCCGCGGCTACGCGCCGATGCCCGCCGTCAGCAATTTCGCCAGTTCGAGGTAAGCGTCGCCGTCGCTCAGTCCGGTCAGTCGAAACACCTCGCGAGTCTGAATGCGAACCATGACCGAGGAGGCCACGTCCCCGACGAAGGCCGCGTGCACGTCGCGCACTTCACCGCTGGCCACGCCCTCGCTGATCAACTCCTGGACGCGGCGCGCGGCGATGGCGGTGTTTCGTTCGTATACCGAGCGGGCCGCCTCCAGTGACGCCAGGTCGGTCATGAACTGTTCGGACGCGGACTCGAGAGCTGCCCCCACCGCGGTGAGATAGGTGGTGATGCGATTGCGGGTGCCGTCCACCTCGGCGACCGCGTTCTCCACCTGCGTGGTCATGGACTTGAAATAGTGCACCGTTGCGCCGCCGACCAGCTGATCCTTGCTCGACGCCAGGGTGTACAGCGTGGACTTGGAGCACCGAAGCCGGGCCGCGATGGTGTCGAGGGTCAGGTGTGCGAAGCCCTCTGCCAGAAACAAGCTCACGAGCTGGTCGAAGAGTTCGGAACGGCGTGCCGTGGCATGCGAGGTCACGGGTGCGTTCACATCAGGGATGGTACTGCATCGGCTTGTGCAGTACTGTGCATCAGTACTGCGGATCGTCCGGCAGTACTGATGCGATAGCCCCGGAGGTTTTCACGTGCCCGTCGACCGTCTGTTGCCCACGTCCGAAGCGCGTGATCTGATCGCCCTGACCCGGGACGTGGCAGACAAGGTCCTCGACCCGATCGTCGACGACCACGAACGGCGTGAGACCTACCCGGAGGGAGTGTTCGCCACCCTCGGCGAGGCGGGCCTGTTGAGCCTGCCGTACGCGGAGGAATGGGGAGGTGGTGGCCAACCGTACGAGGTGTACCTCCAGGTCCTCGAAGAACTGGCGTCGCGCTGGGCGGCGGTTGCAGTCGCAGTGAGCGTGCACGGTCTGGCTTGCTATCCCGTGATGGCGTTCGGTACCGAACAGCAGAAAGCCGACAAACTCCCCGACATGCTCGGTGGGGCGCAGATCGGCGCCTACTCACTGTCCGAAGCACAGGCCGGCTCGGACGCTGCCGCACTGAGCTGCAAGGCCACCCCGACCGAGGGTGGCTACACCGTGAACGGTTCGAAGGCGTGGATCACACACGGCGGAGTGGCCGACTTCTACAACCTGTTCGCTCGTACCGGCGAAGGGTCGAAAGGTATCTCGTGCTTCCTCGTTCCGGACGGAACCGACGGCCTGAGCTTCGGCAAGCCCGAAGAGAAGATGGGACTGCATGCGATCCCGACGACCGCCGCGCACTACGACAACGTCCACGTACCCACCGAGTGGCGAATCGGCGCGGAGGGGCAGGGACTGCAGATCGCCTTCAGTGCCCTCGATGCAGGCAGGCTCGGAATTGCCGCTGTAGCCGTGGGAATCGCGCAGGCGGCGCTCGACGACGCGGTGAAGTACGCCCAGGAACGTACGGCGTTCGGCAAGAAGATCATCGACCATCAGGGCCTCGGTTTCGTGTTGGCGGACATGGCAGCGGCAGTGGACTCGGCCCGCGCCACCTACCTCGATGCTGCCCGTCGACGTGACGCCGGACTTCCTTACTCGCGCAACGCTTCCGTGGCCAAGCTGATCGCTACCGATGCGGCCATGAAGGTGACCACCGACGCGGTACAGGTGTTCGGTGGCTACGGGTACACCCGCGACTTCCGCGTCGAGCGATACATGCGCGACGCCAAGATCACTCAGATCTTCGAGGGCACCAACCAGATTCAGCGTCTGGTGATCGCGCGCTCGCTCGCCACGAACTGACGATCTCCGTTTGCCACTCCACACAACGTAGGGGACATCTGCATGACCACAACCGAACCCGATATCCATACCACTGCGGGTAAATTGGCCGATCTTCGTAAACGTCTCGCGGTTGCGGAGATTCCGTCCGGTGAGGCGGCGGTGGACAAGGTCCAC